>NZ_JARXAI010000085.1 GCF_029865925.1 Sphingorhabdus sp.
GCGTGTCCACGGGAATGAATTTGGATAGCCTTATTGAGGCTAGCCAATGGCTATCGGACATTATGGGCAGAAAACTACCCGGCATGGTGGCGCAGGCGCCAGCATTTCCGAAAATAGGTTGAGGGAGATATTAATGGGGTATCGTTTGGGCGTTGACGTCGGTGGAACATTCACTGACCTATTGTTATTCAACGCGGACACTGGCGCGTTCTGGCGGCACAAGACGCCGTCTACGCCACATGATAGCAGCGAAGGTATCCTGACCGGCGTGAATGCCATCTGTGCCACCGCAGGCGTCGATGCGACCGGGATAGAATATTTCCTCCACGGCACAACTGTCGCGACCAACGCGGTGCTTGAGGGCAAGGGCGCACGCGTTGGCCTTATCGTGACCGAGGGATATCGTGATATCATGCAGATAGCGCGCTCTTATGTCCCAGGTGGGCTTGCCGCGTGGATTATCTGGCCAAAGCCAACACCCTTGGCCGCTTTGGAAGATACCGTAACCGTTGGCGGTCGGATGAATGCGCAAGGCGGTGAAGTGCGCCCCTTGGATGAAGCTTCCGCCAGAACCGCTTTGGCCTATCTGAAGGCGCAAGGCGTCGAGGCAATCACCGTCAGCTTCATGAACGCCTATACAAATGGGGCACATGAGGCCCGCGTGGGCGAATTGGCACGTGAGCTGCTGCCAAATGTCCCTGTGTCGCTCAGCCATGAAGTGCTGCCTGAAATGCAGGAATATGAGCGGACGTTGACAACCGTTGCAAACGCCGCAGTGCGCCCAGTCGTCGGCAAATATATCTCCAACCTGCGTAGTAAGCTTGCCGACGCCGGTTTTACTGGCAAATTGTCGCTATTGCGGTCCGACGGCGGACTGATGTCCGCGCAAAAGGCGCAGGAGCATCCCGTCGACATATTGATGTCGGGGCCAGCTGGCGGCGTTACCGGTGCGCTTTGGGTTGGCAAGAATGCAGGTATCAAAAACATCCTCACCCTTGATGTGGGGGGGACATCAACCGATGTCGCGCTGATCGAAAATCTTGAACCACGCCGTGTGCGTACGACCGAAGTCGGCCATTTGGCGGTGCGCGCATCTTCATTGGATGTGAAGACCGTTGGCGCGGGCGGCGGGTCAATCGCCTATGTGCCCGAACTCACGAGGGCCCTGCGCGTTGGTCCGCAGTCTGCAGGCGCGGTTCCAGGTCCTGTGGCCTATGGCAAGGGCGGCGAAGCACCCACGGTCACGGACGCAAATGTCGTGCTTGGCTATCTGCCCGAAAATCTGTTGGGCGGAACCTTCCAACTTGACCGTGAGGGCGCGAAAAAGGCGGTGCAGACCATCGCCGATGCGCTTGGCATCGACTTGATGGCTGCGGCGCGCGGCATCATTGATATCGTCAACGAAAACATGTTCGGCGCGTTGCGCATGATCTCAGTTCAGCAAGGCTATGACCCGCGGCATTTTGCGCTGATGGGCTTCGGCGGTGCCGGACCACTTCACGTCAATGCCGTGGCAAGGCTGATGGGCAGCTGGCCTGCCATATCGCCCATGTCACCGGGCGTGTTATGTGCACTGGGCGATGCCACAACACGCATGCGGACCGAAACTGCGCGCAGCTTTTCACGTTTGGCCACGACCACTGATGCGGCCGAACTTGTTGCCATTCTCAAGGAAATGGCAGAGCAGACCCGCGCGCAATTGCAGTCCGACGGCATAAATGACGCAGACATCAGCAGCGAATTTGAAATCGACGTGCGGTATGCCGGTCAGGCTTTTGAAGTACCGTTGACGATCACGCCAGACATTTTGGAACGTGACGGCGTCGCGGGCATATTGAAGCGGTTCGACGAAGAGCATCTTCGGTTGTTCACCTTCAACATGGATACCCCGCACGAAATCGTGAACTTGCGCGCGGTCGCATTGGGGCAAGCTTTGGATTTGCCTGCTGCAGAATTGCCTAAGGGGGATGGAAACCCGGCTGCTGCAAAAATGCGCGACCATGTTTTGTGGATGGATGGCATGGAACAGGCTGCGGTCATTTATGATCGATCCAAGTTGCGTCAGGGGGATATCATTCCAGGGCCAGCTATCGTTGTCGAAATGGATTCGACCACACTCATCGAAACTGGCTGCGTCGCAATAGTCGACAAAGTCGGCAACATCCTGATCAATCTGGCTTGAGGAGGCTAACGACATGCCCGCCCAAATCATTGAAACAAACAATACGCCCTTTAACAAGATCGCTATCGATCCCGTCACGCTCGACATCATTGAAAATGCGCTGCGTAATGCCCGCATCGAAATGGACGCAACGCTGGTACGCACAGCAATGTCCCCCGGTATTCGGGAGCAAGGTGATGCGTTTCCATTAATCGCGGACCACACCGGCAAAATGATTGTTGGTCAATTCGGTAGCTTCATTGGCGGCTTTCTGGATAACTGGGATGGTTCGCTGGAAGACGGCGACATGATCCTGCTGTCTGACCCTTATTCCTGCGACGGTGCGGTCAGCCACTCAAACGACTGGCTCGTCCTTTTACCCGTGTTCAAAGACGGCCGATTGATTGCCTACACATCCATGTTCGGTCACCAATCCGATATTGGCGGCAAAGTTGTGGGATCAATGCCGATCAATGCCCGTTCGATTTTTGAAGAGGGCGTTCGTATCCCACCAGTCAAAATATGGAAAAAGGGCGAGTATAACGACGACCTGATGAAGCTGGTGATGCATCAGACCCGCAAACCAGATTGGTGTCAGGCGGATCTCAATGCGCTCATTGCCTCGTGCCGGGTGGCTGCACGCCGGGTCATCGAAATGGCCGGGCGCTTTGGTGACGATGTCTACATCTCTGCCACGCAAGAACTGCTCGCGCGCAATCACCGTGCGATGAAATCGCTCATCGCCATGGCAATTGGCGAAGATCCAGTAAGTTTCGAAGATTATATCTGTGACGATGGCATGGGCGCTGGCCCGTATAAAATTAAGTGCACCATGTGGCGCGAAGGCGAAAAGGTTGTGCTCGATTTTGCTGGCACTGACCCGCAAAGCCAAGCGTCGATCAACTTCTTCTTGAACGAGAATATGTTCAAGATGTTCTTCGGCATTTATATGATCATGGTTTTCGATCCACAGATTCTATTCAACGATGGCTTTTATGATCTGATCGATGTCCGCATTCCGGACGGGTCGCTTCTCAAGCCGAAATTTCCAGCAGCGCTCTCGGGTCGCACCCACGCGTTGGGTCGCATTTTCGATATTTTAGGTGGTCTCTTGGGACAAAAAACACCGGAATTCTTAAATGCGGCCGGATTCTCATCAAGCCCACACATGTTCTACTCGGGCAATGACAAGAAGGGCGATTGGTTCCAGCTCTTCCAAATCGGCTTTGGCGGTATTCCAGGTCGGCCAATGGGCGATGGGCCCGATGGTCACTCTCTGTGGCCGGGCTTTACGAATGTGCCTAACGAGTTTCTGGAGCGTTACTTCCCGCTGCTCATCGAACGATATGAAACAGAACCCGACAGTGGCGGCGCAGGTTTGCATCGCGGCGGAAACGGCATTCACATGACCTATCGTTTCCTCGCGAGCGGAACAATTTCGATCCATGACGATCGGTGGTTCGTGCCTCCATGGGGTGTCAATGGCGGTGAACCCGGCAAACGTGCGCGTAAAATTCTCGAAAAGGCCGACGGCAGCTCGCAGATTATCGGCAACAAGGTTGAAGACGTTCATGTAGAAGAGGGCGATCAGTTGCACTTCATCACCTGGGGCGGCGGTGGCTGGGGCGATGCCCTTGACCGCGACCCTGCCCTTGTTGGCAAAGAGATCGTGCAAGGGCTTGTCACTGTGGCCGGCGCAAAAGCCTATGGCGTAATCGCAAATGCGCATGGCGAAGTAGACGTTGGGGCCACCGACGCGCTGCGTGCCAAGTTAAGGCAAGAACGCGCAGCGCTTTCCCTGTTCAATTATGGACCCAGTATTGAACAATTGCGTGCCAATTGCGAAGTTGAGACAGGCCTTAGCGCGCCTGTCCAGCCGGTTTGGACAACCTTGGAAGCCGCCGAGTGAGCGCACTAAAAGGGTTGCGCGTTGTTGAACTCGGCCAGCTGCTTGCTGGTCCGTTTTGCGGACAGTTGCTTGGCGATATGGGCGCTGAGGTCATCAAGGTGGAACCACCGGGTGCCGGCGATCCCATGCGTGTCTGGGGCCAAGGCGCAGAAAAGGTGCAGTGGGAAGTCATAGCGCGCAACAAAAAATCTGTTTCGGCCAATTTGCGTGTCCCCGAAGGACAGGCGCTTGTCCGCAAGTTGATCGGCAAAGCAGACATTCTGGTCGAGAATTTCAAACCCGGTACAATGGAAAAATGGGGTTTTGCGCCAGATGTGCTTTTGGCAGAAAATCCCGGCCTCATCATTGCGCGTATGTCCGGCTATGGGCAAACAGGGCCCTATTCGGACCGTGCAGGGTTTGGCGGTATTGGCGAGGCCATGGGCGGCTGGCGCTATATTGTTGGCGAACCCGACCGCCCTCCAAGCCGCATGGGGGTCTCCATTGGTGACACGCTGACCGCGACTTATGGGTGCATGGGCGTGCTGGCGGCATTGCACCATCGCAGCGTCACAGGTCAGGGTCAGATTATCGACGCGGCTTTGTATGAAAGCGTGTTGCAAGTCATGGAGGGACTGGTTCCTGAATATGACCATAGCGGGTTCATTCGCGAGCGATCGGGCTCCATCCTTAAGGGCATTGCGCCCTCCAATGTCTATATCTGCAAAGACGGCGAATATATGATTGGCGCGAACAAAGACTCGCTGTGGCAACGTTTGGCAGAAGCTATGGGCATGCCTGAGCTTGGTACCGACGCACGTTATGCAACCCATTTGGCGCGTGGCCATAATCAGTTGGAACTGGACGAACGCATTAATGCATGGACCGCGACGTTGACCGTTGACGAAGTGGACGCATTGGTGATCAAATATTCCATCCCGGCAGGCCGCGTTTACCGCGCGCCCGAGATGTTGGCCGACCCGCATTTTCAGGCGCGCGATGCCATTATCGAGGTCGAGACCGAGCGTTATGGCAAGCTGAAAATGCAAGGCACCTTTCCAAAAATGTCTGCGACGCCAAGCGGCGTGCGGTCGCCTGCACCCTCTACAGTTGGGCAGCACAATGCCGAGATTTACGGCGAACTGCTGGGTATGGCAGCACAGGAACTCGATCGGCTGAAGGCGGCAGGCGCAATCTGATGCCACACGAGGACGACGATCTGGCAGCAAACTATGTTGGTGCGTTTGATGGTCGCTTGTCTTTTGGCAAGCGCCCTGCACTACTGATCGTCGATTTTGTCATGGCATATTTAGACAAAGCGTCGCCTCTTTACGCCCATGTTGAGGAAGCTTTGGAGAGCAACATACGCCTCTTGGCTGCGGCTCGGGCAGCCGGCATTCCGGTGATTTTCACAAATGTCGTCTATGAAAAGGACGGCGCGGATGGCGGTTTATTCTACAAGAAAATTCCGTCGCTCCGTGTTTTTGTGAAAGGTTCACCCTACGGCGTATTTCCGCCGTCGCTTCAACCCTTGGATAACGAACGCATCATCTCGAAGCAATTTGCCTCGGCCTTTTTTGGAACTGCGCTTACGGACATCCTCACGACCGCGGCCATCGATACGTTGCTTATCACTGGCCTGTCGACGTCGGGATGTGTGCGCGCAACCGCTCTGGATGCGCTCCAGTCTGGCTTTGCACCCTTTGTTGTCCGTGATGCCTGTGGGGACCGCCATTCGGCCCCGCATGACGCAAATTTATTCGATCTTCAGGCGAAATATGCAGAGGTCGTCTCGGAAGGCGAAGCAATTGAGTTCTTGCGCGGCAGCGCGTTGTCATCACGGGAAACTTAAGATTAAAGCCTGTGGTGCTATTTTCCTCTACCGCTGCCACGATGATCTAGCGATTGCAAATTCCCCTTACCGCTTGACGCCACACAGGGTTTCCCGCCATGCGATTTTCCATGCGTTTCTTCTCTGACAATGCCGCCCCGGTGCACCCTGCTGTCATGCAAGCCATGGCCGATGCCAACCAGATCGACACCGCCTATGACGGCGATCAATACAGCGCGCGATTGGATGGGGCGTTCTCCGAACTGTTTGGCCGCGATGTTGCCGTGTTGTGGGTGGCGACCGGCACCAGCGCCAATTGCCTGGCGCTTGCTTCACTCGTGCAACCGCATCAGGGCGTCATTTGCCACCGTGAGGCGCATATTGAGGTCGATGAATGCGGCGCGCCGGGTTTCTACACCGCTGGCGCGAAATTGATGTTGATTGAGGGAGATGGCGCAAAAGTGTCTCCCACGACCGTCACTGTCACCCTCGACGCCATTCGCAACGATGTGCATCAAGTGCAGGCCGCTGCCCTATCGATTACCAACGCCACCGAATATGGCATGGTCTATACGCCTGCAGAGGTCGCGGCGCTTGGGGCATTATGCCGCGAACGCAAGCTTGGATTGCACATGGACGGCGCGCGTTTTGCCAACGCAGTTGCCTATTTGGGCTGCACGCCCGCCGACGTGACCGTAAACGCCGGGGTCGACATCTTAAGCTTCGGCTTTGTCAAAAATGGCGGCATGGGCGCTGAGGCCTTGGTCTATTTTGACTCCGCGCTGGCGGATGCCGCGCGCTATCGCCGCAAACGCGCCGGGCATTTGCAATCCAAGGGACGGTTTCTTGCGGCACAATTGCTGGCGATGCTTAAAGGTGACTTGTGGCTGCACAATGCGCGCTCCGCCAATGCCGCGGCGCAGATCATTGCGCAGGCCGCGGGCGAACGCTTGCTATACCCTGTTCAAGCCAATGAGCTTTTTCTGCGGCTGACATCGGCCGAAGCTGATGCGTTACGGGCACAGGGTTTTGACTTTTACGATTGGGGCGTGGTCGACGAAAATTGGGGCGCGGCGCGACTGGTGACCAGTTGGCAGCACACCGAAACCGACGTGGCCCCGTTGGCGCGCGCTATCGCTGCGCTATGAGCATGATTGGCGCAAAGACGGGCGAAGAGCCAGGATTTCTAACACCACGGGTGTGGATACCCTTTATGGTGACGTCCCTCATCTGGGGATCAACCTGGTTCGTCATCCGCGATCAATTGGGCACGGTGCCCACGACATGGTCGGTTACCTATCGTTTCATCGTGGCCGCGATCGGCATGTTCATCCTGGCGCTTGTGCTGCGTCAGCCGCTGAAAATTGACAGGCCGATGGTCGGTTGGACGATGTTGCTCGGCCTGTTGCAATTCGGGATAAACTTTAACTTTGTCTATACGGCCGAGCATTATGTGACATCAGGCCTTGTCGCGGTGGTGTTCGCCTTGCTGATTGTGCCCAATGCGTTGCTCGCCAAATATTGGCTTGGGCGACCCATAAGCGGGGCATTCAAATTGGGTTCCTTGATTGCCAGCCTTGGGGTCGGGCTGTTAATGTTGCAGGAGTACCGCGCCGCGCCCGTGGACGGAGCGGATGTGCTGCTTGGGCTATCTTTGGTATTATGTGCTGTGGCGACGGCGTCCGTGTCCAACGTGCTTCAGGTCACACCAAGAATTGCGCGTTTTCCAACGATCACGATTTTGGCTTGGTCAATGTTGTGGGGTAGCATTGGCAATAGCGTATTTGCTTTCGTCACGGCTGGTCCGCCGATTGTCGATATGCGTCCTGGCTATATTGGCGGCGTCCTGTATCTGAGTATCGTTGGAACGGTCATAACCTTCCCGCTCTATTTCCGCCTAATCCGCGACATTGGCCCCGGCAAGGCAGCCTATACGGGCGTGGTCATTCCCGTGGTCGCGATGCTGCTCTCGACGATATTCGAAGGCTATGTCTGGTCAACGCTGGCGCTGGCGGGCAGCGCGTTGGCGATGCTTGGTCTAGTCGTCGCGATGCAGGCGCCTAAACCCGACCGATAATGGGCATATCGCGGTTGCCAATTGAGCAGCCTTTTCGCTTTACCATTCGCGACACGGCGGTTCTCAGCATAAAATCCGCGGGCCATCGGCGACAGGCCTGCCGCCTCGATCGACAACAAAGGCGGCCATTCTAGCTGCAGCAAGTCGCACGCATATTCGATAACGGCATTTTGCGAGGCAGGTGCATCGTCAGCTATATTGTAGACGCCAGCAGGACCATCGAAGCTGGCGCGGACGGCGTCAACAATGTCGTCAACATGCACGCGACTGAAAATCTGTCCCGGCATATCGATACGGTGTGCCTTGCCGTCTGTGACCCGCTCCAGCGCAGAACGGCCGGGGCCA
Source organism: Sphingorhabdus sp. (assembly GCF_029865925.1). GTDB lineage: Bacteria > Pseudomonadota > Alphaproteobacteria > Sphingomonadales > Sphingomonadaceae > Sphingorhabdus_B. The sequence goes on from NZ_JARXAI010000085.1 coordinate 8,303, forward strand.
TAAATGCCGGGCAAGCGAAAAACGCGGACATCATTGCGCAATGCCTGCCATGCAAGATCTGCTTGCGCGCGTGCGGCGCGGTGCCCTTCGCCCACGGGTGCGCTTTCATCGACCCATGCGCCGCCGATGTCACCATAAACACCCGTTGACGACAAATAGCCGGTCCAAGAAACAGCGCTGGCAGCAATAGCCGCGCCATATTTTTGCAGCACAGGATCGCCGCCCTCCCCCATTGGCGGCACGCTCGACAAGATGTGTGTCGCGTTTTCGAGCGCGGCAAGAACCGCCGCTTCATCGTCAAAGGCAAAAGCATCGCCGGCGCTCATCCGCCTTGTGCCTGTCACAAGCCAGCCCTCGGCCCGCAACCTATCGGCAAGGCGGGTGGCAGTGTAGCCAATTCCAAATATTAGTATATGTCGCTGCATGAACACCGGTTCGCAATCTAATGGCTTGCCGTCAAGCGCGGCAGTTGCAATTAAGCGCACTGGGAGGAACCAAGCGACGTGACCGTTGAAGTTATCAAGTCAAAGGCGTTGAGTGATGTTGCGCACGGTTTCCTTGGCCGTATTGGCGGTGTTTCCACCGGCATTTATGCAGGCTTGAACTGCAGCCTAGGATCGGACGATCTCCGCGACCACGTTATCGAAAACCGTCGCCGCGCGGTTGCCGAGGTAATGCCCGGTGCCGCGCTTGCGCGTGTATATCAAATACATTCACCTGATGTCTTTACTGTCACTGACGCAATTGACCAAGACAACCCGCCCAAGGCGGATGCGCTGGTGACAGATCGTCCACACATCTTGTTGGCCGTCCAAACGGCGGATTGCGTACCTGTATTGTTTGCAGACACCCGCGCCAGTGTTGTCGGCGCAGCGCATTCCGGATGGAAAGGCGCGTTTACCGGCGTTAATGAAAGCACTATAGCCGCCATGGAGAAATTAGGGGCAACGCGCGACCGAATGGTGTGCGCCATCGGTCCTTGTATCGCGCAAAAAAGCTATGAAGTTGATGCAGGTTTCTTTGAACGCTTTGCTGATGCTAATCCGGAAAATGCTCGCTTTTTCCGGGATGGAAAAGCAGGACATTATCAGTTCGATATCGAAGGCTATGTTGCCGCGCGGCTTGCCGCAGCCGGCGTCAAGAATATCGAATGTTTGGGGCAGGACACCTATAGCCAACCCGAACGGTTTTTCAGTTACCGGCGCAGTTGCCACCTGAACGAACCAGGATATGGAGGGCAAATGTCACTTATCGGGATCGGAAATACCTAATGGGCGTTGGCGTTGGTATGACAAGGCAACGGCTGAAGTCGATTATCGGCGGCTCGGCCGGCAATCTCGTCGAATGGTATGACTGGTTCGCTTACGCGACATTCAGCATCTACTTTGCGCCCCTGTTCTTTCCTGAAGGCGATTTGACAGCGCAGTTACTTAATACCGCCGCAATCTTTGCAGCTGGCTTTCTGATGCGCCCAATTGGGGCATGGGTTATGGGGATTTATGGTGACAAGCATGGACGGAAAGCTGGGCTCACATTATCCGTTTTATTGATGGCTGGTGGGTCACTCGCCATCGCTTGCGCACCCACTTATGCGCAGGCTGGTGTCGTCGCGCCAGCTATTCTGGTGATTGCCCGTATGATTCAGGGTCTGTCGGTCGGCGGCGAATATGGCTCCAGCGCCACCTATTTGTCTGAAATGGCGCCAGCCGAACGCCGCGGCTTTTGGTCCAGTTTTCAATATGCCACCTTAAGCGGAGGGCAATTGCTTGCCATTCTGGTCGCGTTACTCTTGCAAGCCGTTTTAAGTGAAACCCAGTTGGGCGATTGGGGCTGGCGCATTCCTTTTGTCATTGGCGCGTTTCTGGCGTTGTGCGTTTATCTATTGCGCAGGACGATGACTGAAACAAAGTCCTTCAGCAATATTGACCAAAAGCACGAACATTCTTCGCTCAAGTTACTTTGGCGTGACCACAAACGATCTTGCATTCTTGTCGCGATCATGTCTGGCGGAGGCGGATTGGCCTCCTATGCTTTCACCACATACATGTTAAAATATCTCATCAATACGGCGGGTTTTGACAAGCAGACTGCCACGCTAATTATTGCTGGCGTGTTAATCTGGTCCTTCTGTTTGCAGCCACTCGCTGGCTTGTTAGCGGACCGTTTCGGACGCAAGCCGTTGCTATTCATTGCAGGCGCTGGCGTAGCGTTGGCTGCGGTGCCGGTGTATATGCTAGTCGGACAGACAACATCACCTGCCGTGGCGTTAGCGTTGATTCTGATCCCGATCACCCTTCACGGCGGGTATACCGCCAACAATGCAATGGTGAAGGCAGAGCTATTTCCCGCGCACATTAGGGCCTTGGGCGTAGCCTTTCCCTACGCTGTCGGAAATACTATATTTGCGGGAACACTTGAATATGTCGCTTTGTGGTTCAAAAGTTCGGGCAATGAGACAGGCTTTTTCTGGTACGTGGCGCTGTGTGTTGGTGCGACGGTAATAGCATATCTGATGTTGCCCGAAACGCGCCAGACGAGCTTGATCAAAGAAGACTAAACATGCGGCCATGACGCATTTGTAAGTACCTCAGCAACTAAGGATGCGCGGGTTCAGCTTTTAGCAACGCGCCAATCAAGGATTGGCCAGCCCTTGGTCTCCGCCAGCCGCGCCAGCGGACCATGGGGGTTGGTGGCAAAGGGTTCGTCGGCAAAACTGAGCAAAGGCGCGTCGGAAACATGGTCTGAATAGGCACGAATATGGCACGTTGCACGGTCGAGGCCGTTGCTGTCCATCCAGTCTTTGACGCGCGCAAGCTTTGCCGCATCATAGCAGTTATGCCCATCAATGCGCGCCAGAACATGCCCGCTGCTGTCGGTTGACAGGTCGGTTGCGATCACATCGTCAAAGCCAAGCCGCTTGGCAATTGCCTCAACATATAAACGATAAGAGGCTGTCGCCATCACATGACGATAGCCAGCGGCCTTTTCCTCGGCCACGCGCGCCAGCAGCTGTGGGTAAACGTTTTTGCCAACCACCAGATCAGCATGGCTTTCAAGATATTTGGCAAATCGGGCCTTGGGCACGCGCCGACCAATCAACAGTATTTGCGCAAATTGTTTAAGCCGCGCGCGGTCCCAGACCCTCAACGCATAGAGCGCCACGCCAAGCGGCAAGAGCAGTGAGAGGAACAATCTCCACGGTGACTTGTTAAACGCCATATGCAAGAGGAACCCATTATAGGTCGCGCGCCGCGTGACGGTTTTGTCCATATCATATATGGCGAGCAGGGTTACTTTGGATTCAGTCATCATATAGCTACAGGGATTTTCTTAAGCAAAACGTCTACAGGCTTGTGATAGTTCTCATTATACGCCAGTTATATGGTCATGGCTAACCCTGCAAATTTTGTTGTAGAAGACAGCCCCGAAGGCGGACGCATTGTCCGGTTGTCGGGTAGCTTTGTCATCGCTTCAATCAGTGGCGTAGATGGCCAATTGCGCAATGTAACGGGCCCAGTGTCTCAAATCGACCTTTCAGCCGTCGACCAGATGGATACCGTGGGTGCATGGCTTGTACATCGGACGGCCAAATTTTATGCCGCTGACATCACCGGATGCGCCAAAGATGCAGGTCGCTTAATTGACGCCGTGAGCGGCGTTGATGCGGCAGAGGCAGTTCCAAGACCGCATGTGTCATCACTCAATCGCTTTTTGGCTGAAGTTGGCGGCGGCGTGGTGGTTGGTATTACCACGCTTTTGCAATTCCTTGGTTTTGTCGGACAAGTGGTGAAGGCATTCTTCATCTTGATGATGAATCCAGGCCGCTTTCGCTGGCATGCCGTCGTGCAGCATTTCGACATGGTGGGCGTGCGTGCGCTGGGCATTGTTGGCCTGATGAGTTTCCTTATCGGAATCGTTATCGCACAGCAGGGCGCAGTCCAACTGCGGCAATTTGGTGCCGAGATATTTACCATCAACCTCATCGGCCGACTGACGCTGCGAGAATTGGGTATTCTGATGACAGCAATCATGGTCGCTGGGCGCTCAGGTTCTGCCTTTGCCGCGCAGATTGGTACGATGAAAATTACCGAAGAAATCGACGCCATGCGCACAATTGGCGTTGTTCCGGCCGAGGCACTTGTTGTGCCCCGCGTGATAGCCGCCGTGATTATGATGCCCTTGCTGGGCATTTACGCATCCTTGATGTCGATTATTGGCGGCGGCATATTGTGCTGGATCGTCTTGGATATACCGCCCGCCACTTTTGTTCAGCGATTGCGCGAAGTGACGCCCCTAACCGACTTCTGGGTTGGAATGATCAAGGCGCCCATATTTGGCGCGATCATCGCAATGGCCGGTTGTTTTCAAGGCATGCAGGTCAAAGGCAATGCCGAGCAAGTCGGGCTAAAAACCACTGCAGCGGTCGTCCAGGCCATTTTCCTTGTGATCGTACTCGACGCATTTTTCGCCGTATTTTTCAGCGAAATTGGCTGGGGTTAGGCCGTGGACCAACCCAACATCATTTCTGTGACTGGCCTATGCAACAGCTTTGGCGATCAAGTCATTCACCAGGACCTCAACATCGAAGTCCGCCGCGGCGAGATACTGGGCGTGGTTGGCGGGTCAGGCACAGGCAAGTCTGTGCTCATGCGATCGATAATCGGCCTGCAAGAACCTATCGCTGGACAAATCCGTGTCTTTAATCAGGGCATGATCGGCAAAGAGGAAGACGAGGCAACCGACGTCAGGCGGCGCTGGGGCGCATTGTTTCAAGGCGGCGCATTGTTTTCGACTTTAACCGTCGCGGAAAACATTCAGGTACCGTTGCGCGAATTCTATCCAGATTTCAGCAAAGACCTGCTCGACGAGATCGCGCGGTACAAAATCTTTTTGAGCGGTCTTCCTCCAGAAGCAGCGCATAAATATCCGTCAGAACTATCCGGTGGTATGCGCAAGCGTGCCAGTCTGGCGCGTGCCTTGGCAATGGATCCTGAATTGTTGTTTCTGGATGAACCAACTTCTGGCCTTGACCCCATTGGCGCTGCCAATTTCGATAATTTAACGCGCGATTTAAAGGAAACATTGGGCCTAACAGTTTTTCTGATAACGCATGATCTTGATACGCTATATGCGATATGTGACCGTGTGGCCGTTTTGGCAGACCAAAAAGTTATTGCCATTGGCGCTATTGAAGAATTGCTGGCTATCGATCATCCTTGGATCAACGCATATTTCAGCGGCCCACGCGGACGCGCGGCACGCCGCGGCCATAGCGACCAAAATGGCAAAGTACGTGCGGAAATGCAGCAACGAGGAAGGTCATAAGGCAGGACGATGGAAACCAAATCCAACTATGTGATGGTGGGTGCCGTCACCCTTCTACTTCTGGTGTTGCTTGCGGCATTCACGGTGTGGCTTTCGCGCCTAGGCGATGGCGACAACAAAGAGTATGACATATTCTTTCAGCAATCGGTCAATGGCCTTGCAAAAGGTTCTAGCGTCTCATTCTCTGGCGTCCCTGTGGGCCAAATTGAAAGCATAGAATTGTGGGGGCCTGATCCCAATTTTGTACGTGTGCGCATTAGCATCAAGCAGACAGTACCTGTGCTGCAGGGAACCACAGCGACGATTAACGGCGTTGGCTTTACTGGCGTGTCTGAAATACAGCTTGATGGTGCGGTAAAGGGAGCGCCTGCCCTGATCTGCCCTGATGCCAATCCGAAGGCTGCCTGCCCCACCGGTGTTCCGGTAATCCCCACAACGCCTGGCGCGTTGGGCGAACTGTTGAACAATGCGCCTTTGCTTTTGGAACGGCTCTCAACACTGACTGAGCGGCTGACCAATATTCTGTCCGATAAAAACCAACAGTCCATCGAACAAATTCTCGATAATGTTGAAAGCCTGTCGGGCACATTAGCGACACAAGGCCCTTACTTGCGCGCAGCAATTCAAGAATCTCGTATTGCCTTGCAAAAGGCGGGTCTGGCCGCAGACGAAATCACCAAAATGGCGGGTACCACAAACAGGCTGCTCGATAGCGATGGCCGCCCGATGTTGGACGAATTGCGCAAAACGCTTCGGTCCGCAAATGGAAGCTTGGCCGCATTGGAAACCACGTTGAACAATGCAAATCCCGCGATCGAAACACTTAACACGCAGACTTTGCCTGAGGTCACAAAACTGGCACGTGATCTTAGAGAGCTATCTGGATCATTAAAATCCGTGACTGAGAAAGTGGATCAAGGCGGTCTTGGCAGCGTCGTTGGCAGCCCTGCCTTACCAGATTATAAACCCGGCAGCAGGAACCAGAAATGATGTTCAGCATAAAATTCGGCCCACGCATCGTTGCGCTACCCCTCATCCTAGCACTTGGCGGGTGCGTAAGCTTCGGCGGCAAGGCGCCAGCGTCCATGCTTGTGCTCACCGCTGACAATGTTGTAACCGCAGGCGTTGCACGAACAGCCTCGGCAACAGAAGCCTTGGTCATTCAGATGCCAGATGTACCACGCAAATTGGATACCAACCGGATCCCTGTCCAGATCAATGCCAGCAGCATCGCCTATCTGAAGGGTGCATTTTGGGCGGATAAGCCAGCCCGATTGATGCAATCCCTGTTGGTGGAAACCGTGTCTGCAAAGAGCGGCAACCTCGTGCTCAATGAGATTGATGCAGGCGGCAAAGCGCCGCGGTCCTTGTCGGGTAGTTTAATTGAGTTTGGCATTGACGCATCTTCCAACGAGGCGGTTGTGGTTTATGATGCGTTAAAAATCATGCGTGGCACCGCAACAGAAAAGCGCAGATTTGAGGCACGCAAACGCATAGCCGCAATCGAAGCTGCGACAGCTGGCGCTGCGCTGAATTCCGCCGCCAACGATGTTGCCGCCCAAATCGCCGATTGGGCAAACTAACCGTTTAAGGGCCAAAGCCCTCAGGCTTTGGCCAATCTTTTGCGTATGTTGCCATGACCTTGAACAAGGCGCCCATCGACCCCCGATGCACCAGCCGTTTGCGTGCGGCATTGATATCAGCGGCCCTGTCGGGGTGCGCCCTTATTAAGCTTTGGGCGCGCTGGTCAATACCAAGACCGGAGAGCCAGGTCCCTTGCCCCATTGGTCCCGCCACTGCCAAGCCACTATTTTCGGCACGTCGTGCGAGATCAAGAAAGTTAACATGGGCCGTGAGATCGCAAAAGCCGGGGTCGGCAAAAGGATCCGCATATTGGTGGTTTCGCACCGCCTGTAACGTGCTGCCAAGGCCTGGCTGGGTATAGCCATAATCAATCGTCAACATTGCCCCACCCCGTTGCGCCAACCGGTGCGATAGCGTGTGCATGATGGCAGCGGCGTCAGGGCAGGTTTCGTAAATACTGCCAACGGCGGCAACGCGAAAAGGCTCGGGAATTACAGTATCGGCAATAGGCGCGCCCGGCATTGCGGCAAAGCGCGATCCTCGATCACGCACGACCACGCGCTCCTGCCAACCGGCATGCGATAGTATCATCTGCCGAACAGGCAGTGCGTCAAAAAACTCGTTTGCCACAATGAACATAGGTGCATCGGACGGCAGGCTGTCCAGATTGTCGTGGAAGGTTGCATGCGGCACGGCTTGGGATTGCTTGGCGCGCAACGCCGGGCTGTTTTCCAAAAAGTGGACAGAAGGCTCCCATCCAAAACGCTTCATGGTCCGAAGCGCATCAACCGCCAGCGTCCCCCGACCCGGACCAAGCTCCACATAATAGCAGCCAAATGGGCTCCCTTGGCGCAGCCATATGTCACTCAGCCATATGCCTACCATTTCGCCGAACATCTGCGAAATTTCGGGGGCAGTGATAAAGTCGCCAGCCGCGCCAAGCGGATCAGCGCCGCCATAATAAGCAGTATTGGCTACACACATATATTCAGCAATGCTAATGGGGCCGGCCGCCTCTATCTGCTGCGCAAGGCGGACTGCAACTTGCTCTGTGTCAAGCGCCACTGTTACTGCCGGCTATGGCCTGGGCGCGCTGCTTGCGGGCACCTGCTGTGAGCAACAGGAACAGGCCTACCAATATCATCGGAATGGTCAACCACTGTCCCATACTCAGGCCGCTTGCTTCCACCAGCCACTGTAGCTGCTGGTCGGGCTCCCTGAAAAACTCGATGGAAAACCGGGCTGTGCCATAAATGATTGCGGCCATACCCGTCAGGAACCCGGGCCTATACCGCGCATTGGTTTTCCAGAATAATGGCCACAATATCGCCGCCATCAAAAGCCCTTCAAGCACAGCTTCATAAAGCTGGCTTGGGTGGCGCGGCAAATCGCCGCCATTGGGAAAGACAACGGCCCACGGTACGTCGGTGACGCGGCCCCAAAGCTCATCATTCACAAAGTTCGCAAGGCGCACGAGGAATATCCCAAAAGGTACGACGCAGGCGACATAATCACAGACCCGCAAGAAAGAGAGCTTATGCTTGCGCGCCAAAAGCCAGATCGAAAATATGATCCCAATCGCGCCGCCATGAAACGACATCCCGCCTTCCCAAAGTTTGAAAACATCCATCGGATTTTGTAAAATGGATGGTTGGTAGAATAAAATATAGCCAATCCGACCACCCAAAATGATACCCAAGGTGGCGTACAGGATTATATCATCGGCTTGCTCACGTGACATTGGCGCGCCGGAACGTGCGAGCAATTTCAGCAGCATCCAATAACCAAGCACAATGCCAACCAGATACCCAAGCGAGTACCAACGGATCTGGAAGAAGCCCAAATCAAGCGCAACAGGACCTACGCCAAGGTCGGTAAACTGAACAAAACCAGCGGCAGTTGAAATAATCTCGAATGACACAATATTTCCTTAGGATCTTTTGACATTCCTATAGAGCCAAATAGAAGGTGCACAAAGCGTTTAGGAGAGAATCATATGCCGACCCAATTGGACCTTGCGATCGACGCCACCATCGCGCGCCTGATGGATAATGATGGGCCATTGTCGATCACCTACGCGGAGAAATATGGCGTGCAAATGCCGGCTTTCGCCAAAGCACCCGGAAATATGGCGGACTATCTGGCATTTTTCTGCGCTACCCATGCGGACAAAGAATTTCTGGTCGACGGAGATATCCGGTCAAGTTTCGCAGAAACTTATGGTGCGGCACGCGCATTGGCGGGTGGATTGGTTGAGGGTTACGGGCTCCAAAAAGGGGAACGCGTTGGGATTGCCGCGCGCAACTCGGCCAACTGGATTGTCGCTTATATGGCTATTGTCATGGCAGGCGGTGTTGCAACTTTGCTCAATGGCTGGTGGCAAGGCGGCGAACTTGCCGAAGGCATTCGCATGGTCGGTTGCCGCTTTGTCCTTGCCGATACACAGCGCGCCGCGCGGATGGCGGAACAGGATCTTGGCGGATGTGAATTGTTGATCATAAAGCATGATTCACGTCCATTGGATGGCTTATCCGTTTTGACCGCAAAGGGCGGTGGCGCGGATACCCCACTGCCCGCAATCGACCCGCTGGATAATGCCACAATTTTGTATACGTCCGGTTCTACAGGACAGTCCAAGGGGGCCGTGTCGGACCACCGGGCCGTCGTCCAAGGCGCAATGAGCTATGTCGGGCAAACGCTCGTGTTTTTCGAGCTTTTGTCTTCGACTGGGCAGGCCATGCCCGCGCAACCTTCAGCTCTCGTCAACGTGCCCTTGTTCCACGTCACCGCATCGATACCTTTGGTGCTGCAAAGCTTCGCCATTGGCCGCAAGCTTGTGTTGATGCCAAAATGGGACGCCGAAGAGGCCATGCGCATCATTGAAAAGGAACGGATCAGCTATTTCGTTGGCGTTCCGTTGATGAGCATTGAGCTTGCAACGCATCCGGCAAGGCATAAATATGACTTAACAAGCTGCACTGCCTTTGCAGCGGGCGGCGCACCTCGCCCTGTCGAGCATGTCAAAAAAATTCGTAAGGAAATGAGCTGGGGCTATCCGTTATTGGGCTATGGCCTCACCGAAACCAATGGCGTTGGCTGCGGTAACTTCACGGACAATTACCTTGAAAAGCCTACCAGCACCGGTCCAGCGACAAAACCAATCGTCGAAGTCGAAATGCTTGATGATGATGGTAACATTTTGCCACAGGGTGAGCGCGGTGAAGTCGCCATTCGGACGATTGCCAACTTCAATGGCTATTGGAACAACGAAAGCGCAACGCGTGATGCCTTTACCGCCGATGGATTTTTCCGGACGGGCGACATCGGGTATCTGGACGAGGACGGCTATCTGTTCATCGTGGACCGCAAGAAAGACATCATCATCCGTGGTGGCGAAAATGTCAGCTGCCCCGAAGTTGAAGCTGCGGCTTATGAACATGATTCCATCGTCGAGCTGTCCGTGTTCGGCATTGCTGATGACAGATATGGCGAGGTTCCGGGCATTGTCTACCAGACAAAGGACGGCGTGACGCTGACAGAAGAAGAGCTGAAGGCCTTTTTGGCACCGCGCCTTGCGCCGTTCAAAATTCCTGCGCATTTCTGGCAAGTAGATGAACCATTGCCACGATTGGGCACGCAGAAGATTGACCGGGTAACGCTGCGGCGGGAATATAATGCCAAGATCTCTGCTTGATGCTGACATGGTGCCATTTGGCGACTAAGGTCGCCTGATGGCATCAACAGTGGAACGTATTAGCAAACAGCGCGATATCATCGACCGGAGCGCGCTTGCTGAAAAAATTGAGAGCGTGATGCGTGAAACCGGCGCGCAAGCGCGGCGTTCGCACGTGCTCGAAATTCTGCAATCCGCGCTTGCCGAAGGTCGCGCCGAAATTAAGCGACGCTTGGGCGAACACCCGTCGCAGGGCTATCACGCTTCGGCTGAACAGGCATTCTTGATAGATCAGATTGTTCGGCTCATTTATGATTATGTGACCGTTCACGCATACCCCGCCGCGAACCGTACTGCATCAGAACGGATCGCGGTACTTGCGGTCGGCGGGTACGGCCGCGGCGAAATGGCGCCGTACAGCGACATCGATATCGCCTTTGTTACCCCCTACAAGCGCAGCTCGTGGACGGAGCAAGTAGTGGAGGCGACCCTCTATTTGTTGTGGGATCTCGGCCTGAAAGTTGGCCAGTCGAGCAGATCCTTAGATGAAACCGTGAAAATGGCGCAGGAGGATTTGACCATTCGCACAGCCTTGCTGGAAAGCAGGTTCGTGTGGGGCGACCGCGGGGTGTATGAAGAAGCATCGCTGCGCTTCTGGAAAGAAGTGGTGGGCAATACGGCACCCGATTTTGTCCGGTTGAAAATGGCAGAACGCGATGACCGACACAAGCGCATGGGTGACAGCCGATATGTCGTGGAACCAAATATCAAAGATGGCAAAGGCGGCCTGCGCGATCTGCATACGCTGTATTGGATCGGAAAATACGTCCACAAAGTGCCTACGGCGTCCGAACTTGTGCACGTCGGCCTGCTGAGTGCCGACGAATACAATCGCTTCAGAAAAGCCGAAAATTTCCTGTGGGCCGTAAGATGCCACATGCACAATATAACAGGCCGCGCAGAAGAACGCCTGACGTTTGATTTGCAGCGCGATGTGGCTGAAATAATGCAGTTTGCCGATCGCCCCGGCCGTTCAGCGGTAGAGCGGTTCATGCATTATTATTTCCTGAACGCAAAAACGGTCGGCGACGTCACAGGGTTGTTTCTTGCGCATTTGGACGAGGCCATGGCGCAAAAAGGTCGCCGTTTCATTCCAAGTTTCGTCCGCAAACCACGCAAGCTCAATGGCTTTCAACTGGACAGAGGCCGGCTCGCCTTGCCCGATGACGGATTTTTCATGCGCGACCCGGTGCGCCTCCTCGAAATCTTCCATTTGTCCGACTTGCATGAATTGGAAATCCACCCTTTGGCGATGCGCGCGGCACAAAGGGATGCACGATTGGTAGACAAGGTTGTTCGCCGTGATCCCAGAGCCAACGCCCTGTTCCTGGATGTCCTAACATCGCCGCGCGACCCGGAAACAGTTCTGCGTTGGATGAATGAATCCACTATCTTTGGAAGATTTATTCCCGAATTTCGTAGGGTAGTCGCGCAGATGCAGTTCGACATGTATCACCATTATACAGTCGACGAACATTCCATCCGCGCCATTGGTTTGCTGGCTGATATCAGCCGCGGAAAGTTGAAGCAGGACCATCCATTATCAACAGCCATCGTTCAGCAAATCGTTGGCAAGCGGGTATTGTTTATCGCAACTTTGCTGCACGACATCGCCAAGGGACGTGGCGGCGATCATAGCGTGCTGGGGGCTGAAGTGGCCGACACTTTATGCCCGCGTCTGGGACTTTCGCCAGCCGAAACCGAAACCGTGGCCTGGCTGGTTCGTTTCCATCTATTGATGTCTGCCACTGCGTTTAAACGTGACTTGGCTGACTTTAAGACAATTTTAGACTTTGCCCAAGCCGTTCAATCCCCAGAACGCCTAAAACTTCTGCTCGTGCTCACCGTTGTCGATATCCGCGCGGTTGGGCCAGGTGTATGGAACAGTTGGAAACGGCAATTGCTGTCAGACTTGTATGAAGCCACTGAAGAAGTGCTTCGTTTGGGTCACAAGCAAAGGGGCCGTGGCGAGCGGATCGCATCGAAAAAGGCGCAGCTGGAAGCCTTATTAAAATTGCCCTCGAAAAAATTTGCGGCGTTCGCGAAAAATCTGCCCGACGCCTATTGGATAGCGGAGCCCGATGACATTATCGCGCGGAACGCCTGGCATATACTGAAGAACGCCGGGACAGAGCTTGCGATTGACGCATGTTTCTACCCCGACCGTGGGGCAACGCTGGTCACTGTTTTTGCGGCAGACCATCCGGGTCTTTTCTACCGGATTGCCGGCGCCATACATTTGGCTGGCGGCAACATCATCGATGCCCGTATTCATACCAGTAGCGATGGGATGGCGGTCGATAACTTCCTCATTCAAGACCCGCTGGGGCGTCCCTTTCAAGAGCAAGGGCAGCTAAACCGACTTAAGCGGAGCATTGAGGAAGCTTTGACAAATCGCGCCAAATTGATGATCCAGCTCGAGGCTAAGCCAAAGGCGTTGCGCCGGACGGACGCCTTTAAAATTGCACCATCGGTGTTGATCGACAATCAGGCCTCAAACCGGTTTACCGTGATTGAAGTAAACGCACTCGATCGCCCTGCATTGTTGAATAATCTGGCGCTAGCGCTTTTTGAATCCAAGGTCACATTGCACAGCGCGCATATTGCGACCTATGGCGAACGGGCGGTCGACACATTTTATGTCACCGATTTGTTTGGCGGAAAAATCGAAAACAAGAATAAACTAAAAGCTCTTGAAACGCGCCTTTTGGAAGCTGCGACTGTGAACGCCCGACCCAAAGCAAAGGCCGCCGCGTAAAACCCAGCCTGCTTGTCTGGCATAGCGTCCACATCGCGCAAAAAAAGGCCAGTCTTGCGACCGGCCTTTCTTCTAACATTACGTCAGTTTGGAAATTACATTCCCGAACCTGGACCATAAGTCACTTCAACGCGACGGTTTTGCGGTTCACGCTCACCATCAGCAGTCTGTACCAGAGGTGCAGTTTCACCGAATGCTTCAGCGCTCATTGCGCCGTCTGTAACGCCCTTCGAAGCAAGGTAGCCACGAACGGTATCGTTACGACGCTGCGATAGGCCGACATTATACTTTGCGGTACCCGACTTATCGGCGTGACCAGCAAGCATAACCTTTGCCATGCCGCAGTTCGCATATTGCGCAACAGCATTATCCAAAACCGAAGCCGCATCTGGACGCAGGTTCGATTTATCCCAATCGAAAAATACGATATATGGGCCCAAGTTACAAACCGGCGGTGGTGGTGGCGGTGGCGGTGGCGCCACATAGACTGGTGGTGGCGGTGGAGGAGCCACTTCGACTGGCGCAGGTGCACCACCGAAGTTATAAACCAGGCTGGCCATGATGCTGTGCGAACGCAAGCGTGTATTAGCCGCGCGACCAAGACGATCAACCAGGTTAACGTTGCTCGCATTGAAGAAACGATACTTCAAGCCGGCATCCCAGTTTTTGCTCAATGGCGTGCGAACACCAGCAAGTGCCTGCCATGCGAAACCAGTGTCGGAATCGTCAAGAAATGCTGGAGCTGCCAATACAGTTTGCATGTCAACGCGTGCCACACCGACGCCGCCGCCAACAAAACCCTGAATGCCGTCATCGTCACCGAAATCTAACAATCCATTGGCCATGAAGCTTAATGCACTTGCGTTACCAGTAACGCTGTAGGAACCAGCGGGCTGAAGCGCAGTGGCACTACCGCTTGTGATCTGAGATGTTTGGCTATTGAAGCCTTTTGCATCGGCTTGACGATAGGAGACTTCTGATTCCAGACGGAAACCACCAAAATCATAACCTACAACGCCGCCAACATCAAAACCCTTATTCGTGTCAATCGACGCCGCGTTCTGAAGCGTGCTAATTTCCAAGCTAGGGTCGTCTACAATCATCGCCCCACCATCAACTCCAACATACCACTGATCGTCGCGGGCCAAAGCCGGTGATGCCAGAGCCGCAGAAGCGAGCGCCAAACTTATGGCTAACTTACGCATTAACTTTCCCCTTTTCTATTTTAGGAATGTAAATTTAAGAACTTCAGCCTAAGGTTTTTGTTCCACTTATGCAAGTCGCCATGCATCTATACTGTTGCTAAAATGTCGCCATTATTGTCGATATTTGATATTTTTATCCACTTTCTCCAGCTTGCAAGTTTAGCTTGCGCACATGCCAATAGACCGCAAAAATTTTATAATTGTATCAAGCGTTTCGCGCGCTTCCACGTCAATGAAGGTGCCGCCGGCCGGCGAAGATATGGAGCGGCCACTGATCCATTGACCCACATTATAATGGCTTTGGCGTCCGATAGACCTGTCCCACAATCGCATGCCAGTTTGGTGGGCTGAAAATCTCCAACTGCCCCCGTCCAGATTGCAATCTCCTACACCCTATTAAGAGCCTTCTTATACGCGAAGTTCCCACAGACAAAATGAGTTGGCACAAGATGATATCGCCGCGCGCCCGCTTTGGCTAAGGCGCAATCATGTCCCGCATCATCCTGTTCAACAAACCTTATGGCGTCTTGCCGCAATTCACCGACAAGGGGACCGAAGGGTCGCCGCGCCCGACACTGTCGCAATTTGTCGACGTCCCCGGTGTCTACCCCGCTGGGCGGTTGGATATGGACAGTGAGGGGCTGATGCTGCTGACCGATGATGGCCGGTTGCAGGCGCAGATATCGGACCCGAAGTATAAGATGGCCAAAAGCTATCTGGTTCAGGTCGAGGGCGATGTGGCCGACGATGCGCTGGTGCGGTTGCGGCGCGGGGTTTCGTTGAAGGACGGCCTGACCCTGCCCTGCGAGGCCGAGCGGGTTGCCGACCCGATGCTCTGGCCGCGCGACCCGCCCATCCGTGTGCGGCAATCCATCCCCGATAGCTGGATCGAACTGACCATCCGCGAAGGCCGCAACCGGCAGGTGCGGCGCATGACCGCTGCGGTCGGGCATCCGACGCTTCGGTTGGTGCGGCGCGCGATTGGGGAATGGACGCTCGATGGCCTCGCGCCGGGAACATGGCGAGAGGTTGAAGGCTAAATAGTCACCGGCCGCGCGATGCGCTTGCCCTTGGTCCGGCTCGTCAAATGAAATTGGCCGCAACGGTCGCACGTATAATGGCGCAACGTGATGGTCGCCGCTGCAATCGCCGCAACAGCCTCCGCCTCCGTCGCATAACGCGCTTTCTTCGCGCAGATGCTTAAACGCGTGCGCAGATCATTCCTCGCTTTCGAACGCGACGCAGCCCATGTTGCATAGCTGTGTCAGGAGATCGACGACGGCCGCGTTGGTCGCAAGGTCAACGTCAAGGACAAGGCTATCCTGCGCGCAGAGAATTTTTGCCACAGCCGACGTTTCGCCCACACAGTCAAAACATGCACCATCGGCAAACAGCATCACCGCGTCATCCCCATTGGCGATAAAGACCAAGCGGCTCGCCGGATTGCGCAATAACTGCACCACGTCGTTTATGCTTGCGCGAACATCTTCCGGTTCAACCGGTGTTTCGGGTTGCCAGTCCATATCGGCATATTTGGGCGTGCTGTTGAAGGTTCCGAACCAGCGGGCAAAGCGGGCAGGGTCCGACAGCGACTCGAGCATCATCTGCTGCAACCGCACAAGCGCGTCGGGTAAAATTTCACCGGGGTTGGCTTGGCGTGCCAAATCCGGGTCGCGGTATAATTCATCGTCCGGAATGCCGTCGAGAACGTCATCGACAAAATGCCCCAATAGGTCGCTGCGCGATGGCGCGCGGAAACCGACCGAATAGGTCATGCAATCCGAACCAACGGCAACGCCATTATGCGCAAATCCGGGTGGAACATACAGGATATCACCGGGTTCCAGCACCCATTCGTCGGTCGCCGTAAATTCCGCGAGGAGTTTCAAATCCTCATGCGGCAACAATGGCGTATCGCCATCACATAAAGGCCCGATTTGCCAGCGCCGACGGCCAAGCCCTTGGATCAGGAAAACATCATATTGGTCAAAATGCGGTCCGACCCCGCCTTGGTCAGCGGCGAGGCTCACCATCACATCGTCAATGCGCCAGTTGGGGATGAAGCGGAACGGCGCGATGAGGTCAGCGACGGCGGGTACATGTTGGTCAACCGCTTGCACCAGCAAAGTCCAATGGCTTTCGCCAAGTTCGGACAAGCGCTCTTCGCCCTGTGGCCCCTGCTCCATTTCCCATCCGCCAGCTGGCTGACAAATCAGGCGCGATTCCACCTCTTCCGCACACGCCAATCCAGCCAGCTCGTCAGGCTCAAGCAAGTTTTGCCAATTGGACCACGGGTTACGGATCAGCAGCGGCTTTTTTTGCCAATGCGTGTGCAGGAAATGATCGATATCGAAGTTTTGAAAATCCATAGACCCTCGCTGTGCATAAGCGCGGCAAAATGCAAGCCTTGGTGATGCCCCGCACGGAACATAAGCCGAGGCAGTGGGTTTTTCTGGTCAAGGAGTATCCGATGGCCATCATTCTCGACATTGCTGGAAAACCACTGCATCCGCGCAATAACTCCAAAAAACGGCTGCGTGCGCAGGATTTACGCGACCTGTTGAAGATCCTAATCATTTTATCGCTGATCATTTTGGGGTATTTTGTGTTCGTGCCCGGCCATGACTCAAACCAAAGCCCGCAAGCCCTATCTCAACAAGATCCGCGCGCGGGTTAAAAGCTTGGACAAGCCGGTCCACGCGTCTTATCGCCGGATGCGATGTTGAAGAAATTATATGATTGGATGATGGAAAAGGCAGGGCATGCCCATGCCGAGCGCTGGCTATTCCTTTTCTCTTTCGTCGAAAGTTCCTTCTTTCCCATTCCGCCGCATCCTCTGCTTGGGCTGATGTGCCTTGCGCGTCCGGACAAAGCGTTGCGGTTCGGGGTAGTGTGCACATTGGCATCGGTGATGGGTGGCCTGTTTGGCTATGCCATCGGCTATTTCGCCTATGAGACCATTGGCATTGCGCTGTTAAAGGCGCTTGGCCTGTGGGACAGTTTTCCGGCTGCCGCCTGTTACTTGCGGGAATTTGGTGCCGAGATAATCCTGATAAAGGGCGCGACCCCAATCCCGTTCAAGCTCATCACGCTGACGGCCGGGTTTATCAAGATGGACCTGTTTACCTTCATCTGGGCCAGCGTCCTCAGCCGTGCGTTTCAATTCATGCTGGTTGGTTTCCTGTTCTGGAAATTCGGACGGCCGATTAAAGCGTTCATCGACAAATATCTGGCATGGGTGACGGCTGCGTTTCTTCTCATTGTGGTCGGCGGATTTATCGCATTTACGATGCTTGCAGGCGGCGGCGCTGAAAAAAGTGACGGCTGTTCTCAGGCCTCCAGCATTCAACGTTAGGCCGCGTTAGCGCGCGAACAAAAGCGCGTCGTCGGCAAAGGCCTTAAACTCCAACGCATTGCCGCTTGGGTCATAGAAGAACATCGTTGCTTGCTCGCCCACTTGGCCTTTGAACCGGACATGCGGTGCAATGCCGAATTGGATACCAGCCGCCTGAACGCGCTCTGCCAAGGCCTGCCATTGCGCCATAGTCAGGACGGCGCCAAAATGGGGTACGGGTACATCATGGCCATCGACGGGATTGTGCGTGGCAACGCTGCGCGCGCCAGCATCAAGATGCGCCACAATCTGGTGGCCAAAAAAGTCGAAATCAATCCATTGGTCGGATGACCGGCCTTCGGCACAGCCCATGACCTCGCCATAAAAATGACGGGCTTCGGAAAGATTATGGACGGGAAAGGCCAAATGGAATGGACGAAGGCTCATTTTGATTTCACCGGCTTGGGTAAGGGTTTGTCGATAGTGTCAGTAGCAGCAAGTTCTGCCGACATTTGCAAGGCGCATAAATTGATCCGGGCGGAGTCGCTTGGCCGTTGGAATTCAGCCGCTGCCGCCTCGCCCATCGCCACCGCGACCAACTCACGCGGTTGCCCGCTTTGCGCCGTAATCCGACTGCCCAATATGCCAGCCCATATTTTACCCGATTGGCGAACGTCCGGCGCATCGGATGGGGCAGAGCCAATCCGTTGTTTTTCCGCCAAGGTGGCCAACGCCGCAACACATGCAAGGTCGCTTTATTGCGTCGCGGTCAGGGTGGAAGGGGGCGTTGCGGCAAGCGCCATTGCAAGAAATATCATTTTCCCAAATTAGCAGGCTGTGGCTGAACCGCAAGCTGCGACACTATGTGACTGATTGCATTTGTCACATTGCACAGGCAAAGGCGGGAGGTGCAGAAGATCTCGGACTTGCTTCAAAAATTCCCGCGCTGGGCCGCATTGGGCGCTGGCGCATTGTCCGCTTATGGCTTTGCGCCATGGGGGCTTTGGCCGCTCACGCTGGTGTGTTTTGCCTTGCTCATGCACCTTATTACGAAAGCGCAAAATGCAAAGCGCGCCTTCATGCTTGGATGGCTATTTGGCGTTGGGCATTTCGCCTTTGGCAATCAATGGATTGCCGTAGCCTTCACCTTTCAGGCGGCAATGCCAATTTGGCTTGGCTATATCGCAGTGTTGGGGCTGGCGCTGTATCTTGCGGTCTACCCAGCTTTGGCGACATGTGGGGCGTATTGGATAGGTCGCACCATAACGAACAACTTCCGTAATTCCCGTGCAGGCGGGAGTGACGAGATCAAGGGTACTGCGGACACACTTCCCCTCATATTCGCCTTCGCCGGATTGTGGATTATCACCGAATGGCTGCGCAGTTGGGTTTTCACAGGCTATGTCTGGAACCCGCTCAGCGTCATTACGGTTTCGATGCCATATGTGGCGCAGACAGCCAGCGTGATTGGTACTTACGGCCTGTCAGCTATCGTCATTTTGACTGTAGGTGGTGTCTACCAATTTGCGGCGCTGCGGACACAAGCCGTATCTGGCGAGCGCACCAAAGGCCGGTGGGCAAGCTATACCGTTGGTGGCGTTCTGCTCTGTATACTGGTCGCGACCGCAGTCATCGGGCGCTTTTCCCTTTGGGGCGAAGATGACCGCAGCGCCGCCGCACATGCGCAAGCCGTCACGGTCACGGTAGTCCAGCCCAATATCTCGCAATCTGACAAATATGCTTTGGGCTATGACGCAGTGAACTTTGCCAAGCTGGCGATGAACAGCCGCCCCTTGCCCGACCAAGGCCCGCGCTTAATCCTGTGGCCTGAGGCCGCAATTCCGGACTATCTGGAGGAAGGCTATCCCTATCGTTATTATCAAGGGCAACCCGGCGACAGCGCGGCCGGCAGCCGAGCGCGTCTGACCACACTCATGGGAGATGGCGATGTGCTGGTAACAGGCGCCAACCGCCTTGTAATTGAAAAGGGGCGGCTCGTTGCCGCGCGCAATAGTGCGTCGGCAATGGATGCTTATGGCCAGTTGCTTGGCCATTATGACAAAGCGCATCTTGTCCCTTATGGCGAATATCTGCCGATGCCTTGGCTGCTGCAACGGCTGGGGCTGGCGCGGCTGGTTCCGGGAAGTCTGGATTTCTGGCCTGGCCCGGGTCCACAGACGATGACCGTGTCCGTCAATGATAAGCCAGTCAAAATTGGCCTGCAAATCTGTTATGAAATGGTCTTTTCCGGCGAAGTCGTTGATCGCAAGAACCGGCCGGACTTCATCTTCAACCCATCCAATGACGCTTGGTTCGGAGATGTCGGTCCGCCGCAGCATTTGGCGCAAGCACGGCTGCGCGCGATGGAGGAAGGCTTGCCCGTCGTGCGGGCCACACCAACGGGAATAAGTGCGATCATCGATGCCGATGGCAGGATCGTGAAAAGCCTGCCTTTGGGTATTGATGGTCGCATCGACGCACGATTGCCACGGGCGAAAGCGCCGACATTGTTCGCGCATTTTGGCAACATCATTCCGCTTACCCTAGCCGGGATATTGATTCTATTGGCGTTGTTACCGCTTGCCCGCCGTCGCGGTAAGGGCTAGGGGCACAAAATCGATATAAAGAATTCTTTATACGCAGATACAGCCAATAGACTGGAAAAACCATGCGATCAAACTACCTCTTCACCTCCGAATCCGTGTCCGAAGGACATCCGGACAAGGTTGCGGACCAAATCTCCGACGCTATCGTCGACCTGTTTTTGTCAAAAGACCCCGAAGCGCGCATCGCGTGCGAAACACTGACCACCACGCAGTTGGTTGTGCTCGCTGGCGAAATCCGTTGCAAAGGCGTCTATGAAAATGGCGCATGGGCCGAAGGTGCCAAAGAAGAAATCGAAGCCACTGTCCGCCGCACCGTCAAGGAAATCGGCTATGCGCAAAAGGGCTTCCACTGGGAAACCTTGCGTTTTGAAAATAACCTACACGGCCAGTCCGCACAGATTGCCCAAGGCGTAGACGCCAGTGGCAACAAGGATGAGGGCGCTGGCGACCAAGGCATCATGTTTGGCTATGCATCGACAGAGACGCCTGACCTGATGCCCGCCACGCTGGATTACAGCCACAAGATCCTCGAACGCATGGCCGCTGACCGTCATTCGGGCGCAGCACCGTTTCTGGAGCCGGACGCCAAAAGCCAGGTCACTTTGCGCTACAACAGCGAAGGCAAGCCTGAAGCTGCAACCGCGATTGTCGTCTCCACCCAGCATGCACCGGGATATGACCAAGGCGAAAAAGAGGCGCAGCTGCACAATTATGTGAAGGGCGTCATTGCCGACCTGCTTCCAGCAAGCCTGCTGACCGAAACCGAGTATCACATCAACCCGACCGGCAGCTTTGAAATTGGCGGACCGGATGGCGATGCTGGCCTGACCGGACGCAAGATCATCGTTGATACTTATGGCGGCGCAGCCCCGCATGGCGGCGGCGCGTTTTCGGGCAAGGACCCGACAAAGGTCGACCGCTCGGCTGCCTATAT
Organism: Sphingorhabdus sp.; assembly: GCF_029865925.1. GTDB lineage: Bacteria > Pseudomonadota > Alphaproteobacteria > Sphingomonadales > Sphingomonadaceae > Sphingorhabdus_B. Next base: position 29,782 of record NZ_JARXAI010000085.1, read on the forward strand.
CACGCGCTATCTGGCAAAAAATATTGTCGCCGCCGGCTTTGCCACGCGCTGCACGATTCAGCTTGCCTATGCGATTGGGGTATCGAAGCCATTGTCGCTTTATGTCGATACCCACCGCACTGGTACGGTGGGTGATGACCAGATCGAAGCTGCCATCATGGGTATCGAAAAACTGGGTGGCCTTACCCCCCGCGGTATCCGCACCCATCTTGGCCTGAACAAGCCCATTTACCGCCGGACGGCCGCTTATGGTCATTTCGGTCGTAAGCCGGAAGGCGATTTCTTCCCGTGGGAGCGCACCGATCTCGTCGAAGATTTGAAGGCCGCTTTAGGGTAAGGACCACTTGATTACACTTGCAGCGTGGCGGCTGAAAGTTTAGCCGCCACGCCTATGACTGCGAACAAGACCGGGGACCCAACGACGCTGAACCGCCTATATGGCCGTTCAAAGGGCAAAAAGCTGCGCTCCGAGCACAATGAGTTGGTTGAGAATCTGTTGCCGCAAATCGCGGTTCCAGACGAAGGCCCGCTTGGCAGCATGGATCTGTTCGGCGACGACCGCGTAATGCACTTTGAAATCGGCTTTGGTGGCGGGGAGCATATGGCCTACCGCGCCGACATGCTGCCCGATCATGGCTTTATCGGATGCGAGCCGTTTCTCAACGGCGTTGCCCAAGCTTTATCCCATATCCGCGAGGGCGGACTGCACAATGTCCGCCTGCATATGGGCGATGCCTTGGACATGCTGCGCCGCGTTCCAGATAAGTCATTATCTTTTGTCTATCTGTTGCATCCGGACCCTTGGCCAAAGGCACGGCACGTGAAACGCCGGATGATGAATAATGGGCCATTGGATTTGATCGCGGCGAAATTAAAGCCCGGCGGCGAATTCCGGTTCGGCACGGACCACCCCGTATATGTCCGCCATGCGTTGATGGTCATGCAGCGGCATCGTCAGCAATTCAATTGGCTCGGCAACAATGCGGCCGATTTTCAAAACCGTCCCGGCGGCTGGCCCGAAACCCGTTATGAGGCCAAGGCGCGCCGTCAGGGGCACGAGGTTTGGTATTTCCGCTATCAACGAAAGCCAGCTTAGACCGACTGCTTAAAAAGCGCGGCTACTGCCAGCCTCAACCTTGTCCACCCATTCAGGATAAAAGCTTGGCGGGCGCTTTGACCAACCTGTTGCGGTCACAGCGGCCTCACTGATCGATTGCAGCAATATCTTGCGCTTGCACGGCGGTACGTGGGGCATTGCTGCTGCGGCGCAGAATGCTGCGGGCAACCACGGCCGCGCATCGGCGCCAAGCAACCGCTCGTACAAAAACCGATATGCCGCAAAGCATGCAATCGGTCCCTGCCCCAAATCAAATGCCGACAGCGTTACCAGTTGCGCCAGAAAGGGTTCGGCATCTTGCAGCACAGCCGAATCCGGAACCAACGCCTTGATATCCGGCAAACGTGCGTAAAATAAATATTGGGCATCAATCGACGTAACCTCGACCGCGTCGCGTGACCACAGGGCAATGGCATCCTTGCGATCAAACGCAACATCCAGTGACCGCCGGATATACCGCTGTGTCGCAGCGCTAAAACCCGCAAATTCTTTCATCTCGGCCAATGTTAAGGTGCCCGGACCTTCATGCGTTGCTTTCGTCATGCCGATATCCCTCTCATTCCCAAGAATAACATAATCGCTCCAACATGTTTAGCGAAGGATTAACAACCGATGCAGTGGATAAAGATTCGACCAAATTAACGAGGCATTCGACGAGAGACGCAGCACGTGGTGCAACTGGCGTAAAATCGGCTATAGCAAGACATGGATAAATCCACGCCCCGCAATGCACTTATCGGCCATCAGATGGCCCTGCTGACCATCATTGGGTTCTGGGCGTTTTACGCGCTCATATTGTCACTGCGCGCGGCCCTGCTCGATTTTCCGGCGCAGGCCGTGCTGTTCGAACGCCGCTTGATGGTGGGGTTAGTGGGTGTGCTCGTGACGTGGATATTGTATTTCGGTCTACGGAATGCAGACCGCCGGTCGCTCAGTTCTCGCGTGAGCGTGGCATTTATCGGTGCAATCCCGTGCGCTATAGTCTTGGCATCTGCCAATTTTTATATTTTCAATCTGTACGACCCCATTAGCCTTTTTAAAGACCCAAGCGTCGGGCGGTCGGTTGAGGATTTGAAGGTGCAGCTGGGGCTGTCCTTCTGGCAAGAAATTGCCGACATTTCGGTCACCCATTACTTCTTCCTGATCGCGTGGAGCTCTCTGTACGTCGCCATTGGCTATGCGCGCGAAGTTCGGGAGGCCGAGCGCAAAACCTCTCGATTTGCGCAAGCGGCGCAGAATGCCGAACTGCGTTCGCTGCGCTATCAGGTCAATCCCCACTTTCTGTTCAACACACTGAATTCGCTTTCAAGCCTTGTCCTTACCGGAAAACCCAAAGAGGCCGAGGCGATGATCCAGAATCTGTCCAATTTCTATCGGACAAGCCTGTCATCTGATCCGCTTGAGGATGTTACACTTGCCGAAGAGGTCGAACTTCAAAGGCTGTATCTGGAAATCGAAAGCGTGCGTTATCCCAAACGGCTGCGCGTCAAAATCAATATCCCCGATGCGTTAATGGGTCAGCATGTGCCTGCCTTAATCCTGCAACCCCTTGTCGAGAATGCCATCAAATATGGGGTCTCGCGCACCACACGTCCGGTTGAAATCATCATCAACGCCAAAAGCGAAGGTGATGTCCTTGTGCTGTGTGTCGTTGACGATGGCGAGGTAATGGATGCCGATCATGTCGGCGGCAGCGGCATTGGCCTTGCCAATGTGCGTGACCGATTGGAGGCCCGCTATAGATCAGCAGCGCGCCTCGATACAAAACTGTTGGATGGTGGCGGATTTATCGCGATGCTCACTTTGCCTTTAAGCCATAGGATAGCGGCATGAAACGCTTGCGGGCGTTGATCGTTGATGACGAACCACTTGCCGTCGAGCGCCTTAGAACCTTAAGCGCAGACCATCCCGTTATCGACATTGTCGGCACCGCAGGTGACGGCATCGAAGCGCTCCAGATCGCAGAGCAATTGACGCCCGACCTCATCTTTCTGGATATAGGCATGCCGAAAATGGACGGCATCAACGCTGCGCGCGCCTTGGGATTAATACACAAAAAGCCAGCGATCATTCTGATCACGGCGTACGACAATTTTGCGGTCGAAGCCTTCGACTTGGACGTTGTCGACTATGTGTTGAAACCCGTATCGAGCGAACGGCTTGGCCGCGCTATAGCCCGCGCGTGCGGCACCCATGACGCCGAGGCACTACCGTCTTCAAAAACCGACGGCAGATATGCACATGAATTCTGGGTATCGCATCGCGCTGAGCTTATCCGCATTGCCGCGATGGACATTGAACGGATTGAAGCAGAGCGGGATTACATGCGGCTGCATACGGCAGGACGCAGCTATCTGCTGCACCAAACCATTTCAACGCTTGAGAAGCGTTTGGACCCGGAACAATTTCAGCGCATCCACCGCAGCCATATTGTGCGCCGGGACCTGATTATCGGGCTGCGCCATGAAGGTGGCGGCGTCTGGCACGCGATATTGGGTGAAGACCATGCGATGCGCATCGGGCGCAAATATCTGGCGGACGTTAAACGCCTTGCTGGTAAATGATAGGCTGCGGCAAAAGCTTAGGCCATTTCCTCGATATATCGAGGAAGTTTAGATTAAGCCAGCAAGCGGACTGGAGGGGTCCGCATACATGCGCCGACCCATTCTGCCCGACAGATAGGCCATGCGGCCGGACTGAACCGCAAGCTTCATCGCGGTTGCCATGGCAATGGGGTTCTTGGCCTCGGCAATGGCGGTGTTCATGAGCACACCATCGCAGCCCAACTCCATCGCCACTGCGGCATCAGATGCAGTGCCGACGCCTGCGTCCACCAAAACGGGAACCTTAGCGCCTTCGACAATCAAGCGGATGGTAACGCGGTTTTGAATGCCAAGACCCGAACCAATCGGCGCGCCCAATGGCATCACCGCGACTGCACCTGCGTCCTCCAATTGCTTGGCCGCTATCGGATCATCGACGCAATAGACCATAGGCAAGAAGCCTTCCTTAGCCAGGACCTCAGTCGCCTTTAATGTTTCGCGCATATCGGGGTATAGCGTCTTGGCCTCGCCAAGCACTTCAAGCTTTACAAGATCCCAACCACCAGCTTCGCGCGCCAAACGCAATGTACGGATCGCGTCGTCCGCGGTGAAGCAACCAGCGGTATTGGGCAAATAGGTGTATTTTTTAGGGTCAATAAAATCCGTCAGCATCGGCGCCTTGGGGTCCGACACATTGACGCGCCGGACAGCAACCGTGATTATCTCTGCACCCGATGCCACAAGCGCAGCAGCATTTTGTTCAAAATCCTTATATTTGCCCGTCCCCACAATCAGCCGCGAATGAAACGTGCGTCCCGCCACGGTCCAGCTATCGTTAGGGGTATTGTCTTGCCCGCCGCCAACAAAATGGACGATCTCCAACCTGTCGCCATCCGCCAAGACAACGTCTTCCAGCGTCGAACGCGAGACGATTTCAAGGTTGCGCTCCACGGCCACTTTGCTCGGATCAAGGCCAATGTCGCGGACAAGGTCGGCAACAGTGGCAGACTTACGAAAGCGGCGCAGATCGCCATTCAGCGTCAGGGAGATAGAATCGTTTGCTAGGGAAGAGGTCATTTCATCTCGCTATTTTTGTCGAGGGGCATATAGTGCTTCCCAGACGCGGTGTGCAACCGCTGCTTTGATAATATTGGGGGACGTATTTTGGCTGACCAGCCAACAATCTTTGTTCTGAATGGACCAAATCTCAATTTGCTTGGTACACGCGAACCTGAAATTTACGGCACAGACACCCTTGATGATATCGCGGGCCGATTGGATGACCGTGCGCGCGCCGCGGGTGCCTCTATCGATTTTCGGCAGTCCAACCATGAAGGCCATTTGATTGACTGGCTGCATGAGGCGCAAGCCGTTGGCGCGAAGGCCGTGTTATTGAACGCTGCTGGCTTTACCCACACGTCAGTCGCAATCTTGGACGCGATCAAGGCGATTACCGTGCCGGTATTCGAAGTGCATTTATCCGATCCCCACAAAAGGGAATCTTTCCGGCATTTGAGCTATGTTGGCATGGCCGCTAAGGCGGTCTTTGCGGGACATGGCGCAAAGTCGTACGAACTGGCGCTGGACGTAGCGTTACAACTTTGACATTAGGCGCTGCAATATAATTTTAGCGTCCCAAGGAGTACTACATGGCGGCGAAGATAGGAACTACTGGCAGCATGCAAGTCGACACGGACCTTGTCCGCGAATTGGCGGCGATGCTGAACGACGCTGGGCTTAGCGAAATTGAGGTTGCGGACGGCGAACGCAAAATTCGCGTGTCGCGCACGATGACTGCGGTGGCGGCACCTTTGGCGGCGGCGCCCGTTGCGGCACCAGCAGCGATACCGGCCGCGGCCGTTGCTGCACCAAGCGCCCCTGCTATCTCTGCCAATGCCATGAAGTCCCCGATGGTCGGTACGGTATATCTCACGCCTGACCCCGAAGCGGCACCTTTTGTGAGCATTGGTCAGCAAGTGAAAGCTGGCGACACTGTCCTGATTATCGAAGCGATGAAGGTCATGAACCCGATTGTTGCCGCCAGTTCAGGGACAGTCACCGAAATTTATGTCGAAAGCGGGCAGCCAGTCGAATTTGACCAGCCATTGTTGGCGATTGCGTAAACATGGCCATTGAGAAAATCCTTATCGCCAACCGCGGCGAGATCGCGCTGCGTATTCACCGCGCTGCGCATGAAATGGGGATCAAGACGGTTGCCGTCCATTCAACGGCCGACGCAGACGCCATGCATGTGCGGCTTGCCGATGAAGCAATTTGCATCGGGCCGCCATCGGCGACTGACAGCTACCTAAACATTCCAGCGATTATTTCCGCGGCCGAAATCAGCCATGCCGACGCCATTCACCCCGGCTATGGTTTCTTGTCAGAAAACGCCCAGTTTGCCGAAATCGTTGAAAGCCATAATATCACATGGATCGGCCCGAAGCCCGAGCATATCCGGACCATGGGAGACAAGGTCGAAGCCAAGCGTTCGGCAGGTGCATTGGGTCTTCCGCTTGTGCCCGGCTCCGACGGCGCGATTGAGGATGTGGATGAGGCCAAGGCGATCGCACGCGACATCGGCTATCCTGTAATCATCAAAGCTGCGTCAGGCGGCGGCGGCCGCGGTATGAAGGTCGTGAACAGCGAAGAAGAGCTTGAGACCCAAATGCAGCAAGCTGGGTCCGAAGCGAAAGCGGCGTTCGGTGATGCGACCGTGTATCTCGAAAAATATCTCGGCAACCCGCGCCATATCGAATTTCAGATTTTCGGCGACGGCAACGGCAATGCGGTGCATTTGGGTGAACGCGATTGCTCGCTGCAGCGGCGGCATCAAAAGGTCCTCGAAGAAGCTCCTTCACCTGTACTTGCAACTGCCGAGCGCGACCGCATGGGGAATATCTGCGCCAAGGCAATGGCCGACATGGGCTATCGCGGCGCGGGCACTATCGAGTTCCTCTGGGAAGATGGTGAATTCTATTTCATCGAAATGAACACACGTTTGCAGGTCGAACATCCTGTCACCGAAATGATCACTGGTATCGATTTGGTACGCGAACAAATCCGCGTCGCTGAGGGCAAACCGCTTTCGTTTAAGCAAGAAGACGTAACCTTCACGGGCCATGCGGTTGAATGCCGGATCAACGCCGAAGACCCGCGCACGTTCATGCCCTCACCTGGAACCGTTACCTGGTATCACCCGCCCGGCGGCCTGTATGTGCGCGTCGATAGCGGCCTGTATCATGGCTATAAAGTCCCGCCTTATTATGACAGCATGATCGCAAAGCTAATTGTTTATGGCCAGACACGTGAAGGCTGCCTGATGCGCTTACGCCGTGCGCTTGGCGAGTTTGTGATTGAGGGTATGAAGACCACCATTCCCTTGCATCAACGCCTGTTGGAAGAGCCCGATTTCCAGAATGGCGATTACACCATCAAATGGCTTGAAGAATGGCTCGCGAAGGACACGGCATAACCTTCTCGCGCCGTGAGGTGGCGTTTGGGCTGGCGGCCCTGCCACTGGTCGGCTGCGCGGCGGTTGGTCCCGACAGCGATGTGGCGTTCATTCCAGCGGACAAAGCCGCAGCGCTTAAACCTGATGACCCCAAAAGGTTGTTAGAGCTCATAAAGCTCGATCCGGCGATCCGGCTCGATATGCGGTATGCGACCGCCAACAATTTTACCGGCGGAGTGTTGTATGACGAAGCCCGCGCGTTTTTGGCCGCACCTGCCGCGCACGCCGTCGCGCGCGCCAGCAAAGCCGCGCAAGCCGATGGTTTCGGGCTAACAATTTACGATGCCTATCGCCCGTGGCGCATTACCAAAAAACTGTGGGAGGCCACGCCCGTTGGTCCCAAGAAAGAATATGTCGCGAACCCCAAAAGAGGGTCCAAACACAATCGCGGTTGTGCCGTCGACTTGACCTTGCATGACTTGCGCAACGGGCAACTTGTCGAAATGCCAACCGAGTTTGACGATTTTTCGGAAAAAGCGCATCGTGATTATATGGGCGCATCTGCCACAGCCATTTCGAACCGTGCCCGTTTGGCGCGCTATTTGGAGGCGGAGGGTTTTGTAGGTTTATCCAATGAGTGGTGGCATTTTGATTTTACCGGATGGGAGCAATTTCCGGTCATGGATATCCCGTTTAACCAGATCCCCTAAAACCCACCGTCATCGAAACGCATTATCGTAGCAGTTTATCGTGGGTCGCGGCACTGGATTAATCAATCCAGCCTTTTTTCCTTGTAACATCGTGACAACCTGACCAATCTCCGTTTCATAAAAATGGGAGAGGTTTTGATGTTACGGTATCTATTGCTCGCAGGCGCAGCGGCCTTGGTTTCAGCGCCCACTATGGCAGCGACTCAAGCCATCATCGTCGGCAACCTCATTCCCGATGCTGCAACCGGCCCCACGGGTCCAGCCGTCATCCTAGTTGAAGATGGGCGTATCAAAGACATTGCGAAAGGCACAAAAAATCCGTTTCAAGCGGATACGGTTGTCGACTTATCTACCAAGACATTGGTCCCTGGCCTTATTGATTTACACGTCCATTTGACCGGCGACCCGGGCGATGATTTCCGTGATGAAGCGGTTAATCCCGACGAATGGGGTGTTGTCATGGGCGTTAAGAACGCGGCACTAACGGTCAAGGCTGGCTTCACTACGGTCCGCGAGGCTGGCTCTGCGCAAAATACGGCTTTTGTCTTGCGCCGTGGTACTGCGGAGGGACGGATCATTGGACCACGGATCATCGCCGCCGGACCGGCTTTGTCCATTGTCGGCGGGCATGGCGATGTTACCGGGTTCCGCACAGATGTGCTTACTGCGCTAGCTTCGGGATATACCTGCACCGGCCCAGTCGAATGCGCAGAAAAGGTGCGCAAATCCTCTAAATCCGGGGCAGACGTTATCAAAATTACCGCCACGGGCGGCGTATTGTCGCAACAAGGTAGAGGATTGGAAGCGCATTTCACGAATGAAGAAATGGTCTCCATTACCAACACTGCCCACTCGCTTGGGCTAAAGGTTATGGCGCATGCCCATGGCGCGCGCGGCATTGAGGCAGCGGCCGCAGCGGGGATCGACTCCATCGAACATGGTACCTTTGCCGATGAAGCCGCGTTGAAGGTTATGAAGGCAAAAGGTACGGCTTTGGTGCCGACCCTGATGGCATTAGAAGGCGTGCGCGCACGCCTTGGCAAGGGCATCTATACCCCCACTGTCGAAGTAAAGGCGAAGCAAGCGCTTGAAGCGGCAGGGCGGCAGGTCACACGCGCCAAGGCCATGGGTGTAGCTATCGCCTTTGGAACCGACGCCGGTGTGTTCGAACATGGCAGCAATGGCGGCGAATTTGCCTTGTTAGTGAAAGCGGGAATGACCCCAACGGAGGCGCTTGCCAGTGCGACCACAGTAGCCGCAAAAACGCTTGGAATGGAAAATGAAATCGGCCGGATCGCGGTTGGTTATTCTGCCGATATGGTTGCCGTCGAAGAAAATCCGCTGACCAACGTTCGCACCCTAGAAAAGGCGGATTGGGTCATGGTAAGAGGACGGATTGTTCCATGATTCGGTGACCTCATGCAAGCTGATACAACCGCCCCAAAGTTTGATCCCAACAACGATCCTGCAAAGCTTGCGCGCATTGGCACGCATGTCACAAGCCGTTTGGGTGCCAATCCGCTTGTGCAGCAGGTCGACCATGCAGAGGCGCAGCTCTATCTGTATCAGGGGTTTCTGAGTGCGGCCGATTGCAAAACTATGATTGCAAAAATAGACGCCGATGCTGTGCCGTCGACATTGTACAAGGGCACTGAGCAGGAAGGCTTTCGCACAAGCTATAGCTGCCATCTCAACCGGTGGGACGCGTTCATCGCTAAGGTCGAGGCACGGATGAGCGATGTTCTGGGCATCGATAACACCTATGCCGAAACGATGCAGGGGCAACGCTATCAGGTCGGGCAAGAGTTTAAGGCGCATCACGATTTCTTCCACCCTACGCAAGACTATTGGGCACATGAAGGTCGGTCCGGTGGGCAACGCAGCTGGACAGCGATGATCTTCCTTGACGAACCCGAGGAAGGCGGCACAACGGAATTTCCGCACCTTGGCCTTGGCGTTCGGCCGCAGGCGGGGACGATGCTGATATGGAACAATGTGAAGCCTGACGGGACGCTCAACTACAAGACATTGCACACAGGCACGCCCGTCGTGCGTGGGGTGAAGCACGTTATTACCAAATGGTACCGACAAAATAACTGGCTAGAAATTAACACGCCCAAGCCTTCATAATACGCACAGCGCATCGCCCGCCTCATGGTGTTTGTCGTCTGTCGAAACCCGTTTGCGCCCGCTAGGTCCAAGGAGGACACGCAGGCTCGAGAACACACTGCATCATGTTGATGCCCTGTATAAATTCTGGAGAGTATTACATGAAACCAGCTGCACGCATTCTTCTTGCGAGCGTGGCCTTGCTCACGCCTTTTGGTGCAACGGTCGTTCATGCGCAGGCCACAGAGACGGCGCAGACTGCGGCCACAGAAAGCCAGAGACTGGCCGCATTATTTGCCGCCGATGACGAAGCAAGCCTGACGCGCAACCCGCTCAACGCCCTTTTCCGAGGCGACATGCGCTATGCTGATCGCTTTGGCGATTACATCTCCGATGCTTATTATGCCAATGAACGCAAAGCTGCCGAAACCAATTTGGAGGCCCTGAAAAGCATTGACCGTGACCAGCTGAACGCCACCGACAAAATCGCCTATGACGTGTTCAAGCAAAACCAGACCGATGCGCTCAAAGGCTTGTCCAGAGAAATTATGGACCTGACCGTTGTCCGTCCGCTCAATCACTTTTTTGGCTTTCACACATTCTACCCGACCTTTGCCAGCGGGCAGGGTGCTGCGCCGTTCAAGACAGTGCTGGATTATGACAACAACCTGAAACGGCATAAGGAGTTTATCATACTCATGGATCGGTCGATTGACCGTTTCCGTCAGGGCATGGCGACCGGCGTGTTCGAAACGAAGATGACGATCACCAACGTCGTCGATCAATTGAATACGCAGCTTGCGCAAAAGACCGAAGAATCGCCCTATTATGGTCCAGTCCTGAAATTCCCCGAAGGTTTCAGCGATGCCGACAAGACGCGGCTCACGTCCGAATATCGCGACATCGTCGAAAACGGCCTCTACCCCGCCAATTCCCGCCTGCGCGATTTTCTGCGCGACAGCTATTTGCCCTTGGCGCGCGAACAGGTCGGCCTTTCGGCGATGAAGGGCGGCGAAGGCCTGTATCAATATATGATCGAGCAAACGACGACCTTGCCATTGAAGGCCGACGACATCCACAATCTCGGCCTGTCCGAAGTTGCGCGAATCACATCGGGGATGGAGGCGATCCGCAAGGAAGTCTGGTTCAAAGGCACGTTGCCCGAATTTTTTGACCATTTGCGTTCGGATCCCAAGTTCAAACTCGCCAGCCGTGATGCCTTGACGCAAGGCTATTACGATATCGGCAAAAAGGTTGATGCGGCCATTTCAACGCAGTTCAAATATCTGCCAAAGGCACCGCTTGAGATTAAACCCTATGAAGAATTCCGCGAAAAATATGAAGCGGGCGGCAGCTATCAGCAAGGCACGCCGGACGGTTCGCGGCCTGGGACTTTTTACTTCAACGCCTATGACCTTCCAAGCCGCACCACGCCGGGCATGACCACCCTGTATTTGCATGAAGGCGCGCCCGGGCATCATTTCCAGATCAGCATCGCGCAGGAAAATGAGAAGCTGCCTGCTTTCATGCGTTTCGGCGGAAACACAGCCTATGTCGAAGGCTGGGCGCTTTATTCTGAAACCTTGGGTTATGAGATGGGGCTGTTTAAGGACCCCTATCAGCGCTTCGGGACATTGTCGGACGAGATGCTGCGGGCCATGCGCCTTGTGGTTGACACTGGTATTCACAGCAAGGGATGGACCCGCGAACAGGCCATCGAATATATGCTCGCCAACAGCGATATGGGTAAAACCGACGCCACGGCCGAAGTTGAGCGGTATATCGCCATTCCATCGCAAGCATTGGCCTATAAAATCGGCGCGCTCACGATTATGCGCCTGAAGGACAAAGCGAAGAAGGAACTGGGCAGCAAATTCGATGTCCGCGAATTCCATAACCAAGTTCTGAATACAGGGGCATTGCCGCTTACCGTTTTGGAAAAGAAGATCGACGACTGGATCGCAGCGTCAAAGTAGGTCTCCCGCTTCCCGGTGAGATCGCTTGCCGGGAAGCGAACGACTTGATTGGTTCAACGCGTTGATATAGCGCCCGGTTAAGGGGAGTATATTTATGCCGAGTTTTGCCGCCAGCTTCGTTGGATTTATGTTGCGCACCACAGGCCATTATCGCCGGATGTTTACAGGCGGGCCGCAATTTCAGAAAAACATTTCTAAGGTCCGTTCGGGCCCGCAGCCGTCGCCAGCTGTAAAGGCCGGTCTCGACGTGCGGCAAAGCACGTTTCAGGGCCGCCCTGTCTGGCATATAGCGCCTAAGGACCGCGCGCCAAGCGCCCATGTCCTGTTCTGGCATGGCGGCGGATATGTGTATCCTGCAACCTCCGTCCATTGGAAATTTCTGTCCCGCATGGCGTCGCAATATGGCTGGTCGGTAACCGCGCCGCTTTATCCCCTCGCGCCCGAAAATGCCGCCGCGCATATTACATCTTGGGCCAATGATTATTACGCCGCTTACAGGGATGAGATCGGCCATAAGCCTTTTGTCATGGGTGGGGATTCCGCGGGCGGCGGCCTGACCGCAGCATTGGCGCAAATGGCACGCGATGCGGCGCAGCCCTTGCCTGCTGCCCTGTTGCTCATTTGCCCTTGGCTCAATTTGGACCCAGCCCATCCCGATCAGTTGAAAACGGAACCGCGCGACGGGATATTGACCATCAGCGGCATTTCCGAAGGCGGCACGCTGTACGCCGGCGACTTGCCGCGCACGGACCCACGGTGCAGCCCGATCTTTGGCAATTGGGATGGCTTACCCTCCATTTTGGCCTTTGCCGGCGGCGATGATATCTTGGTAACAGACTCGCGCGCGCTAAAAGCCAAGCTGCCTTCGGTGGAGGTTACGGAGCTTTCGGGCATGATGCACGACTGGCCGATCTTTAGCTTCAGCGAGTCGCGCAAGGCCCA
>NZ_JARXAI010000057.1 GCF_029865925.1 Sphingorhabdus sp.
TCCTTGCTCTACAACAGCCTTCCACTCGGCCCCGTACCGGACGTCCTGCTTGATGAACATCGCATTTTCGCCAAGGCTTTCAGCCAGCGCCTGCCCATCTTTCTCGTTGACGTCGGTCAGGATCACCTTGGCGCCTTCAGCCACAAACATTTTGGCATGCGCCTCACCCATGCCCTGCGACGCACCTGTGATGATTGCTACTTTGCCTGAAAGTCTACCCATCTCTGCTCTCCTGATTCATGCTCTAACGGCGGTTCTAAACTACCTCGTTACGAAAGAACAAGCATTTGTTTTTGAGGCTATGCAAGAGCCACTGCTCTAACACTTTCAAATATGAAAGCCTTAAACCGCCGTCCGCAGAACTACTCAGATCATCTGTCTGTCACCAGAACATTTGGTACTGATGTCTTCGTAAATGAGCGGATCGTTGGCAACATCAGTTGGGTTGATATTATGCGGTGGCAAGCGGCATGATTTAGCCGCAGTTCACTTCAAAGCCAGCGCAGCCTCGATTGAGGCAATCAATGCCGGATCGTCGGGTGCTGTATCGGGGGCATATCGGGCGACAACTCGTCCGTCACGCGCAATTAGAAATTTCTCGAAATTCCAAAGAACTTCTGGTGGATTAGTCGTATCGATCCCGTGCCCCGCAAGCATCGTGCGCATTCCGTCACCACTAGTGCTAAGAGCTACGGGCATCTCCTTAATCAAACTTGCATAAAGTTCGCTTTTGTCATCTCCTGTAACCTTATCCTTCGCAAAGATCGGGAAACCGACATCATAGGTTAATTTGCAAAACTCAGCAATTTCTTCATTGGAACCTGGTTCTTGACCAAGGAAATCATTCGACGGAAAGCCAAGGACAACAAAGCCCTTGTCCTGGTAACGTCGATAAAGCTCCTCAAGGCCTTCATATTGCGGCGTCAGTCCGCATTTCGAAGCAACATTGACGATTAGTCGGACTTGCCCGGCATAGTCACCCAGACCTCCGTCGGTTCCGTCGATGCGCTGCAGCTTGATCATGTCAACTGTGTTAGTCATTTCAATCTCCATTAACTGTCGGTCAAGGCCTATTTCTTGCCGTTCGCATGCTTGGCGGCGAAAGCACCAATCGCGTCGGATTGAGCTTTGGCAAGTTCGTCGCGGACATCGCGCGCATAAAGCTCGCTAGATTTAAGGCGACGGTTAGTCTTCTTGAAATGCGGGATCACAAACTCGCCAAACAGATGATAATGATGCTTTTTGGCATTCCAGTTTGCCCAATTGTGATCAAACAGCAGGAAGGCGCCGAACCCGCCATTGGACTGGTCCTGCAGAGATTCGATTTGTTCAATCGCATCTTCGTAGGTTCCAATCACCGCCGATCCTGTGGACATTGCCCATTCGATATAATCCTCCACCGTGCTTCCGGTCGGCACCATCTGCGGCGTAGGGGTCGTGTGTTGCAGATAGTCGCAGAACTCGCGCAGGCCGAACGCTACATCCTTGAGTGCCTGCTCCTTAGTGTCGGCTATGTGCATGAGGCCAACGAGCCGCCATTTGTCCCGGTCCACCGTCTTGTTGCACTCCTTAGCGCGCGCTTCAGCGACATCCCAATGCATGGCGAGAACGTCGACACCCGCCTTCATCGATGCACCAATGGAGATCAGGCCGATACCATGCTGACCTGCCAAGCGCGGCCCGGACGGCGATACGATGGCCGCGGCAAGCACCTCTGGATGTGGGTCCTGATAAAAATCAAGCTGGAGCCGCGCGTTAACGAGCTTATAGCGTTTAGTCTCTATCGAAATCGGCTCATCACTCGTCAGCAAATGCATCAGAACGGCCGTGTCTTCTTCAAGCGCATCGCGCTGCTCCGATGGGTGGATGCCAAGCATGGCAGCGTCAGTGGCAAGCGCGCCCGGTCCCAAGCCCAGCATCACGCGACCACGCGTGAGATGGTCAAGCATGGCAAGCCGATCAGCCACCCAGAGAGGGTTATGATAGGGCAGCGAAACAACACCGGTGCCAAGTCGGATATACTTCGTCTGCGCGGCAACATGCGCGATGAACATCATCGGATCACCAATTGGTTCCGCACCACCTGAGTGATGCTCACCAAACCAAGCCTCGTCGAACCCGATATTGTCCATTATCTGGACAAGCTCGGTATCGCGTTGCAGCGCGTAGGTCGGGTTGTAATTTACGGGAAGATGATGCGGCGGCACAAACGCTCCAAAACGAAGTCGATCAGTCATGAACACTCTCCCTGTAAGCCATGAGCGGCTAATTGTATGTGTGAGATAATCGCGGCGCGCTTGCCACGAAGCCGCCCATTTCTAATCAGGAATGGGCGGCTTCGTGCCTGTGATATGGAGCGATCCAGCTCTAGAACGTATAGGTTCCCTGAATACCAAAGGTCCGCGGCGTACCCACGAGCCGCGCGCTTGTGCCGATAACCGCGCCCAAATCTAGCCCGCCGACATAGTATTCCTTCTTGGTCAGGTTCTGGACATAAGCCACGAGCGAAAACTGAGACCCGCCAACATTGTCTAGACCTGCACGAAGGTTGACTAAGCTGTAACCGTCAATCAACGTATTCACCGTGAAGGTATTTGCAAGGTTGGAATAATAGAACGATGACTGGGTATATATCTCGCCGCGCAAATAGGCAGTGCCAAGATTGTTGCTAAGCTCCTTACTGACTTTGGCAAAAGCACTGCCTGTCCATTTCGGAGCGTCGCCATAAGGACCATAGACAAAATTCCGCCCACCTGCGATCGCATCTGGATCATTGTAGACAGCATCGGTGTATGCCAAATTGCCGCCGATTTCGACGTTGCTTGAAATATCGAAATTGGCGTCGAATTCAAAGCCGCGTATACGGGCCTTATCCACATTGCCGGTTACGGCGGCAATGCCGAGATAGACAGCACGTTGAATGTCGTTCACTGACTGATTGTAGAGGGCTAGGTTAATGCGTGACCGCACCAACCCTAAGTCGCCAGCAAATTTGATGCCAGCTTCAACGTCAGTAGTGGTCTCAGTTCCATAGGCATTGTTGCTTGGCCGACCCTGTGCATCAGGCACGGTGTTATCAATATTGTAACCTGCTGTGCGGAAGCTGCCGCGCTGTGCAATATAAAGCAGCAAATCGTCGTTAACCTTATAATCCAAGCTAAGTGTCCAGCTGGGTTTATTCACCTTGAGCGAGGCAAATGCGGTAACCGAATTTGGCAACAGTACTGATCTGTCACGGGGGGCGCGGGTAATGCTCTGATTTTCCCAAGTGTGGCGATAGCCCGCCGTGAAGGACAAGGGGTCCGATATCTTGTAGGTGAACTGGGCAAAAACAGCCTTAGACTTATTCTCTCTTTCGCCACCAAAAACGTTCTGGTTGCCCCATTTCATATTGGGAATTCCGAGTTGGATATCGCAAAAAGCGCAAGTTGGCGTCAAGGTTCCTTGCTTTACATCACCCAAATAGACGCCAACGATATAGTTCAGCTTGTCGTCCATGATCTTTCCGGAGATTTGCGTCTCGTTCGACCATTGCTTGGTGTACCAGTTATAACCTTCCGCGTTTGGCAGGTTTGCACCGGGCGTCGCAGTTTGAGTGTTAGGCACATTGCCGATGATGATCCATGGCAAGCCAGCCCCATCGACGTCGATGACATCATTGGATCGGACGTTGTTATAGCCAAAAATATTGGTCAATTTTACCGTGTCGGAGAGTTCATAGCTGGTCTTGTTGGAGATGAAATATTGGCGGCTCTTATGATCGTTAGTTTCGCTGTTGTAAAAATCGTAAAATCCAGCCGCTTTATTTCGTGCCAATTCCTTATCGGCGGCATTGGGTGTCCCGTTCAAACCCAAATTATAAAGGAAGGCTGTAGGAGTTTCCAAGGCCTTGCCGTCCGGTCCCTTTGAGCCCACTGCATTAATGCTGGTCAATTTCAGACCGCTCGCTCGGCCATCGTCGGTGTTATACTGAAAAGTGGTAAGGTTTTCAAAACGGTCGCCCGGCGTGAGCAGAACACTCGCACGGTAAGCCTGATAGTCAATCTGGTTGGACTCAAGCCCGTTGCCAATAGCAAGGTTGCGCTGAAAGCCATCGCGTTTGCGATAGGAGGCACCAAGCCGAACCGCGACGGCCTCTCCGAGCGGAGCGTTGATTGCGCCATTCACTTCGATGTTGTTGAAGTTGCCATAACCCGCCGTCAAATAGCCGCCCAGTTCGTCTGTCGGACTTTGCACCTGATACAGGACAGCGCCGCCCGTCGCGTTGCGGCCGAACAGCGTGCCTTGAGGCCCCTTGAAGACCTGAATTGATTGCATATCGAAGAAGGACTGCGTGCCCGCACCTGCAACCTGCACTTCGTTCATATACACAACCACGGCTGGCGCGGTGCCAGAGAAGGCGTCAACTGTCTGGCCGCGTAGTGCAAAGTTAATCTGGTTGTTTGACGATGTTTGCCGCAAAATTAGGCCAGGCGTTGCGATCTGCAAATCTGCTTCCGATAGAATGCGCTGCTCAGTCAGCTGCTCTGCACCCAAAGCGGCAACGGAAACTGGAACGTCCTGAAGCTTTTCATCGGATCGCCTTGCGGTGACGATGATGTCTCCACTTTCTGCCTTTTCGTCAGCTGGATTGCTCGTTTGTGCCAGCAAAGGCGCGCTCATAAGCGCACTAAGCGCAATCCCCGTCGCAAGGAACGCCTTGAAATAGGCTGGGCGTTGCGAAGCAAAGCTAAAATTCTTTATCATAATCCGTATCCCTCTCCCTTAAACAAATCCTGTTAAATTTCAAAAAGCGAGTGCTTAACATGCACTTCTCTTTTGTTTCTAATGTTACCGAATCGGCTTCCTTCATAGTTCGTGGGTCGAAACAAGCTCGCGCCATCTTCCCGACAAACCTGTGCGAATCATGACTTATACTAAACTAGGTTATTAAACAGCGGTGTTGACACGTCAAGGCAATTAAACAATCGTTAGTTTTTAATTACGGGTGCTGAAGCTGGACCCCGTGAAAAATTGAATTCGGGACGAGCCAAGAAATTTCAATTATCCGCAAAGGCGATCAGCATGTTGGAAGCGATATGAAAGGTAACGAAAAACAAACGCCGCGCGTCGCAGTCGTGACGGGTGGTGCGCGGGGTATCGGGGCTGGAATTGCGCTGCGTCTGGCGCAGGATGGGCACGATATTGCGGTACTTGACCTAGATGCTATGGCTTGTGCCGAGACCGTCCGCGCCATCGAGAAAATTGGCCGCCGCGCCGTCGCTGTCGCCGCGAATGTCGCAGATGAAGCTGCAGTTAAGTTCGCAATTTCCCATATTGTTGATGCCCTCGGGCCGCCCACAATTGCAATTAACAATGCTGGAATTTTGCGTGATCGAACAATTGGTAAAATGAGCATCAATGACTGGGATAGCGTCATCAACGTCAATTTACGCGGCACCTTTTTAGTGAGCCGTGAAACACAATCCCATATGCGGTCGGCTGGTTGGGGCCGGATTGTTAACTTATCAAGCACGGCTGCCCTCGGTAATTTGGGGGAAAGCAATTATGCCGCGGCCAAGGCAGGCGTGCAGGGACTGACGAAAACGCTCGCGATCGAGCTGGGTCGTTATGGTATCACTGCAAATGCGGTTGCGCCCGGTTTTATCGAAACTGCGATGACTGCCGAAGTGGCTGAACGGGTAGGCATATCGTTCGATGAAATGAAGCAGCAAGCCATACGTGCAACCGCGGTGGGCCGCGTCGGGCAACCTGACGATATCGCGAACGCAGTGTCGTTTTTTGCTGATGAACGGTCGGGCTTTGTTACTGGACAAATTCTATATGTAGCTGGCGCACCGCGGGGATGAGAACGATGGCTAGCGCATAAACCGATGTTCACTTAAATAAATATTGCCGATGTATCTCGCCTTTACCAAATCGCATTTATGACAAAGACGAGATCGTCTTCGTCCCTGTTGAAGCGTTGTATTGAAGGTGGTACGCAAGCTCACCGGCAAGGCGGCAATTGTAACCGGTACTGCGCAGGGTATCGGCCGCGCGACCGCCACCGTGTTTGCGCAAGAAGCCGTGCGTTTTCATGCATTTCGTAGGAGGCATCGGCCGATATCCGGCGATTTGTGATAAAGTCGCTGCCGACGCTTATCTCGGATTTGATCTTTCGAAGGGAAATTAAAATGCCACTACATCCGGAATTACAGGCGATAGTCGATGCAGCCGCAGCGTTGCCGCCTATGGAAACGGTTCCACCCGAGACGTTGCGCGCGGGTTATGAGGCCCAGACCGCGCGGATGGCCCGACCTGATGTGGGCTATGTCGAAGATCGGATGATTCCCGGCCCGCGCGGCGACATTCGTATCCGTATTTATCGCCCGGATATGCAAGACGGGCACGCGGTCGTTACATACTTCCATGGCAGCGCGTTTGTCATTTGCAGCATCGACACGCATGATGTGATTTGTCGCCATCTTTGTTTGGCTTTGGACGCAGTTGTCGTCTCGGTCGATTATGGCTTGGCGCCTGAAGCGCCTTTCCCGGCCGGACCAGACGATTGCGAAGCAGCGACAATATGGACGGCAAAAAATGCAACAAGCATAGGCGGTGATCCGGCGCGGCTGATTGTTGCAGGCGACAGCGCGGGCGCAACGATGGCGACGGTGGTTGCTCGTAGATTGCGTGACGCAGGTGGTCCAAATCTCGCTGCGCAGTTTCTGATCTATCCAGTGACCGATTATCCAGACCCTGCGCCTTTATCTTACCAAGAACGCGGGCAAGGCTGCGGCTTGACAGTCATCGCGATGCGCTGGGGCTGGGACCTTTATATCCGTAATCCGGAAGACCGCTTTCACCCTGATGCCTCTCCGCTGCGAGGAGCTGATTTAAGCGGACTGCCACCCGCTTATGTTATTACGGCAGAATATGATCTGCTGCGCGACGAAGGCAAAGCCTATGCTGCACGCTTGTCGCAAGCGGGCGTCGATACTGTGTTGATGCATTATGATGACATGAATCATGGTTTCATGGGTATGGTTGGGGTACTTGATCGCGCCGACCAAGCGATGACTGTGGCCAGCGACTGGTTAGCAAGCAAGATATGACCCAGCATTTCGCTATCATCGGTGGCGGCGCAGCTGGGCTTTGCGCAGCTGAATATCTGACTGCACGGGGTATCGATGCTCATCCTGCTGATGTTTGGTGTTACGCGATGACCTCGAGCATGCCCTTTCGGAAACGCAGGCCGAAAACCGAAATAATCGCGAAAAGTAGACAAATGATACTCCCACCCAAGGCATAATCATATGTCCCAAACATGTCTCGCGACCGACCGATCAGGAACGGGCTAAGCCCGAAACCCAGGGAATAGATGCTGTAAAACCAGCCGTAAATCGCCCCAAAGGTTTTCTGTCCGAACAATCGCGATGTCATATAAGCTAGCAAGTCTAGCTCTGCGCCAAGC
>NZ_JARXAI010000016.1 GCF_029865925.1 Sphingorhabdus sp.
TCCTTGCTCTACAACAGCCTTCCACTCGGCCCCGTACCGGACGTCCTGCTTGATGAACATCGCATTTTCGCCAAGGCTTTCAGCCAGCGCCTGCCCATCTTTCTCGTTGACGTCGGTCAGGATCACCTTGGCGCCTTCAGCAACAAACATTTTGGCATGCGCCTCACCCATGCCCTGCGACGCACCTGTGATGATTGCTACTTTGCCTGAAAGTCTACCCATCTCTGCTCTCCTGATAAACGCCTGAAACTCTTTTACGAGTTATTTGCTTAAAACAATCATTTGTTTTTGCCATAACCTAATCGTAATGTCAATAGAAGATGCGCACATTCATTCAAGCGAGACTGCGCTTAAATGAGTTAGTTTTCAGAGGGGCTGCAATTGTGCCGTGTAAAGGTTCATAATGACTGATGAGATTTCACGTCATAACAGTCAGAGCTATGTTATCGGAAAACAAGACCCTTTTTTGCCAACGGGGCGAATAGGTGATGCGCTTAGACAGGCAGCCAACAACTGGCCGCACTTCGAAGCATTGGTGTCAGTCGAACAAGGGCTCCGTCTTACTTGGTCAGGCCTGGATAATGCGGTTGATGACTTGGCGGCAGGCTTGCGTGCGTTGGGTCTTTGCCCAGGTGATCGTGTGGGCCTGTGGGCTGTCAATTCTGCTGAATGGGTGATTGTCCAACTGGCCACTGCACGCGTTGGAATGATATTGGTGACAATTAACCCCGCGTATCGCGTGGAAGAATTCAAGCACGCTGTGGCAGCGTCAGGCTGCGCGGCGCTGATCGTCGGGCCAGCTTACAAGACCAGCAATTTTGCAGAGCTGACCTTAGAATCTGAACCAAATTTAGGCAGTGTAAGTCAACAAACGATATTGCCCACCATCCGGGTCGCAATTCAGTTCGGTTCCGAAGTAACGGCAGGATTTTTGGACTGGGATGAAGTCATCGCGGCGGGCAAGCGCAACATTGACATGCTGCACGATAATGACCCCGCAACTTTCAACGAACTAAGCCCAGTAAATATCCAATTTACGAGCGGCACCACTGGTCTTCCCAAGGGCGTGACCCTTAGCCATCAGAACATTCTGCAAAATGGCTGGTTCACTGGTAGGGCGTTAGGCCTCACTGAACGTGACCGTCTCTGCATTCCTGTGCCACTTTATCATTGCTTTGGTATGGTAACCGGGGTGCTGGCTTGTGTAGCGCGCGGCGCCACGATGGTGTTGCCTAGCCCGACCTTCGATGCAGAGCGCACTTTGTCGACACTCGCGGAGGAGGCATGCACCGCAGTTTATGGAGTGCCAACAATGTATGCGGCAATTCTTCGGTTACCCAATTTTGACAGTTATGAAATCCAGTCCTTGCGGACAGGAATAATGGCAGGATCAATCTGTCCTGAGGATCTCATGCTTGACGTCATGACCCGCATGCACGTGTCTGATCTCGCCATTTGCTATGGAATGACAGAGGCTCCAGTGAGTTTTCAAACGTCCCCCGCAGATACAATTGCTGAGCGCACCGGCACCGTCGGGCGCATCCAACCAAATGTTGAAGCTAAGATAATTTCGGAAAGCGGAGAAACCGTTCAATGCGGCGTTACCGGGGAAATATGTGTGCGCGGATATAATGTGATGGTTGGATACTGGGGCGACCCAGCATCAACAGCGACGACGAAAGATAGCGAAGGGTGGCTTCGTACCGGCGATTTAGGAACGATCGACACCAGTGGATTTTTGCACATCGTTGGTCGCATAAAAGATATGGTCATCCGTGGAGGAGAAAATCTCTATCCCAAAGAAATCGAAGAATATTTGCGAACACATTCGGAGATAATGGATGTTCACGTGTTCGGAGTAGCCGATGCGCATTATGGGGAAGAATTGTGCGCGTGGGTGTCGGTTACTTCGACAAGCACGCTGACGGAGGGGGATCTGAAATTCTTCTGCCACGGAAAAATATCTCACAATAAAATCCCGAAATATGTTCACTTCGTGGAGACTTTTCCCATGACGGTAACAGGTAAAGTGCAAAAGCACATAATGCGCGCCGAAATGGAAAGTCGCCTCGCCCAGCCCTGATATGTATCCTGAATCTTGTGCAACAATAAGACCCCACGGCAGAGCCCCTAACCCGAGATGCATATTTAGTAACCAAACACTTGTTTTATCTGGAAAGGCTAGGCAACAGTGCCAATTGTTATGACGACAGACAGGTTGAGGAAGGGACAAGGTCATTAGCGCGCAATTGATACTGAATGATGGTAGGTTGATGCCGCAATTGGGCTTGGGCTTGATGCGCTTCGGTTCAGAATCGGAAACGGCGGCGGTACTAAGTCGGGCCGTTAGCGCTGGTTATCGGTTGTTCGACAGCGCCGCTGTTTATGGCAATGAGCAGCTAGTGGGTGAAGGTCTTCGCCAGTGCGGGGTGGTGAGGCAGGGTCTGTTTGTTACGACCAAGTTGTGGAACACGGAGCACGGTCGCTTAAAGGCCCGCGCTGCGCTGACGGGCAGCCTTGATCGGCTCGGACTTGATCAAATCGATCTATATCTGATCCATTGGCCTCTCCCGATGGAGGATCTTTACGTCGATACGTGGCGTGCGCTGATCGAATTACAAGGCGAGGGGTTGATCGGTTCGATCGGTGTTTCGAACCACACCCAAGAGCAGTTGGTGCGCTTGATTGAAGCAACTGGCGTTGTTCCTGCCGTTAATCAAATCGAGATGCACCCGCGGTTCCAGCAGCACATGCTACATGAATTCCACAAGCAGCACGGCATTGTAAGCCAAGCTTGGTCACCATTCGGCGGCGGCGGTACCGGCGAAGTTCCAGTGCTTTCCGAGCCGGTTCTTATTAAAATTGCTGCCAAGCATGATTGCACAGTTTCACAGGTTATCCTCCGCTGGCTTACACAACTGGGTGCGTCAGCTATTCCCAAAGCAACAAGCATGAAGCACCTTGCAGAGAACATTGGCGCGTTGGCATTTGATCTTGACCATGCAGACATGGTTGAGATCGCCTCTCTAGATAGCGAGTATGGCCGGACAGGGCCCAATCCAATGACCTTCGCCGTAAAAGATTGGTCCGCTTCTTGATTCGCCCTTTCCCTGCATACCTACATTTCAATTCTGCGGCACTAGGTGATCCTAGAACGTACATGGTCAATGTACGGTTCAATTTTTAATCGCACTGTCTAAAACGAATTGATTATCGCCTCGGAGAGGCGATATCGAATATATGGGCGCACTCTTTTGGGCTCTGGCTTTGGTTCCTCTTGATTGCAGCCTGTGGCTCTCCCCAATAGCTTGGCGATGCTGGCTATTCTGATATTGATAATAAGCTTCAGTAAGACAGATCCTCGCATTTTTCAAATCTCAGAAGTTTAAAAAATGTGTGCTTTGTCAAATAGGCATTCCTCTTTCGGCTTTTAGTGAGTGACGCGGGTCGTCGGCCGGATGGGAGTGGCGAGATGGCCCGATGGCATCGGCATCTCCGCCTTCGTAAGAACCTAGCGCTGGAGCTGGGCGCATTGCATGCTTCGATCGAAAAACCGGCGCGATTGGCAATGGGAGAACAGGGATGTTCACGCCGTCCGCAGTTAGGGTGCGATCGAACAACCCTGTGTGTTTGTTTTGCGGGTGGGAAACCGCAGTCTGCAGATCTTCAATCAGCGAACAGCACACGTCCTCGCCTTCAAATGCCGCCATCCATTCGGATGCCGTGCGAAGGACGATCAGGCTTTCAATGGCATTCGTGGTAGTTTCAGCTTGCGCCTGATCGGCGTCTCGCAATTCGTCAGGCAACCCAATAATTCGGCAGAAATTTAGCCAGAACTGCTGCTCCAGTGGCGCTGCTGCGATGAAGCGATCGTCGGAGGTGCGATATATCTGGTAACGGGGAGTCCCGCCCGTTGTGAGGCCACCCTTACCTTCCGGCCATTTTGCAAGGCCCAATCCTTCGCCGAGCGTTTCGTAGGCGAAAGTGTAGAGCGAATCCGCCATCGAAAGGTCGAGATAGGCGCCTTCACCGGTTCGCTGCCTCCGCATGAGTGCCAGCAGGATATTGATTACCGCTGGGTAGGTGCCGCCAGCTATGTCCGCTGCAAGGACAGGTGGAAGACCTGGCTTGCCGTCGGTCCCGACCGATGATCCCAGGAGGCCGCTTTCGGCCATAAAATTGAGATCATGTGACGCCTTGCCGGCCTTGGGGCCGCTCTGGCCCCACCCAGTCAGAGAGCAATAGATTATCCCCGGATTCTTCGCCATTATATCTTCGAAACCCAATCCAAGGCGAGACATGACCCCCGGTCTGAACTGTTCGAGAATGATGTCGGCCTTTTCCAGCAGTGGGTCGAGTCTTGCACGGTCCTCGCTGTCCTTGAGGTTCAGCGTGAGACTTTGCTTGCCGCGATTGAGCATGTGGAAATTGATGCTGCTACCGGCCAGCCGCGGTTGGTAACTGCGCATCTCGTCACCGGAACCTGGCCTTTCTATTTTGATGATCGTTGCACCGGCTTCTGCTAGCATCAAGCTTGCAAGCGGACCGGGAAGAAGGGTGCTGAAATCGAGAACGAGAAGGTTGGCGAGAGGGGGCATGTTCGTTCCTGCCTATGGGTTGTTGCTGGATGGCGATAACTGTCTCGGGTTTCTCGGTACTGCCGCGATCGGCGCTGCTAGCGACATCAATTTTGCGAACGGCCCAGGTTGAGCTCCTCTTTGACACCGTGCCTTGGGGCACATTTTGATGCACGCATGAAGGGAATTCAAAAAGTTGTGTCATTGCTCTCTATGCCGCGCGGGGTCGGGCGCGTACTAGAAAAGATCTAGCAGATATAGAGCTAGGACCAGAAGACAAAATACGCCGAGCAGTATCTCGAAAACAACGATTTTTCCTAGCAGTGAGAGGCAGCGCCCTGATGAGCGTTCCTGTCCGCCGGTTTCAGAGACTTAGCTTTAACCCCAACGATTACCAGCCCGACCCATCGTCGAGGGCTGCCGCTGCGAGAGCGGCCTCAGGCGTCAGCGTAGCCCCCGCTTCGTTAACGAAATAGATATCAAACGGTGCGTCGGCAACCATGAAAATTAGGCAGTCTTCAACGGACGTGCACCGAAAACGGTGAATGTGACCACTGGGTAGCTGAGAATAGGATCCAACCTTCAGGATAACGGGCCGTTCACCCTTCATTTGCGCAAGCGGGGCGCCTTGCAGCACTACCAATTCCTCCGTCGGAGTATGCCAATGGTTGGGTACAAGGCAACCCGACCGCATCCGCACCATCAAGGTAGATGCACCAGTTGCCATATTACCTCGCAAAGGCGCGATAGTGGTGCAGGAAGGTACTCCTGGAACTGCCATGAAGGCTGCATCGGCGGGGCGCTGCAAAAGTATTGCTGGCGTGCCCGACCCATGGGCGGCATGCGCGCCTTGGGAAGCCTCATCTCCCCCCAAAGCTGCCGCAGCATTGGCTGCACCGGCACTCAACAGGGCAAACGCGGCGGCAGTCAGAGCTGAACATCTTATGGTCATGGCAGGTCTCCGGAGGGGTATCTGGTTTCGAGGCGGCAGACGCCTTGGGACTATTTCGCGTGCAGCGCTTGGAACGGCGGTGGCGGCAGGTGATCAGCCGCCCCGTTAGCCTTAGCTGTGCGATACATCCATTCGCAATCGACGAATTCACCAGTTGGCAGCCCGTCCTCGCCGACGCCACTCAGTCCAGCATAGAAGATGACGAAGAAAGTTGCGCCATCGGGCCCGATGGTAGGCTTGTGATGAATGCCGCCCGCTTCCACGATATAGTCGCCCTTGAACATCGTACCATATTCGTAGGAAAAGTCGCCCTCGAGAACAAAGGCATGGGCCTCACCGAAGTGATGGTGATCTGGTGTTTCGAGCCCACCGCGCATACGGATAAGCGCCGTAAACATGCTGTGTGCACGATTGATGTAGAGCAACTTGAACTCGCTGCCTTCCATAGCCCAATCCGTCCAAGGCACTTGCTCGCACCGCACCAGCGATGAACCATCCGGAAAGATCTTCGACATGTAGCGGTCAGCCACTGCGAAGCCGGATCGATCGTTAGAAACATTCGGGGCTCCGGTGCTTGCGGATTGCTGAATAATAGTTGACATTTAATCCTCCTTGATTTTAATCGCATTAAATAAACAGAACGACGAATCACTCTAAACTATATAACTGTTATGTGAACCCCCTTTTTGCCGTGCGCCGAAAAAGGGGCCGTCAGCATAGATGACACTTACAATTTCCACAGCCATACCACACTGCCAAGCCGCTTCGCCAATGAAAGGGCAGGCCACGCGTATACCACAATCCAGATCGACGATCCCGATGGCATAGGGCAAGTCTGCCTCGAAGATAGCCGGACCGGCATGGACCCGCGTCCACGAATAGATCCTTCCCTCGGTTGTTATTTCCTCCCAATCGATCACATCTGTCCAGCAATGCGGGCAGATTGGCTTTGGGGGAAAGCTGTGACGTTGACATCCTAGGCAACGGGTAACAAGGAAGTGGCCTTCGGCAAGCGCATCCCAGAACACACGCGTGAACGCGGTGGCCCGCGGCGGATAGCGGCGACTGTGAGACAGTTTCACCAACGGCATTGTCATTTCGCGGCCTCCAGAACATGCACAAGTGCAGCGTTGTAATTGCCTAGCTCGTTCATAAGGAACCCAATCCTTGCGCTATCAACCTGACGCGGACCAGCGCGACCGCGTAGCTGGTCAAAAAGTTCAACGACGCTGTAAAGCGGCGTGGCGTAGGAGGGGTGGCCTCGCGAAGTCAACCCGCCAGACGTGCCGATAGGTATCTTCCCGCCTAACGATGTCATGCCAGTGGCAGCGGCATGTGCTCCAAGCCCTTTGGGAAAGAAGCCTGCCGCTTCGCTGGCCAACACTTCGACGATGGTGCAGGGCGCATAGAGTTCAGCCAAATCGACAGCATCGGGGCCAAGTCCGGCAGCCTCGAATCCGGCTGCAGCCGCAGTGGCAGCGGCAGTAAAACCGATCATGTCTGCAGGGACATCCCCTATCTGGTGAACACCTTCATGGTGAAAGGCTCGCGACCGGATAATGACATAGGAAAGTCCACGCCGCCGCGCGTATTGCTCGCTAGAAATCACAACGCATGCCGCGCCGTCGCCCCTGGGCGGTACTTCGTATAGCCCCAGCGGTTCAACGATGGAGCGCTGGGCAAGAACTTCTTCCAGCGTGATCGGTTTGCGAAACTGTGCAAGTGGATTATGCGCTGCATGGCCACGGTTCTTGACGGCGACAGAGGCCACCTCGGAGCGACTGACGCCGTATTCAAACATGTAACGCTGCATGTCGAGTGCATACCAGCTAATCGGCGTAAAACCGGCTGGGGCGTGAAAATCAACGTCACCCGTCTTGCGCATGCTCTCCATCATGTGATCTCGAGCACTGATAGCTGTTTCCATATTTATGCCCAGCGCGAGGGCCACTTCCGTGCGACCCAAGGCAACCTCGTCCAGAGCCTTGTCGAAGGCTAGGGCTCCAGTGAGGCCGTTGCCCAAGACCTCCATGACAATGCCGTCGCAGGGAATGCGTAAATAGCTGGTCATGAAAGTGCTGAAATATTGCTGGCGCGTGTAAGGTCGAGGCTGGGCTACAACAATTGCCCCAACCCTCTCCCTCTCGGCACCTGAATCGGCCATGGCCTCGACTACCAGCCGAGCGAGCAGCTCGTGTTCCACCACATGGACTTCTGCATTGGAAGGTGTCTGGTGGCGACCTACCGGTAACGCACTGCAGCCAATGATTACGGGGCGGCAAGACATAAGCGCCTCTCCAATTGATATGTTTTCCAAAGGGGTGCTAGGAGACGTCCTTGTTTTCCCACAATTGCAATCGTCGAGATCATCGTATAGGCGAAATGGCGTTTTATATAAAAAAAATATGGTAGACGCCATAAGAGCGGTTGGCGATAAAATAATCCAGTCAAGGAGTACGCCTTTTGGCCGAATTGTCTCACAAATCGATCATCGAATCCCGCAGATTGCTGTATTTTTTCTATGTCGCCAAGCATGGCAGCTTTAGCAGGGCTGAAGGGGTGCTGGATGCGCCGCAGCCAGTAATTAGCCGTCAAATTGCGAAGCTTGAGGATGAGCTTGGCGTGCAGTTGCTGGATCGTAATGGTCGTGGCGTCACGCTGACCCCGTTCGGCGAGATTCTGCTGCGCCATGCCGAGACCATACTGCGTGAAATGGGTAATGCCATTTCTGAGCTCGACATTGCCAAACGCAAGCCTGCCGGTCAGGTTCGATTGGCTGCGCCTGCTACCTTTATGACTCTCTACATGCCAGAGATTTTGCGTCGGTTCATGGAGGAAATGCCCGATGTAGAACTGGTTGTCACACAGCTCTTGACGGGAGAGATTTATGAAAGGCTGGTCTCCGATTATATCGACATCGGCATCGTCCACTCGATACCCAATAAGACGCGGTTCGAAGTGCGCGAACTGCTGGTGGAACCCATGGTCTGTCTGGTGGCGCATAACCACGCATTGGCCGGAACATGCACCATCACTCGCAGGGATCTGGCCGACCAAAGGCTTGCCGTTCCCTCTTCTGCGCATGGCTTGCGGGACCTGATCGACAGTTACATGGCCGCGGGAGACATTAGTTTTACGCCGCATGTCCAGATCGACAGCGTTCCTTTGATTCGCGAAGTCGTGGCAGAAGGACAAATGGCAACAATCCTGCCGCAATCGACAGCCGCGCTCGAATTTAACGACGGCCGGTTTGTTGCGCTTAATCTGCGTCCGACATTCAAACGCTCGCTCTTTGCCGCGCATTTCAAGGACGCTCGCAACAAGGTAATCGTTGATGCCATGGTCCATCATATCTCGGCAGTAGTGCATGAAAGAACGTCAGCCCTCACCGGCTTGGCCTGACGCTGAAGGCGCTTCATTCATGCAGTCTTCCTGGTAATCATAGTCCGCGTCGCTGCGCACCAGATGCAGCGTCCCGCGGTTGTAAATGACCTCAGTCCAAGCATGGTCGACATATCTGGCGGCGGCGGCAAGATCTTGTGAGGATCGCCATGTCGTCCAAAGCTGGCCGTCAAAATCGATCATAGACTCAATCCGTTCGGCTAGGTGTACCCCAGCTACCCGTGAACTGGCCTCTAGGGCTGCCAATATGCGGGGATCGGCCGTGCCGCGGACGCCATGCTTGGTGCAGGGTGGCAATGTCACTTCGAAGCCCTCTGCCAAGCAATTTGAGCACGTCGCGCTGGGGTGAAATCATTGTCACCAAGGGCGCCTTCCAGGACTGCACTGACTTCATGATGATCTGCCAATCCAGTTCGCGCAAGTAACGCATTAGGCCCTTCGGGATAGCCAAGGCCCAGCATCAGGGTCTTGTCCATGTCCGCCGCTGACGCCAGTCCATCATCCAGACGCCGGAGTACAGCATTGAAATAGGGCCTAATCAAGCGGTTGACAATCCGGCCGGGCCGATCGGCGCAGCATGCCACCACAAACCCGCCGCCTTCGAAGGCCGCCTTCGCCGCAGCGACGGCATCTTCATCAGTCCAATCCATCGAAACCAGTTCAATCAGATTGCTGGGATCGGCTGTTCCCAATCTAAAACGTGCAAAGCCCACAATGCGCGCAGTAATTGGGTCGGCATCCAACCCAATATGGTGGCCCAAGCATTCGTTATTTAGCTCAACTGCTACAAAATCGAGACCGGCTTTTGCCGCACCGGAAATCACATCGGCAGCTGCAGTTCCAGCTAGGACGGTCCCACTGCCTGGCATCGGCGGGACATCTTTGGGGAATGAACGGCTCCGTCCAGTGATGATCACGTTTACAGGCATTGTCAGGCTCCAAACATCTTGCTGTCATCGTAATGGTGAAACCCGCGGCCGCTCTTCTTACCGAGATGACCAGCCGCTATCATGCGCCTGATGAGCGGTGGACAAGCTGCTCGCTTTTCATTGGTAAGTCCGAACATGGCATCGCAAAGCAGTTTCTGCGTGTCTGCGCCCACAAGGTCAAGCAACTCAAATGGGCCCATCGAATAGCCCATTGCCGCCTTCATGGCGATATCAATATCCGCTGCGCTAGCCACGCCTTGTTCCACCAAACGGATAGCGTCATTATGATATGGGATTAGGAAATAGTTGAGCACGAAGCCGGGAGTGTCGCTGGTCGCCACAGGCTTTTGCCCCAAAGCTTCGCAGAACGCCCAAGCCGCTCTCCAAGTTTCATCGCTGGTGTTCAGACCCGGAGACATCTCCACTAGCCTCATCAACTGCGCCGGCAAGCAGAAATGCATGCCAACAAACCGGTCGGCTCGACCAGAGCCTGCGGCGATCTCCGTGATCGAGATTGTCGAGGTGTTGGAGGCAAAGATGGTTTCCGGCGGACAGACTTGGTCAAGCTGGCCGAGCAGATCATGCTTGGCAGTCAGGTTTTCATAGATTGCCTCGATGACAAATTCGCAATCGGCCAAATCCGCGATCCGGGTAGAGCCGATCAATCGGGCAAGTGTCGCGTCGCGATCAATCGGCGAGAGTTTCCCGCGCGCCACCGACTTTTCGAGAAAGTCTCCGGTCTGCCCGTGCGCGCGGTCTAGGGCCTCTCTGCTGGTGTCAAAAACACGTACGGTGAACCCTGCCCGTGCCGCGACTATAGCAATGCCTGCGCCCATAGTGCCGCATCCGGCTACGCCGACCGTTCTTGTCATAGGAAAATACTCATCGCGAAACAAAACTCCTGCCAATGATCTGGCGATGCACCTGATTGGTACCCTCCCAAATCTGGGTAATCTTGGCGTCGCGCATCAGGCGCTCCACTCGGTAATCCTTGCAATAGCCATAGCCGCCGAGCAACTGGACGGCTTCGGTGCTGGCGCGCATTGCAACGTCTGACGCCCGCAGCTTCAGGATTGAGGCCTCGATTCCGAAATCGGTCGCCCCGGCATCGATCATCGCGCCCACTTGCCAAAGATAGCTTTCAGTAAGAACCAGTTCGGCGGCGACGTCGGCGAGAAGGAACTGGATACCCTGAAACTCGATAATCTTGCGGCCCGATTGGCGGCGCTCGTTTATATAGGCGGTGGCGTCTTCAAAGGCGGCGCGGGCGATGCCGAGCGCATGCGCGGCGACGCTGGGGCGCGAGCGGTTGAGCGAAGCCAATAGCACCGTCAACCCGTCTCCTGGATTGCCGACAAGGTTCGCGCGGGGGACGCGACACTCGTTAAAGCGAATGGTCGCTGTGCTGGAGGCGCGGGTGCCCATCTTGTCCTCGTTGCGCAGGACCTCAAGGCCTTCGGTGCCTTTTTCCAGAACCAGAACGCTAATAGCCTTGCGCGGATCTTGAATGTGCGTCCACTTGCCGAACAGCAGGTAAAGGTCGGCGACATCGCCATTGGTGATAAAGGTCTTGCCTCCGTCAATGATGATGTCATCGCCATCTGGCCGGAACGCGGTTGTCATGCCAGTGGCGTCAGATCCGGCCTCTGGCTCAGTAATCGCCAGCGATGCCAGCGCGCCCTCGGCGATGCGGGGCAGGAAACGACTTTTCTGCTCTTCATTTCCAAACTCGATTAGGGGCTTCATCGCATGAAAGTTGGTCGCCCAGATGATACCGGTGGCTGCACAAGCGCGGGAAATTTCCCGCACGCAGGCCAAATAGCAAATGTAAGACAGGCCCATGCCGCCATAGGCCTCGGGCACAAACATCATGTTCAGGCCAAGGGCATTAATGTCATGGACATTATCCCACGGAAATTCTCCTGTCCGATCAAATTCGGCAGCGCGCGGAGCGATGCGTTCTCTTGCCAAAGAGCGAACGCTGGCCAGCACCATCTGCTCGTCCTCAGGGAGGCTTAGGGAACTGTCGAGGCGATCAAATACGGTCAATGGGCAACTCCTTGTGCACCGTCGATATAGATGGTTTCTCCGCTTAGGAAGCTTAGGTTTAAAGCATAGAGCGAGGCCACAAGCCGTCCGACGTCGTCGGCCGTGCCTGGCTCACCACCAGGAATGCGCTTCTCCAGATAGGCGCGCAACGGCCCTTCCAGTACCGTATCACGGTTGAGGTCGGTGACGATATAACCCGGCGCAACGTCAAGCACAGCGATTGCGTGCCTTGCCCATTCAACGGCGAGGACACGGGTTATGGCACCAACCGCCGCCTTGGACGCGCAATAGGCTAGGTTGCGCTTTACCCCGATCTTGTCGAAGAACGAACCGATGTTGACGATTAGTCCCCCCGCCGCCTTCAGGTGTGGAAAGGCAGCCTGGCAACCAATCAGCACGGCCGTGGCGTTAATCGCTATCTGGGCGTTCCAATCAGCAATTGAGAGTTCCGCAGAGGGCGCTTCGGTATGTTGTCCGGCATTGTTCACGATGCCAGCTAGCGGCCTGCCACTCGCTGCACCCTCGATCACAGCCCTCATAGCCGTTTCGTTCGTCACGTCGACGGCATAGGGGATGAGCCGGTCAGCGAGCTCCGGCGGAGCGGTGGGCAGGGCCCCGCTGCGCGAAAGGCACGCCACTGTGAAGCCCGCCTCGGCCAGATGCTGCGCAATGGCTGCGCCTATACCTCTACTGGCACCTGTTACGATCACTAAGGGATTGTCCATCAGCAGTCCTTGAAAACGGGGGGGCGCTTTTCGAGAAAGGCGGCCATGCCCTCATCCGCATCTGCGGTCTGATAGGCCAATGTAGAGAGATCGGCTTCAGTCTGAAGACCTTCGTGCAAAGGGCAGTCCATGCTGCGTCGGACAGCCTCTCGGGCGAGCCCGCTAGCGACTAAGCTGAACCCACCAAGTTCGACAGCGAAGGCTACTGCAGCCTCAAGCAGGTCGCCCTCCACAAGGCGATTGACGAGGCCGATTGCGAGTGCCTCTTCTGCACTAACCATCCGCCCTGTGAGAATTATCTCCAGTGCCCTGCTCTCGCCGACGAGGCGCGGCAGGCGCTGGGTGCCGCCATAGCCTGGGATCAAACCCAGCTTGACTTCCGGTAACCCAAAGCGCGCGCGGGGGGTGGCAAGACGGAAGCTGCAGCTTAGCGCTAATTCGCAGCCACCGCCCAAAGCGAAGCCGCTGATCGCGGCAATTGACGGCATCGGCAGTGTGTCAAGTTTGGAGAAAACGCTCTGACCAAGCTCTGCTCCAGCCTTCTGCGCCGACAAGGTGCGTCCGGTCAGTTCGGTAATATCAGCCCCTGCGCAAAAGGCGCGCTCACCTGCGCCGGTGATGACCAGCGCCCGCGAGCCGGATCGCGCCACTGCATCCAGCGCCTCGCTTATGCTTTCTATCATGCCGAAATTCAGCGCATTAAGCGCATCAGGACGCGAAAGGGTGAGGATTGCCGTCCGGTCACGATAAGTCAGGTCAACACTCATAGAATAACTCCACTTGTGCGCCAGCGCACGGTCTGGGGAGCGAGCGTTCCGGCTCGCAACCATTGAACCAGTTCCCGCTTAAGGACCTTACCGGTAGGACCAAGCGGTAGCCGCTCAGTTTGTCCAAAAAATTCCGGCATGTCATATTTTGAGAGCCCTTCCTCGGCGAGAAACTCGAGCAGGGCGCCGCCGTCGATCGGTTCGGTGCCAGTGACTACAAGGCAGACCTTTTCACCAAGCCTTTCGTCGGCGACGGGCACCGCCGCCGCCTTCGTGACGGCCGGGTGGCGCATCGCCAGATCCTCAATCCGCGCCGGGTGAATATTGTGCCCACCCCGAATGATGATGTCCTTACTGCGGCCGACGATCTCCAAATTACCCTGTTCGTTAACCCTACCCAGGTCACCGCTAAGAAACCAGCCGTCGGCATTGAACGCCCCCTCGGTCGATGCCTGATTGTTGAAATAGCCAAGCATCCGCATCGCCCCGCGACCAGCGATTTCACCAATTTCACCATTAGCAACGGCGACGTCACGGTCATTCTGGTCGAAGATAGCAATCTCGTAGGCAGCGCAAGCCTTGCCGCAGGTGCTGGTAATGGTGTTCACGTCATCATTGGGCAAGGTATACTGGTGCGATCCGTTTTCGGTCATCCCGTATACGTTCTGTGGAGTTATCCCTCGATCCAGGAGGGATTGGGCGGTGACGCGCGGAATGGGTGCCCCAGCTAGATAGAAGACTTTAACCTGGCCAAGGCGGGCCTGGCCACGATCTGCAAGGGCAGCAAGGATATCCATGGCGTGGGTAGGGACCCCCATGACATAGGTGGCATTGGTCTGTTCGATCCAGTCGATTGGGTGGTGCCCCGCTGTCACGTCGTTTAGTACCAGCTCAAACCCGCCGACTAGCGTCTGGCAAAGGGCCACGGTGCCGATATGGTGGCTCATCTGGCTGAGCGTGAGCAATACCGTTTCCTGACCGAAACCCCAGTCTGAGACCATCGCGCGGGCATTCGCTAACAAGGTATTGTTGCTATGCATCACGGCCTTGGGCGCTCCGGTGGTGCCCGATGTAAAGGCGAGATAGACCACCTGATCCGGATCGCTGGAAACTGGAGGTAACGGGGCGCCTGCCTTGTCAGGGTAGGCCATCGCGGGTAACCTAGAGGCATCATCATCGCGCCGCGGCAGAGCGAAAATCGCGCGCGTTTCTGTCTGCGACCTAGCCATGGCGAATATGTCGTCGCGCCCACCACCGGCACCATGGCCTACCTCGGCAAACAGGGCACGCGATGAAACCTGGTCAAGTAGGGTGGCAACTTCGCCAGCGCCATAGGTGGCATGAAGCGACGTGTTGAAGACATAGCCATTGCGGGAACAGGCCAGGAAGATGGCAACGGCCTCTATCCGGTTGCTCATCCAAACCGACACTCGGTCTCCCGCTTTCAGTCCACATTGGTGCAATGCAGCGGCGACCCGATCAGCCTCGGCTAAGAGTTCGCCCCACGAGAAGCGACGGTGATGATCACGCACGGCCGGGGTCTCACCCCGCTCCGCCGCCCAATGCGCAGCGAGGCTGTAGAGTGTGTCATCCTGCCAAAGACCCGACGCGTAATGACGCCGGGCTTCGGCGGGGTTATGAAGGGTGAGTAGCCGATGCACGGCGCCTGTCCTGTGTCTAGCGGCCGAACTTCGAACTGTCCGGCTTCCGCCGCTCCGCGAACGACGCGGACAGTTCCTTTGCCTCTTCGCTTCGCAGATAGCCCGGCAGCAGCAAGTCGTGGGAAACCCGGGAAAGTCCGCTTACGCCGCCATGGCGTGCCCCGAAGGCTGCCTTAATGCTGGCAAGGGCAAACGCACCGCGATCAGCGATTTCCAAGGCATAAGCCCGTGTGGCCTCGGATAAGTCTGCGTCAGGTACGACCTGGTTGATCAACCCGATCGCCTCAGCTTCCTTTGCCGAGAGCTTGGGGTTGCGGAACCACATATCCTTCGCCCGCTTCTTGCCGATTAGGTCTTCAAGATACCATGTGCCATAGCCGGCATCGAAACTGCCCATCATTGGACCGACTTGACGGAACACGGCGCTTTCCTTGGCGATGGTCAAATCGCAGACCATCTGCAATACGTTGCCACCACCAACTGCAAACCCGTTGACGCAGGCGACAACGGGCTTCTGAAGGCGATCAATGCTTTCATACATTTCCAGCGTTGGCAGCACGCCGGCGTACAACCGCGAATCCTGCATGCCGTCTTTGCGCCCACCGATGCAGAAGAACTTGTCCCCAGCGCCCGTTATTACGAGCACCCGCGTGCGGGTTTCGCGGCGCACTTCATTGATGCAGTCGCGAATTTCATGGCACATTGTTTCGGTGAACATATTCCCGTCATGGGGGCGGTTGAGGGTAAGCGTTCCGATTGGCCCGTCTTCGCTGTAAAGAATTTCTTGGTATTTCATCGGATGCTCCTTCAGATTATGCCTGTACGTGACATTGCTTCAATTTCGCTAGATGCAAGGCCCAGCCAGTCACCAAGCACAGCTGCGTTGTCTTCGCCCATGCGCGGCGGCGGATGGTTTGCGGCCTCGCTCTGGCCATCGAACTGGATGCCCAGCCCGACTTGCGGCACGCGCAAGCCGTCTCGGTCCAGCGCGTAGAGAAAACCGCGACGGCACAGCGCCACATCGGCGCCGATTTCGTCCAGTCTGTAGATTGGACCTGCTGGAACGCGGGCGGTCGTGAAGAGGGCGAGCCATTCATCGCGCGGACGCTCAACGAGGCGGCCTGCGATCACGTTGACAATGTCCGCGCGGTGCTGGCGGCGCAGGGCGTTCGTTGCATAGTCAGGGTTCTTGGCGAATTCGGCATCCCCCAGAGCGTCCCAAAACCGTTGCCAGATACCGTCATTGCCGAGGCCTAATGTAAGCGGCAGATCAGCCGTCTCAAAGGGCTGATAGATTGCGATCACGCTGTCACGCCCACCAGAACGGCGCACAGGTTCGCCGGACCCCAAGTGCGGCATCAACCGCGGAGCCATGAAGCGCGTCATGCTTTCGACCAGCGAAATGTCGATCGCCGCGCCTTTACCCGTCCGTTGGCGGCGAACCATCGCGGCAAGCGCTGCCAGTGCGGCATCTTCGCCGGCCAGCAAATCAGCAGCCGGCGTTCCTACCTTCTGCGGTGGACCATCGGGCTCGCCGGTCATGTCCATCACACCGGAATAGCCTTCAGCGATAAGGTCATAGCAGGGCATCTCCGCCCTTTCGCCAGCTAGCCCATAGCCGGTAATCGAGACATGGATCAAGGCCGGATTGGCGGCAGATAGGGCGGTATGGTCGATGGCGAGTTTGCGCTGCACCCGGCCAGTCACATTGACAAGAACGATGTCGGCCTTCTCAACCATCTTCAACAGGGTCGCGTGGCCCGACGGGTCCGTGATGTTTAGGGTCACGGCGAGCTTGTTGCGGTTAACGCTCAGGTACCAAAGAGATTCTCCGCCCAAGAAAGGCGGACCCCATGCCCTACAATCGTCGCCCGCGCCCGGCCGCTCCACCTTAATCACGGTGGCGCCCAGATCTCCCAGCAATTGCCCTGCATAGGGGCCGGCAACCGATCCCGTTAGGTCGAGTACAACGACGCCTTCTAAAAGATCGAGGCCTGCATTAGATTTTAATGGCAGCCCGTCCGCGGGAATGGTCATCAAGCCGCCCCGCAAGCACGCAGGGAAGCAATTGCATCGGCAGACATGCCGAGAATGTCGGCAAGGACTGCATCGGTATCGGCACCCAGAGCTGGTGCTGGACGCATTTCAGGCGCGGGGCCATTGCTAAAATGAGGCTGAATGGCAGGCAGGCGCAGTTTACCGATCACTGGATGATTAAGCTCTGCAATAGCGCCACGCGCAGCGTAGTGCGGGTCAACCGCAATATCAGCGGGCGTGAAGATCAGGCTGTGGGGAACGCCGAACGCCTCTAACGCGGCAGCAGCCTCTTGCGCCGACCTCTCAAGAAACCAATCGATCATCACGGCATTGATCGCATCGAAATTCTCAACGCGCTTGATATGGCTGGAGAACCGCTCATCATCCGCGAGCTCGGTACGTCCGATGGCATCGCACAGGCGCCTAAAGACGTTATTGGCGGCCACTGTCATGGCCACATATTTGTCATCTGCAGTAAGGTAGTGATCTCCAGGCGACGCCGCAAAGTGCCGATTTCCCGAGCGGTTGCGGGGGGTTCCCAGCTTGTCGTAGGCCGTGATCATCACATCTGTGAAGCGGAAGACGGCCTCAAACAGTGATAAGTCGATTTGCTGCCCAGTGCCTCCCCCTCTATCGCGTTCATACAGCGCTATCATTAATGAGAAGGCCCCCAACAAAGCGGCCTGATAGTCTGCAAGGGCCGTGCCTGGACGGATCGGTGCCCGGTCCGCGTAGCCCGTCATGTTCAGGAACCCAGCAAAGGCAAGCGATATGCGGTCATATGCAGGACGTGCGGCATTGGGCCCTGTCTGCCCAAAGCCGGAAGTACTTAGCATAATCAGGCGCGGATTGCATTCGCGCAGGCGGGTATAATCAAGCCCCCAACGCTCCATGGTGCCTGGGCGGAAGTTTTCAACCAAAACGTCTGCATGCAGCACCAACGCGCGGAGCACGTCCTGTCCCTCAGGTAGACGCAGATCGAGGGTGACTGAGCGTTTTGATCGCCCCTCAACATTCCAGTAGAGGCTTTCCTCGCCCACAAATGGCCCAGAATGCCTGATCGGATCGCCAACGCCGGGGGGCTCGATTTTTATTACCTCGGCCCCAAAGTCACCCAACAAAGTGGCCGCCACAGGCCCCGCGATCATTGTACCGAGTTCAATAACCCTTATTCCAGCGAGGGGTCCCCCCCGATCTTGTCCATCGGTCATATCTTAGGCTGCCGCAGCAAATTTTCTGGGAATAGGAATGTTGAAAAGTTTGGCCGAGTTAAGACCGACAATCTTGGCAATCTGCCCTTGGGTAAGGTTCTTGGACCACGAGGCGATCGCTTTTTCACTGTTCGGCCAAGAGCCCTCGATGTGCGGATAGTCATTACCCCAGAGCAGATTGTCTACGCCAACGCGGTCCAACAACTCGATGCCAACGGGATCAGTTTCGAAACTGGCATGGCCATGCATTCGGAAATATTCCGACGGCTTGTACTTCAGTTGCGGTGAAACCCAGAAAGCAAAGCAGTTCTGGCCGTGGTCCATCGCCCACAGGGCGTAAGGAAGCCAGCCTGCGCCGGCCTCGATAGTGGCAAATTTGAGCTTAGGGAAGCGGTCGAATACGCCGGAGCTACAAAGCTGGACTGTGGGCTCCAAAACGGTGTTCATTGCGTGGACAACATAGTTGATTATGGCCCCACCATCGCCGCCGGCCGTGCGGGGATCCTTACCTGTGCCAGCATGGAATGTGACGGGCAGCCCAGTCTCGGAAAGCGCGTCCCACAACGGATCGAACACGGATTGATTGTAGCTTGCACCCTTCACCAGCGGCGGCATCATAACGAACTTGAAGCCGCGATCGGCCGACCGTTCAATCTCACGCACGGCGGCCGGGATATCTGCCGGCGCAACGCAGGCCGACGGGAAGCTGCGGCTGTGGCCACCAAAAGCTTCGAAGGCCCAGTCATTCCAAGCCGCACACATAGCAACGTTTAACTCGGGATCGGGTGACTGCCAGTTGGTTAGCCCCTTGTTTGGAAACACTATCTCTACGTCAACCCCGTCATAGTCCATGTCCCTGTAGCGGTCGGCGCCGAAGCCGCCCTGGTTTTGGAACATTGCCCCCTTCGTCTTGTCGAGCGACGGGCGATACATTTCATTGCCAGCATCCTTGATGAATTCATCGACAGGAACCGAGAGGTCTCGCGGCGCCTCACGGATCATCGACGGCCGAATACCCTCCGCGACGAACCACTTACGTCCCTTTTCGTCGACCTTGACGTGCGGCAGCCGCTCGCGAAAGCGTGGCTCAACCCTCGCCGACCATACGTCGTTGGGCTCATTTACATGACCATCGGCCGAAACCACAAAGAAGTCCTTCAGTGCGCTCTTGTCCGCAGGAACGTCGGGCGCCGCTGCGACATCATGCTTAAGTACTGTTGCCATTTTTATCTCCAATTGTCACATATCTGGTATGCAATTTTTTATCCCATGTCAACGACACTCATGAGCAAAAATCAGAAATTCAGTTGTGCATATTCTGGCTCAGCGCGGTAAATTGGAAGCTTGCCCGTCCACACTAATGGTGCGGATAACGCCAGACTACTCAGTGCCCAACCCGAGCGAGAATTTGCAGTGCTGCTGGGTGCCCGCTGGCGCAGATGAATGGGAAAAGGCCAGTCATACTGCAGGTCGGTTCCAATTCACAGTTACCTCGTGGGCATACTCACCGACTTCGCTGCACCTCAGCTGGAGGCTGTCTCATAATTATGTTTGCCGACGCAGCGTTCTATATATCTTTTTTTCAACGAAGCGCTGGTTGCACTGACTAACGAGGCAGCGCCCGCAGTAGGGGGCACTTGACGACGAGTCGGATTGATAAAAAATAAGAGCTTGCGACAAAAGCGTCTTGTTGAGTTTAAAGATTTTCGGGTCTTCTGATGAGGATGAACATACTGGCGCTTGGAGGCTGTCCGATAATATAGTAGTGAGCGCCTCGGAGGCTGCTCATACTTTAACCGCTCACGGTTCCTTAATTCCTATTTTAGTTCAGTATCGAAATCGACTGTCATTGGCTTTGGGCGACTTCTCTCAAACGATTCCCTGCATTCTAAGCGGCGAACAAGTTTTGCGATGTTGGAGAAGCGTGACGACCAAACTAGCGCTGGTAATTTAGGGATCATCCCTTGTTCGATAACAAATTCCCACGCCAGCACGGTCGTTGCTAATGCGATCTCGCCAAGGTGCGGTCGATCGCCTTCAATAACACTATTTGCCACCAGTTCTTCCGCTGCAGCTAAGCCGCTATTCAATTTTCGCTCCTGCCGCTCTATGACTGCTTGCGCGGGTGCCGGACGATGATGCTCGAAAATCATCGCCTGCGCGACCTCCATCAACCGTTCGCCCAGAACTTGCAACCGTCTCGCCTGCACACGGTCCTCAAGAGGGCCGGGAAGCAACGCGGTTTCTGGGTGAAACCATTCCAGCCAATCCAGAATGAAGCTTGAATCGTATATGGCCTCACCATTGTCCCTCAGCAATATCGGCAATTGCTCCAGTGGGCTGTGGCGCCGCGTCTCGGTTGCTTCAGCCCATGGTAAATCGTAGATTGTCTCGAACGGCAGTCCTTTCTCGTGAAGGGCGACTGCTACTTTGCGGCCATACGGGCTTGGACCGGCGTTCACCAACTTATACATCTTTACGGTCTCCTATGTCGCTGCAAGCTAGCTATGGGCCAATAATCATTGACAATCAAATAAGGGATATACGAAAATCAAATAGGGGATATACGAAAAGTGTATGAGTTGTTATTGGATCGCGGTCGGGCTTGACCCGGGACGAAGCGATGGGAAAGAGACTAATGGATTACGAGTCAACGGACTATGACTATATCGTTGTAGGTGGCGGATCGGGCGGCGCGGTGGTTGCCGCAAGATTGAGCGAAGATCCCGCCAACAATGTTCTATTGCTCGAAGCTGGACCTGCAGACAGCGGACGTTGGATCGATATTCCCATAGGCTTTGCCCGCGTGCTGGCAGATCCGAAATTCATGTGGCATCTTGAAACTGAACCCGAAGAACACCTTAATGGCCGCAAGATATCGGCGCTGCGGGGCAAGGTTTTAGGAGGTTCAAGTTCGGTAAATGGAATGATCTACGTGCGGGGCATACCTTCAGACTATGCCATTTGGGGGCAGATGGGAGCCCGCGGCTGGTCCTTTGATGAAGTACTGCCGTATTTCTGCCGAAGTGAGCGCTATGCCGGAGGTCCGGACGAATTTCATGGGCAAGACGGCCCGCTCGGGGTCGAGACCGCTGGCTGGCAAAACCCGCTGGCTGACGCATTTCTGGACGCTGCTGTAAGCGTCGGCATACCGCGCCGAAATGATTTTTGTCAGCGTGAAGTCGAGGGGGCAGGTTATTACCAGACGACGACGTGGCGCGGCAGGCGGTCGTCCACAGCCAAGGCATTTCTGGATACTGCGCGGAAGCGACCAAACTTAACTATTCTAACCGAAGCGTTGGTTTCAAGGGTCGAATTTTCTGGGCGAGACGCGACCGGTGTCCTGTTTCAACGTGGCGACACAGTTCAGCGGGGGACAGCGCGGCGCGAAATCATCCTGTCGGCCGGTTCGTTTGCCACTCCGCAGTTACTGCAGCTTTCCGGAATAGGTCCGGCGGACCTGCTTCGGGACTTGGGCATAGCCGTGGTGCACGATCTGGCGGGCGTAGGCAGCAATATGATTGATCATATTACCACCAAGCGAACCTTTACGACAAATAGTCCGCACACATTCAACAAAATGATGTCGAGCCCGGTGTCGCAAGGTATCGCTGGCTTGCGCTATATAGCCACGCGCAAAGGCCCGCTGGCAGTCGGTGCTGCACTGGCAGGCGGCTTTGCGCGTACACGTCCAGGGCTTGATGATCCCGACATTCAGATGTTCTTCATGCCCTTTGAGGCCAATAGCTACTCTGGAGAATTGCTTCCTGAATCGAGCTTCCAAGTGGCGTTTTATCAAAACCGGCCAGAGAGCCGGGGCACTGTGCGCATATCCTCAAGCGATGTCCGGAACGCACCGACGATATCTCCAAACTACTTTTCAACCGATCGCGATATGCAAACTGCTGTAGACGGCCTGCGCTTGATTGGCAGGATCTGCGCCGCGGAACCGATGCGGCGTCTTGGCAATAGAGAGCTACAGCCTAATCTAGCCGATGAAAGCGATGAAGCATTGATTGCCTATGTCCGGGAAACAGCGAGCACTGGATATCATCATATCGGCACATGCCGTATGGGTGCGGTGACCGATGGGAGCGCTGTCGTCGATTCCGACCTGCGAGTGCATGGGATCGGCCGATTGCGGATCGCAGACGGGTCGATTATGCCAGCTATCACATCAGGAAATACTAACGCCGCATGCATTATGATCGGCGAACGGTGTGCCGAGTTCTTAGCCAAGGCGGCGCTGTAAGATAAAACTATTTGATCGCAAAAATGCTCGGCTGTGCCAGTAAAGTCAGTCATTCTAGGCGTTTTAAGTATAGATCAACTCGAC
The DNA here is from genome assembly GCF_029865925.1 of Sphingorhabdus sp. GTDB lineage: Bacteria > Pseudomonadota > Alphaproteobacteria > Sphingomonadales > Sphingomonadaceae > Sphingorhabdus_B. Next base: position 22,647 of record NZ_JARXAI010000016.1, read on the forward strand.
TTTTGCGCAGCTTCGCGAATGATTGCAACCTGGCCCGCCATGCTGTTTCCATGCATATAGACCCACTTCAAAGCTTCCGATTACGGGCACTCGTCAAAACGGAGGCTGAAGATTGGGATAGATATAACCATGTCTAACGAGTGGCAAAAGAGCGACAGTTAAAAAATATCGCACAAAATGCATATCAGTTATTGATTTTTAGTTTATAAAGTGGTTTACCTTTTTGAGAGATAACCTTGGATCTTTAAACCAGGGCTCAAGGGGGAATGGTCTATGATTAACAATTTTCTGTATAAAACGCTGCTTGTTACAGTTGCAGCGGCGTCGCTGGTGCCGCACACAGCGTTCGCCCAGGCGCAGGATTCGGAAGAAGCCACCCGCGATGAGCAGGACGATGTTATTATTGTGACCGCGCAGCGCCGCGAGGAAAGCTTGCAAGAAACGCCGGTTGCAGTTTCAGTAATCGGCGGCGAAGCCTTGGCTGAGCGATCCATCACTAGCGAAAGCGATCTGCAGACTACTACACCGGGCTTGATTGTGCGCGCGTCTCAAAACTCGAACCAGCTCAATTATGCTATTCGCGGTCAGAACCTTGACGCTTTCAGCAATACCCGCCCTGGCGTTCTGCCATATTTCAATGAAATACAGGTGGGCGGAGCCGGCGGTAGTTCGGCTTTTTATGATCTTCAGTCGGTCCAGGTGTTAAAGGGCCCTCAGGGCACATTGTTCGGCCGCAACGCCACTGGTGGAGCAGTTCTGTTCACTTCTGTAAAACCAAAGAACGAGCTTGGCGTTTATATCGATGCCCGGGTTGGTAACTACGATCTGCGCCAAGTCGAGGGCGCTATTAATGTTCCGTTGGCGGAGGATCGAGTTCTCGCTCGTGTTTCCGGGTTTTACCAACAGCGAGATGGCTATCAGTTAAATCTTTTCAAGAACGAGCGTGCCGGCAATGTCGATCGCTTCGGCGCACGGTTCAGCCTTTACACGAAGTTGTCCGACACGGTCGAGAATGACATCGTTGTCGATTACCTCCATTCAGGTGGCAACAACTCTATCGGCGGGATCTACAGTATCTATCCTACAGGCGCTGTGCCGGTTACCCTGCTCACCAACTTTGGTGATGCCGGAACTTTCAATTTCCTCATAGGTGCCTTTACTGGCCAAGGACCAGTCGCCGGAGCGGCGGCTTCTTATGCCGCAGCAAATCCGCGCCTTGATCGGGGCGGTATCAAATCATATATCAAGACGCAGTTAGCTCGCGGTCCGTACTTAGTAGAATCAGATGGCCCCAACTCATATAAGGGCCGCAATCTGGTTGTCTCGAACATCACTACGATAGACGTAGGCTCCGATGCGAAGATCAAGAATGTTTTAGGCTATACCAGTCTGATAAACGATGTCTTCGGAGATATTGATGGGATCCCTTATGGGATCGATGATAACGGAATTATTGGAAAACGCGATAAAACCGAGCAATTTTCGAACGAGCTTCAATTGCTGGGCGAAGCAGCAGGTGGTCAACTTGAGTATGTTACCGGCGTATATTTCTCGTCGGAAACTAACCGCAACATAACAGGTAGTGATTTATTCAACTTTCCGCTTATTCGCCAACTGCAGATTAATACCTCAAAGACGGGTAGCAAAACTTACGCTGGCTATGCACAAGGCACATATGACCTGTCTGGTGCTACCGGCGTAGAGGGTCTGGCAGTGACGGCAGGCCTGCGCTACACCAGCGAGAAACTGCGAATCCAAATGCTGCCCGATGATCTTTCATTTGACGATTCAGCAGCAGTTCAGGCTACTTACAAGCCAAATCAAAGTAAGACTTACAACAATCTCAGTTGGACATTGGGGGTACAGGATCAGGTCAATTCTGACCTGCTGCTTTACGCGGTTACCCGCCGGAGTTATCGCAACGGCGGTTACAACGGAGTGGTTCGGCCGCGACCAGGCCTTGGGACCGTGGGCGGCAATGGCTATGACGTAGAGACGGTGACTGACGCTGAATTTGGTTTCAAGTTAAGCGGTTCCGGTTCGACCCGGTTCACCTTCAATGGCGCGGTCTATCAAAACTGGATCCAAGATGCGCAGCGGGTGGCCTATACGCTTGTTGGCGGCTCGCCGGCGGCAATTACGGTCAATGTACCGAAGGCGAAGGTCAGGGGTTTGGAGTTTGACGGTACGGTTGAGCCTTCAGATTGGCTGAGCTTGGGTGCTTCGCTGTCTTACACTGATGCTAAATTTACGGATAACAAAGTATCTGTTGCAGGTGGGGCGCCAGTCGCTTTCGGAACATATCCAGATGCGCCTAAATGGTCGGGTTCGGTATTCGGCGTCCTGACTGCTCCAGTCGGCGAAGACATGGAAGCATCGTTGCGCGCCGACTTATATAAGCAGACGTCGACCTCTTTCAGTTCTACCGGCAACCTGAACCAAGGCACTGTCCTGCCATCATATGAGGTTGCCAATTTGCGTTTGGCACTAAAGCATCTTTCCGCGGGCTGGACAGTTGCAGCATTGGTCAAAAACGTCTTCGACAAGACCTACTATGTGGGTGGCGTCGCGCTGGGAGAATTGTTCCAGTTCAATACTGCGGTACCAGGTGATCCTAGAACGTACATGGTCAATATACGGTTCAATTTTTGATCGCACTGTCTAAAACGAATTGATTGTCGCCTCGGAGAGGCGATATCGAATGAGCGCCCGTATATTCGTTACATATGACGAATATACGGGCGAACTCTTTTGGGCTCTGGCTTTGGCCGCTCTTTAATACAGCCTTTGGCTCTCCCCAATAGCTTGGTGATGCTGGCTATTCTGGTATTGATTGGAGGCGTCAATTGGGCAGAACTGCCGAATTGTGAGATGAACAGAAAGTCGGGTGTCGGTTACCAAGCCGCCAAGGGTAAGTTTTCTGGCTGTAATTCAAAACCGAATGAAGCGGTCCATTGTCGATTTTGCGCGATCAGCACGCCAAGTTTCTCAAGGATGACCGCCTCGAGATCCGCCTGATAAGGTTGGCCGACAGCGGCAGCGGACAGAGCTGTGACGTGATCGCGCAATTGGCGGCTAATGGCTTCGATATCAGCGCTGTCCGCCTCAGGGTCGGTCAACACGCCAACACCAGCGGCTATCGCTTTTGCCATATCATCTGGCACACTAACAATCTGAGCCGCGTCTTTCGATAAATCGATCCAACTTCGAAGGTCCATGCGATAGAAACGGCGGGCTTCAGGTAGCCGCGCCTTTACGAAACCTATCGTCGCGATTGAGAGCATCAACTGCTCGATCACATGATTGTCCGCTCCGGAAAGGGCCGGTGCGACAATGTCCTGCAAGGCAGTGAGGACAACCTGTAGCTGAGCATCAAAATCCCGGATCATGTCACAACTCCCAAGTAATAATCGCGAAGGTCAGCCAAGGCGGGATAGCCAAGCCCAACAACATAATTCACCAGAACGTCCTGATGCGTGCCGCGGCTTCGTGAAGCTCGTGCGGACGCTGCCAAGGTCAATATCGCGATCAGATAGCGATTGTAGATATTGAAATAGGCGATCCGCACCGGATCGACGGTTAGGCCGGACGCCTTTTCGTAAGCGGCATAGAGGTCATTCTCTGCCATCATTCCCGATCCCAGAAGGGTCGCTTCATCCTCCGCGAGATGGGCAAATGACGGCATAATGGCATAGGTCAGGTCCTGATGCCGATCGCCTAACGAGGCACCTTCCCAATCGAGCCAGGCTGTTATCTTACCCTGTTCCTCGTCGAAGAGAAAATTGCCACTGCGGTAATCACCGTGAACGATTGAAACATGGTCCAGAGGCGGTGCATTTGCGATCAACCAGCGATAGATGATTTCCATGATCGGTTCTTCCTCGATCCGATCTTCTTCCCAAATACGCCGCATCGAATTGACCTGCCGGATTATGGACTGGTTGCTTCCTACGGTTGGTCGGTCAAAATGCTTCATGCCGTCTATGCATGCCACATCAATCGTATGCAGCTTAGCCAGCAGGCCAACAAATTGCGGCGCCAATTGGGCACGCAGTTTCGGTCCATAATTTTGACCCAATCCGGAAACCTTGCCGGCATCATAGGATGGCTTTGCGGAGCCCGACGCAAACGCATAAACCATTGCGGGATAAGGAAGAAAACTGCCATCTGGATCAACCCAAAAGGCGCGCGGCGCGGGAATGATCCCATTTACCGCATTGATAACTTCGAATTCGCGTGTGCGACTGGACTCGGTGACCGAGGCCGCAGGCTCCATTCGCAGAACCAGCACGTCGGTACGCTCCTCACCATCCGGCTCGGTCCAATCGAGTTCAAACTTCATCTGAATCTTCGAGGCTCCGCCAGACAACCATTTGGCGTTAGATATCTTCACCGGTCGACCAAGACGATCGGAAATTAAATTTGATGTACCTTCGACTAACTGGTTCAGAGTTGCGGCCTCGAAACATTTGCCCGCTTGGCGACGTTTCATCTTGGTGGTCAAGACCCGGTCGATTTCTGGCTCGGTGGGATATCGGTCGCGGATTTGCGCGATTATCGCATCGTTCGGCCGCTGGCGTTGTCCTTCATTGATTATCTCATATTCACCCATCGTCATCTGCTTTCTCAATCATAGAGGTCGTCGGCCATGCTGAGCGAAAGATAATATTGCCCAACAAAGTCAGCGATATGGCTGTGCCCTACCCGGTCTCCGGATGTCCATCGCAACAGACACTGATAGCCCACACTGGAGGGATTGAAATTATACCATGGGCCTGCGGCAATGGTCTGGCCAACAGCCTCATAAACATCGCCTTGATCGTCTTCAAAGCAGACCTTGGCGCTGGTTACGAGCATGTCAGATCGGGTGGCCGTCATTTCGCCGGACAGGAGCGGACGGCGCTCACCGCCCACGAGAACATATCCGTATTTCAGCGAACCATATCGAACCTGACGCCCCTCAATGTCGAGATCGAGCACAAGAAACGCAGTAAGGTCCTCACCAAGATCAACGTGGATCCAACTCGCGCCCTTGTTGCCCCAATCATTCCGTGGACCCCAACTCTTGTTGACCCCTTCAACACAATCAATCGTGTAGCTCTTGCCTCGCAGCTTTAGTGTCCCGACGACTCGGCTTTTGCCTTCGAGGTGGCCATTATTCCAGCCAGCATACCCTTTTACTTCACTATTGCTCGCTTGAGGAACTTGATTGGGATCGCGAGCGTCAGTGGGATCACAAACCGCGGAAGACTTCAACTCCAGCGAACAAAGTCCATCGCGAGATTTATAACTCCACTCTTGCTCGCGCTCCGAGTGCGCTTTGAAGGTCAGGCCGTTGGGAAGGGTGAAGTCAGAAAAATCCTCCGGGCAGCGCATATGCATCTGCGAGTCATTATGGTGAAGCTGCCATGGATGCATACACAATCCCTGATGGATCTCGATTGAGCAATGGCAAACCCCCAAATTTGGGCGGGTGAGCACATAGATATTTCCGCTGATGCCGAGTTCCGGAACCGAAAAGATCTGGAAGACGGTTTCGGTCCAAGTGTCGTCGGTGCTATCCCGCTCATGAAATTTGTAATCTGCAGCTGTAATCATAGGTTCACCCTGGTTTGCATCTAAATCGCGCGAAACACGGGACGCGAAGGTGGGAAATAATCGAAGGCCATTCCGGCCCATTTCATCAAACTGAACGTTTCAGATAATGCCTCAATAAAATTGTCACGAGATACCCTTCCTTAGCCCAAAAAACTCGCATCTGTCTCATTCGGTGAAACTAAAATATCAGTATTAGACTTGCAACGGTTTGGTTCCGATCACTTGAGATTCTATAACTCCCTGAAGGAGACCAATCATGGCGATCAAACATACGGGCGATTTCAAGCAAGAGGCGGTTAGGATTGCACTGAGCAGCTGGTTTCCGCACCGTCGGGTGGCACTCGATTTAGGGGTGGGCCAGTTCAGATGCGCGAACAAGGTATTAACAGCAGCGGTCGAAGATTACGTCATAATCGCGCTTACATGATCGCTGGTCGGTAAACGCCTTGCCGAGGAAGAGTAACCGCCTTTTTATGTTGTCCTGTATGATTTTCACCGCATTCCCTCCTGCGCCGATGATATATAGTAAATACGTTTACCGGAGTATTCACGAAACATTCTTGAGGTAGAGTAACTTCCGACTGCCGTCAAGGCTATCATGATCCCGGATTGGAGCGATTCTCAGCCTGAAGTGGGGTTCGAGTCAATAGCAGCAAGAGTGAATTGACTCGGCCATCTGCGTTTAGTAAATCGATTCATCAAAAGGAAATATGAATGTCCCTTACAACATTGTTCATATCCGTCATAAACGAATGGGATCGGCTGACGCTTACCAACCCAGGCAAAGGTAATCCGATTAACCCTTTTCTATGCTCCGAAATATGTGAAGCGGCGATAAAGGTCTCCGAAAGCTCCCCAGTGCACTGTGTGTCCCAAATTTCAAAGGGTGTTGATTAATGTGGCCTTATCCTGAAATCCGAACGCTGGGCGATTATCCCGATTATTGGGCGCGGCACGACCCGGAACGCACTGCATTCAAAACGATGGGGCGGACCGTTAGCTTCGCCGAGTTTGATCGGCTCGCCAACCGCTCCGCCCATTTTCTGTTAGGCGAAGGCGCACAGGCCGGCCAACTTGTCGGCTATATGGGAAAAAATAGCCTGGATTTTTATGCCGCATTCTTCGGTTGCACACGCACGCGTGCGGGG
>NZ_JARXAI010000023.1 GCF_029865925.1 Sphingorhabdus sp.
GTCAGCCAAGGCTTAGCCCTCGGCCTTTTCTTCGGTTGCTTCTTCTGCAGCAGGCGCTTCTTCGGCGGCAGGTGCTTCTTCGGCAGCAGCTTCAACAGGTGCAACTTCTTCGGCGGCAGGCGCTTCTTCGGCAGCGGTTTCAGCAGGCGCAGCTTCTTCAGCGGCAGGCGCTTCTTCAGCTACAACTTCAGCAGGCGCAGCTTCTTCAGCGGCAGGCGCTTCTTCAGCTACAACTTCAGGCTCTGGCTCAGGTGCTGGTGCAGCAGCAGCAGCTGCTGCTGCTTCTTCAGCTTCAGCAATCTTCGTTGCCTTGTCTTCAGCGCGATCCTTGGCTTTCTGGCCTGGTTCACCCTTGTTCGGGTTGCTCTTGACCTTGCGCTCTTTGACGCCAGCGATGTCAAGGAAGCGGGCAACGCGGTCCGATGGCTGCGCACCAGCCGCGAGCCAATGCTTTGCACGCTCGGCGTCGATGATCATACGCTCTGCGCTGTCCTTTGGAAGCTGTGGGTTATAGCTGCCAATACGCTCGATGAACTTACCATCGCGCGGCGCACGGGCGTCGGCTACGACGATTTTATAATAAGGGCGCTTTTTCGAACCACCCCGCGACAAACGCATTGATAATGCCATAAAACTAACTCACCTTTCTTAAAATACTAAAAACTAAACAATAACTTATTTCTTTTTATTAAGAAGTCTTGCGAGGTCGGGTGGCATGCCGCCACCGCCCATTCCTGGTAACCCGCTTATGCCAGGCGGCATTGCGCCGGGCGGAAGGCCATGCATCCCCTCCATAGCACCACCCAAATCTCCGCCACCACCTAAGCCGCCTTTTCCGCCGAACATGGCGGCGAGGCCCTTGAGACCACCCATCTTCCGGATGCGTTTCATGGCACCAGCCATTTCCTGATGCATTTTGATCAGCTTGTTAACGTCTTGCACCGTCATGCCGGAACCCTTGGCGATACGAATTTTTCGTTTGGCATTCAGCAATTCTGGCTTGGCACGCTCTTTTGGGGTCATCGAGCCAATGATGGCATCCATGTGCACGAGCAACTTGTCATTCATGCCGCTGGCGTCCATCGCCTGCTTGGCCTTTTTCATGCCGGGCATCATGCCAGCAAGCGCGCCCAGACCACCCATTTTGGTCATCTGGCGGAATTGTGTACGCAGATCGTCCATGTCGAACTGACCCTTGGCCATTTTGGCCGCAAGCTTATCCGCATCTTCCTTTTCAACCATTTCGGACGCGCGTTCGACCAAGCCAATAACGTCACCCATGCCAAGAATACGGCCAGCAACCCGGCTTGGGTTGAAAGCCTCAATCGCGTCAAGCTTTTCGCCGACACCTGCAAATTTGATTGGCTTGCCGGTAATGGCGCGCATCGACAGGGCAGCACCGCCGCGTGCGTCACCGTCCATGCGGGTCAGCACGATACCCGTCAGATCAACGCGCTCGCCGAAGCTTTTGGCGACATTAACGGCGTCTTGACCGGTGAGCGAGTCGACCACCAGCAGAATTTCCTGCGGTGTCGAAACCTTTGCCACCGCCTGCATTTCGTCCATTAACTGTTGATCAACATGCAAGCGACCAGCGGTATCGAGGATGAGGACGTCAAAACCCTGCAGTTTTGCCGCCTGCATCGCGCGCTTGGCGATATCGAAAGGCATTTGCCCTTGAACGATTGGCAGAGTCGCCACCTCTGTCTGCGAACCAAGCGTGGCCAGTTGCTCCTGCGCAGCGGGACGATTGACGTCAAGCGAAGCCATGAGGACTTTTTTGCCCTGCTTAGCCTTCAGCATCTTGGCGATTTTTGCAGTAGTCGTGGTTTTACCCGAACCCTGCAGACCAATCATCATGATAATCGCAGGTGGCGCAACTGCCAGATTCAGATCGCTTTGTTCAGCGCCAAGCATCTCGACAAGCGCGTCGTTGACGATCTTGACGACTTGCTGCCCAGGCGTGACCGATTTCAGCACCTGCGAGCCAACGGCTTGCTCGGTTACCTTGTCGACAAACTCACGCACGACAGGCAGCGCAACGTCCGCCTCAAGCAGGGCAACACGCACTTCGCGCATCGCTTCACGCACATCGGCTTCGTTCAACGCACCGCGACCGCGCAGGCGGTCAAACACACCTCCCAAGCGGTCGCTTAGCTTGTCAAACATCAACATTCCTTACCAATGCGCCTCAATTGAGACATAAACGAACAAAAAGCCGGTGAGCGAATCTTCGCCAACCAGCTTGGAAACTACGGATTTCCATCAAATATGAATGGCGAGTAGCTCGCCTTGGAGTTTCGAATAGCCACTGGCGCACAAGAAAGCAAATTATTCCGCGAGGCCAAAGACCTGTAGAGCATAGCATGAACGGTGGACACTGCGCCTTGCACCTCCTAAATCGCCCAACATGGCGATGGGCGAATTCCACAAAATGCATGGACTGGGTAATGACTTTGTCATTATTGATGCCCGCGCATGCCCGATGGAAATGTCGCCTGCCCGCGCGCGGGCGATTGCCGACCGGAAGCGCGGCATTGGCTGCGACCAATTAATCCTGTTAATCCCATCGGATGTCGCAGACGTCGCGATGCGCATTTTTAATCCGGATGGCGGCGAAGTAGAAGCGTGCGGCAACGCCTCGCGCTGCGTGATTGCACTGTTGAAAAAAGACCTTGAGATCGAAACCAAAGGCGGCCTGATTTCTGGTCAGTTGTCCGACAATAACGTCACGGTCGCGATGGGCGAAGCAAGGTTTGACTGGCAAGCCATTCCACTTGCCTTTGCCATGGACAGTGCTTCGATGCCCTTAGCATGGGAAGAACTCGAAAACCCCATGGCGGTCAACATAGGCAACCCGCATGCTATTTTCTTTGTAGATGATGTCAACGCAGTTGATTTGGCAAGACTTGGCCCCATCATCGAGCACGACTCCGTTTTTCCCGAGCGGGCGAACGTCAACGTCGCCTCTATCGACGGCAATGAAATCCGTCTAAACGTATGGGAGCGCGCTGCTGGCTTGACTGGAGCGTGCGGTACCGGGGCATGCGCCACCGCAGTTGCTGCCGTCCGGCAAGGTAAAGTCCAATCGCCGGTGATCGTCCACCAATCGGGCGGGACATTAACCATAGAATGGGCACCAGGAGAACCGGTCGTCATGACTGGCAGCGCGACCTATGTCTTCACAGGACAAGCGAACTGGGACGATTTTGGATGAACGCCCCACTGCAAAAACCTGAAGTCATCAGCATGGGCTGTCGCCTTAATCTTGCCGAGAGCAACGCCTTGGCTGAGCAGCTTGCTGGCCATGACGACATTGTCATTATCAATAGCTGTGCCGTGACCAATGAGTCTGTCCGCCAAACGCGGCAAGCCATTCGCCGAGCACATAAGCGCCGCCCTGATGCGCGGGTGTGGGTGACTGGCTGCGCGGCGCAGGTCGAGCCTGAAACGTTTAGAAACATGCCGGAAGTTGCTGGCGTGTTCGGTAATCATGAAAAACAGAATGCTGCATTACTGCGCGAGATAATTGATCGCCCCGATCGACCCGTCGTCGTGTCCGACATTATGACCATCGCGCAAACCGCGCCGCATCTTGTGACGGCATATTCAGGAAAGACACGCGCGTTCGTGGAGGTGCAAAACGGCTGCGACCATCGCTGCACTTTCTGCATCATCCCTTATGGCCGTGGCAATAGCCGTTCGGTCCCCGCGGGCAGCGTTATCGACCATATCCAAAAGCTTATGGATACGGGTTTTCAGGAGGTCGTTTTAACAGGCGTCGACGTCACCAGCTATGGCCATGATCTTCCGGGACAGCCAAATCTGGGTGCGCTTGTCGAACGCATCTTGAAGCTCGTGCCCGACCTTCCGCGTCTTCGGCTGTCGTCAATCGATGGTGTTGAAATTGACGCACGGTTGTTTGACCTGCTGACCGGCGAAGCGCGACTGATGCCGCATGTCCATTTGTCCTTGCAGGCTGGTGACAACCTGATCCTGAAGCGCATGAAACGACGCCATAGCCGCGAGCTGGCCATTGACCTTGTCGCGCGGCTTAAGGCAAAAAGGCCGGATATCTCCATTGGCGCCGACATCATCGCCGGTTTCCCGACCGAAGATGACGCGATGTTCGCAAATAGCGTCGACCTTATCCATCAATGCGGTATCGTCCACGGGCATATTTTTCCATATTCGCCCAAAAAAGGTACCCCTGCGGCGCGCATGCCGCAATTACCACCGCAAATCATCAAGGTCCGCGCCAAAGCACTTCGTGACACGGTCGCTGTCCAGAAAACTGATTGGATGAATAGCCTTGTAGGCACAGTTCAGAATGTTGCTGTCGAAAGTGGTGGCTTGGCTGGTCATGCGGAAAATTTCGCCTATCTCAAGCTCGATAGGATAATGGCAGAAGGCAGTATCGTCGCGGCCCGCGTTACGCATACCCAAGACGGCAATTTACAAGCAGAGGTTATCGAATGAGCGAGAATGCTGGGTGGACGGACCGTTTGTTCGGCGGCCTCAAAAAAACGTCAGGCAAGTTGACCGAGAATATCGCCGGGCTTGTAACAAAGGCAAAGCTTGACCCTAGCGATCTCGACGAGATCGAAGATGCATTGATTGCGTCTGACCTTGGCCCCGCAATGGCATCCCAGATCCGCGAAAAAATAGCTGCCGGCCGCTTTGACAGGGGTGTAGATGCCGATGGCATAAGGCAGATAGTAGAGGATGAAATCGCCGCTGTGCTTGCGCCTGTGGCCTCTCCGCTTGAAATTGATGCATTCCCGCGCCCGCAAGTGATCTTAGTCATTGGCGTAAATGGTTCAGGCAAAACCACGACCATCGCAAAGCTCGCCAATCTGTTCTTGGAACAAGATTACGGTGTCATGCTGGCGGCGGGTGACACATTTCGCGCAGCCGCGATTGGGCAGTTGAAGATATGGGCCGAACGCATCGGTGTGCCGATTGTAACTGGACCAGAGGGCGGTGACGCGGCGGGGGTTGTGTTTGACGCAGTCAAAAAGGCGACTGCAGAAGGAATTGATGTGCTGATCGTTGATACCGCAGGCCGGTTACAGAATAAGCGCGAGTTGATGGATGAACTGGCAAAGATTCGCCGCGTGCTAGGCCGCTTGAACCCTGCCGCCCCGCACAATGTTGTTCTCGTGCTTGACGCCACAACCGGTCAAAATGCGTTGTCACAGATTGAAACCTTTAAGGAGGTCGCTGACGTGACTGGACTTGTAATGACGAAATTGGACGGCAGCGCGCGCGGCGGGATATTGGTAGCCGCTGCAAAGCAATTCGGCCTGCCCATTCACGCTATCGGTGTGGGTGAGTTGATTGACGATCTGCGGCCGTTCAATGCCCAAGACGTTGCGCGCGCAATCAGCGGGGGGTCATTATGAGCGGAGCCCCATCAGCAAAAAAACCATCCGGTACGCTGAACTTCGTTCTAGATTTCGGGCCGCTTTTCTTGTTCTTTGTTGCTTCAAAGTTTGGTAGCTCAGATACTGATCCCAAACAGGGTGCAATTGTTGGCACAGCAGCTTTCATGGCTGCAATCCTCGTTGCAGTGATCGTATCAAAGCTCAAACTCGGCAAGATTTCGCCGATGCTAAAATTAACCGCCGCGCTGGGCGTATTTTTTGGGGCACTGACGATCTGGTTCCATGATGAACGCTTCATCCAAATCAAACCGACCATCATCTATGCGTTTTTCGCCATTCTGCTGCTCGGTGGGTGGTTGCGCGGCAAAGCGATGCTGAAATATGTTCTCGAACAAGCCTATCAGGGGCTTGATGAAAAAGGCTGGATGAAACTGTCGTTAAGCTGGGGTATATTTTTCTTCATACTGGCAGGGCTAAATGAAATCTTTCGGCGGCCCGAATGGTTTTCGTTCGATACATGGCTTTCGATCAAAGTGTGGGGCGTGTCCGCCCTCACCTTTTTGTTCGCTTTGGCAAATATACCCATGCTGATGCGCCATGGCCTGAAGCTCGGCGATGATGCCGAGCTTCCACCACCGGCGTAATTCTCATTCTTGGTCGGCGCGTGACGCTCCGTCGCCGTCCAGATTTTCCGCCACGAATTCCCAGTTTACAGCGTTGTTAAGCAATGCATCGACATAGTTCGGGCGAGCGTTACGGTAATCCACATAATAGGCATGCTCCCACACATCGATGGTCAGCAATGGCTTCATATCGTGGACCACTGGCGTATCGGCATCGTGCAGTGACGTAATTTTAAGCGTTTCGCCATCAAGGATCAGCCATGCCCAGCCGCTGGCAAAATGTCCCGTAGCTTCCTCTTTGAATTGGGCCAACATGCCTGCATGGCTGCCGAAACCTGCGTCGATCATGGCTTTTAATTTGCCCGATGGCGCCTGCCGCTCGGGTGAGAGGCATTTCCAGTAAAAGCTGTGATTCCAGATTTGTGCCGCGTTGTTAAACAGACCCTTTTTATTTTGCGCTTTTGCAGCCGCAATAACTGCAATCAAAGACGCACCCGACAAGGCGGCATTGTCCGCAAGCAGCGTGTTAGTTTTGTCCACATAGGCTTTGTGATGTTTTCCATGATGATAATCAAAAGTCTCTGCGGAAATAAGATCACCAAAGGCAGATTTGTCGTAAGGGAGTTCAGGGAGAATGAAGGACATAGCTTATCTTTCTGTATCAGACGTTCCAAAGCAAACGCACCGAGGCGGCACACGTTCCGCCCGTCACGCACTACTAATGCAGAAATTATGTGACAAGCCTCTGCCACCCAGATAGGCAGCAACCTATCAGGGGCAATACCACCTGAATGCCTACAGGAGGAAAAAATGGCGAAATTTTTTGGAAATCTACATCTGGTGCTGGTCGCCGGTCTGGTGCTGTCATTAGCAGTCATGTTCGGGCTGGACAGTGATAGCTTAACCGCGCAATCGGTCACGCGTTGGCTGCACACATTCTTTGGGATCGTCTGGATCGGCTTGTTGTACTACTTCAACTTCGTCCAAATCCCCACGATGCCGAAAATCCCTGCTGAGTTGAAGCCGGGCATTTCGAAACACATCGCGCCATCAGCGCTGTTCTTTTTCCGCTGGGCGGCAGCGCTCACGGTGTTGCTTGGCCTCATCATTTCGGTTCAGGCCGGCTATGCTCATCAGGCCTTCACGCTGCAAGATCCTTACAAGCTGATCGGCGTCGGCATGTGGCTTGCTGTCATCATGGCTTTCAACGTTTGGTTCATCATCTGGCCAAACCAGAAGAAGGCACTTGGCATCGTTGAAGCGGATGACGCAACAAAGGCAAAGGCAGCAACAACCGCGATGATGACATCGCGTTTGAACACATTGCTGTCGATCCCGATGCTCTACACGATGGTCAGCTTCAACGGCGGCTAATTGATAGACATCAGATTTCAAAAAAGGGGTGGCAAATGCCGCCTCTTTTTTTATCCCAAAAGATCATGTTTCTTCAACGTATGACGCAGTTGGTCATAGCTGAGGTTCAGCGCCTTGGCAGTTTGCCGCTGATTATACCGACATTTTGCAAGTGCTTGCTCTAGAACGGCTTTTTCAAATTTCTCGGTCGCCTCGCGAAAGTCAGTCACATCAACCGCTTGACTAAGGTCGGTTGAGAAACGCGGCTCAGCAATATTGTTCTGCTTATCGGCTTGCCCTTGCATCGGAGCAGATGCAACGCCGCCATGCCATGGGCTATCAAACGGATCGAACTGGATGTAATCCACCGGCTGCGCTGGGTCAGCCCAGCGATACACCGCGCGTTCGACAACGTTACGTAATTCGCGCACATTGCCCGGCCAGATATGGTTTTCCAGCGCGCGGATGGCAATTTCACCAAATCCCGGCCAACCGTCCCAACCCAGTTCCGCCGCCATCTTGCGCCCATAATATTCGGATAAAACCTCGATATCGCCCTCACGCACACGCAGCGGCGGCAGAGTGATGACTTCAAAGCATAGCCGGTCGAGCAAGTCGGCCCTGAATCTGCCCTTTTCGACCATATTGGGGAGATGTTCGTTGGTCGCGCCGACGATACGGACATCGACATGCACAGGCCGCGACGACCCGATACGCGTAACCTCGCCATATTCGACCGCGCGCAACAGTCTCTCCTGCGCGCCCATGCTTAATGTGCCAAGTTCATCCAAAAATAACGTGCCGCCGTCCGCCTCTTCAAACCGGCCCTCGCGTGCACGCGTTGCGCCGGTAAAAGCACCTGCCTCATGGCCAAAAAGCTCGGCCTCAATCAATGTTTCGGGCAACGCTGCACAGTTAATCGTGACTAACGGCCCGTCCCATCGCGTGCTCAGGCGATGAAGTCGCTCGGCAATCAACTCCTTACCGGTCCCGCGCTCGCCGACCACCAATACCGGCCTATTTAGCGGCGCGGCGCGACTCGCACGCTCCACCGCGTCCAAAAATGCGGACGACTGACCAATAAACTGAATGTTATCCCGATCCATTCTCAAATATTGGCATATTTCACCATAGAGTGGCAATAATTACCAGCGGCCTACCGTCACATTTTTCAAAAAATGACCAAATGCAACAAAAACGCGAAATGGCACGGTCCCTGCAAGGCATTCTACAAGTCGGCAAAACACCGGCATGCAACAGATGGAAAAAACAAAATGCGCAAAAATATTGAGATCAGCAACGCCCCAAACGGACAAGAAAGCCATCTCTCGCTGGCAGTCGCTTTGTCGATCAGTATGATCTTTACCAGCTATGCCGTCTCGCTCCTCAACCATCGCGACGCCGGTGAGAAGAATACGCAAACTTTGACCTATAGGTCGTTCGTTGCCAGCTATCTTGCCTGATATCGGAAGCCTGCGACCGGAGTGCCCCAGCCTCCCCCAGATAAAGCACCCGGTCGCCCCCTATTTTACTAAAGTCGCCAATAAACATTATCGGAGTTACCCAATGGGCATATTTTCACGAACCCGCGATATCATCGCCGCCAATGTGACCGATCTCCTCGACAAGTCGCAGGACCCAACGAAGATGATCCGAATGATCATCCTCGAAATGGAAGAAACGCTGGTTGAGGTCCGCGCTTCTGCCGCGCGCACCATTGCTGACCAGAAAGAGCTGCGCCGCCATATCGACAAACTTAACACGCTTGAGGCCGACTGGACGGACAAGGCCCATCTGGCGCTGTCAAAGGATCGTGAGGACCTTGCAAAGGCCGCGTTGCTGGAAAAGCGCAAGGCAACTGACATGAAGGAACAGCTGACTGAGGAAGTCGATGTTCTGAACGACGCACTCAAGGCATCCGAACAGGATATTCACAAGCTACAGAAGAAGCTCGCCGACGCCCGCAGCCGGCAAAATGCGCTGATGACGCGCCTGGAAAGTGCCGAGAACCAAGTCAAGCTGCGTACGATGTACAATGGAGACAAGGTTCGCGAAGCTTTTTCTCGGTTCGACGTCCTCGAACGCCGCGTTGACGAGGCGCAGGGATATGCGGACTCGCTCGCCATAGGCGCAGATGGTCCGCGCAGCTTAGGCGATGAAATAGCGGCACTCGAGACCTTCGACGTTGTCGATGCCGAGCTTGAGGAAATGAAAAAGGCCATGAACGCCCGACAGAAAACGGAAGGCTAACCCATGGCAGCAGATATATTAGTCCCTGTCATGGTAGTAGGAATGCTGTTTGTTGCAATCCCATGGCTCGTACTCCATTATGTGACGCGATGGAAAACCGCGGCAACGCTTACCAATGATGATGAGCGTATGCTTGGCGACATGCATGAACTGGCCCGCCGGCTTGAAGATCGCCTTGAGACGGTGGAACGTTTGCTCGCGCATGAAAATCCGGAGTGGCAGCCACGTCGCATTGACCTCGATACACCGGATTTTGACCCAAAAAATGTTGGCAAGCTGGAAAGGAACTGCTGAAATGTCAGGGAAACACACCAAATTCTATCTCGACAAGCAAAATGCCAAATGGAGGGGCGTCTGCGCTGGGATTGCGGATTATACTGGCGTTGACGTACTTTGGGTTCGCTTGGGCGCAGTGATGTTTACGCTTATGGGCGGCTTTCCCTGGACGCTGATTGCGTATGTGATCACGGCGTGGATGGCACATCAGAAACCTATTCAACTCTACACGGACGACCGTGAAGAGCAGAAATTCTGGCAAGGTGTGCGTCAGTCACCCGCCCGCACCACTCGCGACATTCGCTCACGCTTTCGCGAGATCGATCACCGGCTGGCCGAGATGGAAACTTATTATGTCAGCAACAACAAGCAGCTGGCCGAAGAAATCGAAAGCCTGCGCTGACCCCACAAGCGTCATTGACTACACCTAGGAGGACTTTATGGGCCCATTTGAAATGGTCGTTGCGATCATCCTAATCGTCACCGTCGGCAAGATTATCCAGACAAAGCAAAAGGCCAAGCATGGCATTGTCCAGGACCAGGATTTTATGGGTACAAAAACCCACCAGCTGTTGAACAGTGCAGAAACGCGGGAGATGCGGGACGAGATACGCGCACTAAAAGAACGCACTCAGGTGCTTGAGCGTATCGCAACGGACAACAGCAGCGCGAACGATCTTAATCGTCAGATTGAGGAATTGCGCGACCGGTAACGGCGTGCGGAAAGAAAGATAGGAACAATGGAACAGTATCCCAATTTCTATATCATTATCGGTATTTTTGCTGTGCTCATGGTCTCGATTGTTTCCGCGCTTGGGTTGCACGGGTGGCGCGACTGGATTGCTTTGAAGCATGCAGAACTAGATAAGATGCGCCGCGGCAGCGACACGCCAAGCGAGCTGTCAGCCACATCGCGTATCGAAGTTGCCGATTTGAAAGAACGCGTCAAAAGGCTTGAGGCTATCGCAGCAGGGATTGATATCTAACCCCTTCCCCCATATGCGATAACGCATGAACACACTTACCGACATTCAAGAAGAATATGAATTTTTGGAGGCGGACGACCGCTATCGTCTATTAATCGACCTTGGTCGCGACCTGGCACCTATGCCGGATGCGCTCAAAACTGATGCCACTTTGGTCAGGGGTTGCTCGGCAAGCGTTTGGGTCTATCCGGTGATAGACGAAGGACAGCTCTCTTTTTTGGCCGATAGCAATGCTGCCATCACTAAAGGCATCATCGCGCTTGTGCTAAAGACTGTTGACGCGAAAAACGCCGCAGAAATTTTAGGCACTGATATCGAGAATGCCCTCGCTCCGTTCGATTTGAAGAACCAATTGAGTTCAAACCGCACACAGGGCATTCCCAATATGATATCGCTGATTAGGGAAACCGCCGCTCGCTTCGCAGGCTGAGCAGGCCGCGCGCTACCCCTTCCACGCGCGCCGTTCTTCTGCGACGCGTAACACGTCATAGGCAGCTTGGCCCGCATGAAACGCCTTCGCGGCATCGGCGTTGCCGGGGTTCACGTCAGGATGGGTTTCCTTGGCAATCTTGCGCCAAGCCTTTTTCGCGTCCTCAAAGTTGGTATCGCTTTCGAGCCCTAATATATCGAGCGCGTTCATTTCGTCGCGGCTTCGGCTGCCATCGCCGGACCCGGCCCAACCATAATGCGCCGATTCCTTATAACCTGAAGAATCGCGGCGCTCATTGGCCTCGCGCTCTTCGGCTTCTTCCTTAGTCAGTCCCTCAAAATAATCATATCCGCGATTATACTCACCGGCATGTTCCTCACAAAACATCCAGCGATCTGGACTATTCGGAGATTTAGGCGCGGGGCAATTACCTGCCCTGTTGCAGCCATAACGGTCACACAGACGCACTTGCTGCGCCTCACTGCTACTTCCATAGCCGCGCCAGCGGGGAAAACCCCAGTCATTTCGTCGCGTAGATCGCACCATGCCGTCGACTTAGCTGCGGCATGCCTATTTTGCTAGGGGCGTAAACGCAAATTATGCGCCGGACAGTGCGCCTGTTGCTCCGCCTCCAAAAAATGTTGAAAACAGAAGGCCGATTATGATGCCTGACACAATCAAAGAGAGGACGACATAGATGAGCACAATGACCACGGTGAAGCCTGCCACCTTTTCCTTGGGCACCCCTAAAACTGGCTGTAGCCCGAGATAAATGAGATAAACCACATACACGTTTGCTGCAAATGAAACTAACGCGCCCATTATGGGTATCCAGCTTACCAAACCAGCCAGCCAAGTTGGAGTTGACGCGTAGGTTAATAGCTTCAACGATTGGTGCAAATCTGACTTGCCATTGAAGCTGGGAGATACGGAGTTGACGATGATCCCCATCAGATAAAGAGTGATGAGCGACAAAATATATCCAATCACCGACATCGCCGCGATTGCCGCAAAACCGATGGGTATAGCGCCCCCACCAAGCAGACTTGCACCACTGATACCCAACGCACCTGTAAACAGGATCCCTGCAGCCATTGGAATAGCTGCCAATATCGCCGCATAGCCGCCAAAGAGGCCACCTATGGATGCTGTCTCCCGCGAAATAATGCTCCATTCCTCGGTTGGTTTTAAGATGACATTCTTAGCGCGATCCAAAATTGACATTGACTTACCCCTCCGAAGTTTGTTCGTGACTCAACTGAACATATTGAGACCAATATGTAAATGTTGACGTTCGCGTCACTTTGGAGGGGTGTATGATATTTATCTCAAGGATTTTAGTTGCAGTAATCGGGGTTGTCTCTTTGCTTGGAGTTGCCCAGCATTGGTTTAGCCTTGACGCTGTCTTTGCCGAACGCGGCCTGCAGGCCGTGGGTGAAGTTGGTCGCGCGAACTTGCGTGCAGATATTGGCGGGCTGTTCCTGGGGATCTCGTGCCTAACGCTGTTTGCTGCGGTACGGCAGCACCAAGGCGCAATCCTCGCCGCTGCAGTATTGTTGGCGGCAACATTGGTTGGACGCTTTGTTAGTGTTGCGATCGACGGTTATAGCGCGCCTGTCGCACCACCGATGATTGTTGAAGCGATACTTATTGCAATATTGCTGTTCGCTTATCGCGCGTGGGGTAAAAAGCCAGAGGGTCTGTAAGCCGGGTTCTGTCCTCCGCTTCGGCCGAAACCGAGGCGGATGTGCGACCATTCATCTAGGCAACGCATTGCTGCGCCGCTCATGCAACCAACCCGGGCGACTGGCAGGAGGATGCCATATGCCGCCCCTATTCGGTTTTGCTCCCGGTGGGGTTTGCCATACCATTTCTGTTACCAGAAACGCGGTGCGCTCTTACCGCACCCTTTCGACCTGGCCGCATCGAAATGCGGTGGACTATTTTCTGTGGCACTTTCCCTAAAATTGCTTTCGCCGGACGTTATCCGGCACCGTTCCTCGCTGGAGCCCGGACTTTCCTCCCCTTAGCAGTTACCCGCTAAGCGGCGGTCGCCCAACCCTCTGGCAAAAGTCAGATAGCAGACCCGCCCTCAACCGCCAAGAGCAAGCTGAGCAGGATAGCGCGGCACTCGCCATCAACGACACCATCAATGTTTTCGGGCCGGAAACGCCGCTGGAATGCCGCAGTCGCTGCACGCCCGTCATTTATGCCATAGCCATAGCGTTCAAGCGCCAGCAAAAATGCGGCGTCCGGCCAACCTGGGTCAACCAAGTTCGCTCTCGGTCGCAGCACGGCACATCCAAGTTTTGCCAGCCGTTCCCAGTCAAATAACTCGCCCGGATCTTCCTTCCGGGTTGGTGCGACATCGCTGTGCCCGACGACATTGTGCGGATCAATTCCGTAAGTACGAACCAATTCTGCAACCAGCCGCGTTTCCGTGTCCATTTGGGCTTCCGGAAATGGGCGATATCCAAATTCGTGGCCGGGATTGACGATTTCAATGCCGATACTGGCACTATTGCAGTCTGTGACACCGCGCCAATAAGATAGCCCAGCATGTTGCGCGCGTTGTTCCTCGCGTACCATATGCACCAGCTGGCCATCTTCATCGACCACATAATGGGCCGATACCTTGGACGCAGGGTTAGCCAGCCAGTCAATCGCAGCTGCGCCAGACTGCATTCCAGTGTAATGGAGCACAAGCATGGTGATAGGCAGGTTGCGTTCGCCAAAATTGGGTGATGGGTTCCAGATCATGGTCATAGCCCGACCATAGGTAAGTCGAAGGGTGCGTGCAATATAAGGCAGCGCTATAATCGCTCTTTTAACTATGTGCGGATCAACGCCCCTATCACAAGATGCTCAGCATCAGGCTCAGCCAATTGGATCATACCGCCACCCTTTTGCGCGAGCGCTTGCGCCATCCAAGCCGCCGCGGTGCGCGAATCTACTTCCGAAGGGTCAATACGCCCCGTCAACGCGTCACGGATTTTTGTATCCATAAACACTTTGGGGCCGCTGGCTCGAATGACGATTTCCTGTTCGCCTTCTCGCGCCTCGGCACCAACAAACAATGTCCCGCCACGGACCAATGATTCATCTGCCAGCAGCACAAGATTCAAAAGGATTTTAATTGCCCGCTTTGGCATCATTTGCGCAGGTACCGCCCATTCAAGCGCAGTGCGTCCGCTTGACGTCACCAGCGGCTCAATCACCAGCTTAGCTTCTTTGGGGTCCACGTCAGGGCCAAATCCGCCCGCAGCGCCAAAGGCCAAGCGGAAGAATTTCAGCTTGTCTGCTGCGGCCTTCGCACTTTCCGCAAGCAAGTCCATGCACCGCTGCCGCATTTCAGGATCATGCTCGTCCGCGAGAAGCTCAAGGCCATTATTCATCGCACCGACAGGACTTAAAAGATCATGACAAAGACGCGAGCAAAGTAGGCTGGCAAAATCGATTTCAGTCTCGGGCATGAATAATATTTCCTGAAGGTGTCGGGCGTTATGCGGCAGCTTGTGGACTGAGTTTGAGGGCGTTTCAACCCTCCACGACCAAAGTTACTGGCGTAAATCCGGTAACATGCCCCTCCATGACTGCGGGCTGCCAAGCCGTTATTGTACGCCGGGCGATTATCAACCAAAAGTACCCATCGGCTGCCGCCTGTGCGACGTCCGTTGCAGAGGGTTCTTCAAGGCCATTTGGGTGCGAGTGAAAATATCCCAGCAAGGGCAACCCGCCTGCCCTTGCATCCTTATGAACCGCTATCAGCGCAGCCGGATTGATTTCAAAATTTCGGCTTGGGTCAAGTGCGACATTCTCTGTCAGCGACACCTCGGCAACCCTGCCATCCATGCCCCGTAACAATCCGCAGCACTCCGCGTAACCCGCGCTTTTGGCCCAGTCGAGAAGTTGTTGCCAGTCGTTGCTTGATAAACGCAGGATCATTACCCATGTGTATGCCATGGTTGGGGAAATTACCACATTAACGGGTGTTTTGGGCGCGGGGCGTCTTGATAGCGCGCTTGCGGCTGCGCTGCCGCAATACTCCCGGGCACGTATTCAGGCGCTCATTTCAGATGCAGCTCTGCGTATTAATGGCCAAATTTTCGACGACGCAGGCAGCAAGAAAATGTCCGGTCAGACATTTGAGCTGAATATCCCTGCCCCCGTGCCCGACAAGGCAATAGCGCAAGACATTGCGCTCAATATGGTTTTCGAAGACGAACATCTCATCATCGTCAACAAGCCTGCCGGGCTCGTCGTTCACCCTGCCGCTGGCCATAGCGACGGCACACTCGTCAACGCCCTTCTGCACCACTGCCATGGCAAGCTATCCGGCATTGGCGGCGTCCAACGACCTGGAATTGTGCACCGTATTGATAAAGACACGTCAGGCCTTCTGGTCGTAGCCAAAAGCGATGCCGCGCATGAAGGCCTCGCAAAGCTCTTCGCCGCGCATGACATTGAACGCAAATATATCGCGATTGTGAGTGGAATCCCGGCCCCGCCTGCTGGCACGGTGCGAACGCAAATTGGCAGATCAACCAGGAATCGCAAAAAAATGGCAGTGCTGGCGGACTCAAAAGGTCGGCGCGCCGTCACGCATTACCGCATGGCGCAGGCATTTGCGAAAACAGCGATGGTTGAGTGCACGTTAGAAACAGGCCGCACGCATCAGGTGCGCGTCCATATGGCACATATCGGCCATCCACTCATTGGCGATAGCGTCTATTCTAATCGACAAAACCATTACAGAATCGGTCCAAATCACGCCAAATTCGACCGGCAGGCATTGCATGCGGCCTCTTTGGGGTTTATTCATCCCATCACCGGCGGAACATTACGGTTTGAATGTGGTATACCAGAAGACATGCAGCTTCTGTTAAGGCAGCTTCAACTATAAAGGTTTTAAAGGGAACGCTTTGCCATCGGGTGCTTGAGGAGGCCCGGCGGAAAGCACAATGAAAGAGGAAAACATGTCTGCTAAAAAGAATGTTCCGGCTACGATACCTGCCCTTGGGGGGGATGCGAGCCTTAATCGCTATCTAAGCGAAATCCGGAAGTTTCCGGTTCTTAAGCCTGAGCAAGAATATATGCTTGCCAAGCGCTTTCAAGAACATGGCGATACCAAAGCTGCCGAGCAGCTGGTGACGTCGCACCTTCGTCTCGTATCAAAAATCGCTATGGGCTATCGCGGCTACGGCCTGCCGGTGTCTGAATTGATTTCCGAAGGCAATATCGGATTGATGCAGGGCGTGAAGAAGTTTGATCCCGACCGTGGTTTCCGCCTCGCGACCTACGCTATGTGGTGGATCCGTGCGTCAATGCAAGAATTCATTCTGCGCAGCTGGAGCCTCGTAAAAATCGGCACCACGGCGGCGCAAAAGAAGCTATTCTTTAACCTGCGCCGGATGAAGAACAACTTGCAGGCGTTTGAAGACGGCGATTTGAACCAGGAAGCGTTGCACAAAATCGCAACCGACTTGGGCGTCTCCGAAGAAGAAGTGAACAACATGAACCGCCGTATGGCGATGGGCGGCGATACGTCATTGAACGTACCCATGCGCGAAGACGGCGACGGTCAGTGGCAGGATTGGCTCGTTGACGACACGCCATTGCAAGACGAACGCGTTGCCGACGCCCAAGAAGGCGACATGCGCCACGCTTTGCTCTCCGAGGCGATGGACAGCTTGAATGAGCGCGAGAAGCACATTCTCACGCAGCGCCGCTTGATTGAAGAGCCGCAGACACTGGAAGAGCTGAGCCAGACCTATAGCGTCAGCCGCGAGCGGGTGCGCCAAATTGAAGTGCGCGCCTTTGAAAAGCTGCAAAAGGCAATGCTCCGTATCGCTGGCGAAAAGCGTCTACTTCTGGCGTTTTAATCCGCTATAAAAACAGGTGACGGGCGAAAGGCACTGCGCTAGTTTTTGTGCATGATAAAAACAAAGCGCTCGCTTTCCGCCCGTTTCTTTCGCTCCAGCTTCAAAGCGGCTCTCTATTTCGCGGGCGGCAGCATCGCGCTTACCGCGATCTATACCGTGGTCCCTGTTCCCACAACGCTGACGATGCTGTTTGACAGCAATGGTGCAACGCGGGACTGGACCCCAATTTCAGATATATCTCCCAATCTGGTGCGTGCGGTCATCGCCGCTGAAGATGGGAAATTTTGTAGCCATGACGGCTTTGACCGCGAGGCTATCGAAAAGGCCCTTACCCGCAACAAGCAAGGCGGACGCATGCGCGGTGGTTCTACCATTAGCCAGCAAACCGCGAAAAATGTTTTCCTGTGGCAAGGATCTGGCTGGACCCGCTATTTACGCAAAATTCCTGAGGTATACTTCACCTTCCTGATCGAAAACATCTGGGGCAAACGCCGCATCATGGAAGTATATTTGAATGTCGCTGAAACGGGTATCGGTACATATGGCGCGGAGGCCGGCGCGCAACGCTATTTCCAGAAATCCGCAAAGAACCTTACCCGCACGGAGGCAGCTCGATTGGCCGCAATCTTGCCTCTACCCAAAAAACGCCCGGTAAACGGCGTCGGCGGCTTTACCCGTCGCTATGGCAACAGCATCTCCGCCCGAAGCCGCGTTGTCAAACGTGACGGCCTCGACAGCTGTATCTACACATAAAAAAGGGCGGGGCCGAAGCCCCGCCCTGTTTACCATTAGTATATTGGGCACTTAGAAGCTTAGCTTTAAGCCAACACGAACGCCATAAAGCGACTGCCGCGTCACCAACGCTTCGTTTGGAGCGATGACGTTAGAGTAGCGATATTGCGCACAATTTGCTGTCGAAGCAGTGTTTGTTACACCCGTACCTGGCGCTGTTCCCGTTGCGACAGGCGCGCTGAGGCATTGAACTGTAACCACAGCAGCAGTGTATGGGAACGATACCTGACGCAATGAACCCCAATCCTTATTGATCATATTCAGCACATTTTCGATATCCGCGAACAGACGCAATTTTGCATTGCCTACGAGCAGCGGGAGCTCTTGGCTGATGGAAAGATCAATTTTGAAGAAGTCTGGCGACTGTTGTGTGTTCTTGCCGATAATCTTCCCACGATATTTGCCAATGCCAAGTTGATCCACAAGGCCATTAAAATTCGTCTCATTCGCTGCGGAATCAAATGATACGCGGCTATCGCCAGCAGTCGGCACATAAAGGAGCTGACGGCTGCCATTTCCAACAGTCCCGAAAACTACTGACCGTGAAGTCGTATCGTTCATAATCACACTGTAGGGACGGCCAGAACGATATTCGCCAAAGAGCGAAAGGCGAGTTTTGTTTTCGCCAAAGAATGCTCTGTTGAAATCGACGCCAAATTTCCACTGGTCCTTGATCTGATAAATCGAGGTGCCGTAGGCTGCAAAATTCGGATTAGAGAATGCATTGTTAGAATACAACGAACCGGCTGTAGCCGAAGTGATGGCATTGGTGTCTTTAACGTCCGAGCGGGTGTAGCTGGCGTTGACCGACAGGCCCCAATCCCACGACTTAGCCAATCGCGCCACGCCTATGTATGAGCGACCGCGCTGTTCATTGGTCATCAACAGATCTTGGTTGGTAGTCGCAATTCCCTCTAAAGGCGCGAAGCGCCGGCGGCCATCGGGAAGCGTGCCGATGTCAACCGAGCGCGCGTCGGTCCACTGATAAGCCTCAATAACATTACCATAAAGTGCATCAACGCCAAACAACCAACCGTCGCCAAGCGGTCCGAGATCCGCATCATAGTTAACGGACAGAGTTGCACGCGCCTGACGTGCGGTCGAAATATTGGGATCAATTGCGTTTACGGGTGCAGCAGCCAAGGCTGCAACGTTGGTAGCGGTAAATGCACTCACTGTCGCAGGTATCTTTCCTGTCACGCCGGTGAGAGAAGCCGCGCAAAAGGTTGGGTCGGCTGGAGAGACGTTGCAAGTCGCCGAAGTGGCATTACGCTGAATGTCGATCGCATTTGTCCGCTGCCCAGTGTTTGAATAGCTGTTCGACAGGAACACATCCGGCGTTCCGCCAGCAAAAATCCCAATTCCGCCGCTAACGACGAGACGATCTGACGCCTGCCAGTTAAACCCAATGCGTGGTTGGAACACGCCCTCATCATCGAACGTCTTGGTGTTAGGAAAGTTTTGACGTGTAAAGAAGTTCGTATTCAAGGGCACTGCCGTTGGGTTGTTATATAAATCATAACGGAGGCCGAAATTCATTTCTAGATCTGGAAAAACCTCCCAATCATCTTGAATACCGAAGGTGTAAGCACGACTGGTGAAACTGGCTGCCGCGTCGTTCGCATCAAGGCTTGGAACGGCTGCACCGAAGCGCAAACGACTTGCGATGCGGTTTTGGAAATCAGCGACCGAGTCAAAGTAAAAATCACCCAACGACCTTTGCAAGAACAGGTTGAAGGTGTTAATTCTAGAGTAACCAAAGGTTGCCTTAATGCTATGGTCTCCCGCATCTTTCCGTGCGGTAAAGTCGATTGAAAGGTTTTCGGTATTCAATTTATTCGAATGACGACTTACGTCAGGTCCGAAGAATAAACGCGAGCTGCCACACGTTGTGAAGGTACTCGCAACGCTGGTCACTGAAGTTGGGTCGAGACACACTTCGAATTGAGGGAATTCTCGGCCACCAAAAGGTGTTTGATCACGGTTATAGTCGCGATAGGAAGCCCGAACTTCGGTCGAAAATGTGTCGGTCCATTGCGAGTTCAGCTGGAACACGCCTGAGTTCACTTCCTCGGCCAGTTCATATCCATTCGAGAACAAACCCAAGGCGAATGCAGGCGTCAGGAAGGTATTCTGCTGAAACTGCTGAGTACCAACGTTGCGGATGTAGGTTACTGAAGCACGATGGTCCTCATTGATGTTCCAGTCCAATTTGGCGACGTATTTCTCGTCTTCCTCAACCGCGTTTTGGATTTGACCAAGCGTATCGTAATTGTATACCGACTTTGCAGTCGCGCTAACTGCATCGATTTGCGCCTGCGTAATCCCTGGAACCTGGTTGGAGTATCCAGCACCCACACCATCGTCAAACGGATCTGATTCCTTCGTCTTTTCGTATCCAAACATAAAGAACAGCTTGTCTTTTACGATTGGCCCCGAAACGATACCGCCATATTGCTTGGAATCAAATTTCAACGCAACTTGTCGATCCCGCGTTTTGTCGCCCGTCAAACTTTGGTCGGTGTAAGTATAGAAAGCTGAACCGGAGAAGTTATTCCCGCCAGACCTTAAAACAACGTTAATCGCGCCACCCTGAAAGTCGCCCTCTGAAATGTCGAAAGGAGCCACTTTAACGGAAAGTTGCTCAATTGCGTCAAAAGGCACGGGACCCCGCGAGGTAGGCAAACCACCGTTATTCAAACCAAAATCATCAGAGAACTGGACGCCATCAACCGAGAACCGATTTAAGCGGCCATTTTGGCCTGCGATTTCGATTGTACGACTGTTCGCAAGGTCAATGGTCACAAATGGATCACGCCGTGCAATATCGCGAATATCACGGTTAATTGAAGCTATGCCTTCGATATCTTCGCGATTAAACGCGCTTATCGGTCCGTTGCTAGTCTCGGTAGCACCACGAAGAGCGGACGCCGTCACGACGATTTCGCGTTGTGTTTGAAGAACAACCGGCAAACGAAAGCTCTGGCCAGCGCTCAAGGACAAATCAGTTACTTGAGCAGTCTCGTAACCAGTTGCGTCAACACTGACCGTGAAAGGTCCGCCAATACGAAGTCCGTTTGCGCTAAAATTACCAGCATCGTCGGTCAAACTTGTAGACGTCGTTCCGGATGGCACATGAACGACGGTAACAGTTGCACCGGCAACTGGCCCAGCATCACTCTCAACAGTACCGCGAACCGAAGCTGTTGTTTCCTGGGCGAATGCAGGCGTTGCGAACGCCGAAGCGATTGTTAACGCGGCAGCGCTAGCAGCGAGATAAAAACGAACTTGCATGGATAGACCCCTTTGAATTTAATCCCCGCCCGAGGCGCGCAATCGGGGAAAAAACCGAATCACGCATACGAAAGGGGCCGAACGCTCCCTTGGAACCAGAAAATGTCAGTAAAGTGACAGTCTGACCTAGAAGCCGGTCATCGTTTAGCCGACAGCAAGGTGGAAGCAAAGTTTTGCGTTACCGCAAATTGTGCCTAGCAGCATTGAAGTGCATTTTGCGCGCAAATGTGGCCAGTTTGCCACAGTCAATTGGGTCTTGGCTTAAGCGGCGTCCTCTTTATCCGCCTTAGCAGAGTTGGCGTATACCAGCACCGGTGTCTTGCGGCCTTCCACAACGTCCTTGTCGACAACAACCTCATCAACGCCGTCATAGGTCGGCAGGTCAAACATGGTGTCCAACAAAATAGCCTCAAGAATTGAACGCAGTCCGCGCGCGCCAGTTTTACGCTCGATCGCCTTTTTGGCGACCGCTTCAAGCGCATCATCGGTAAAGCTGAGCCCTACGTCTTCCATCTCGAACAGCTTGCGATACTGCTTCACGAGCGCGTTTTTCGGCTCCGAC
>NZ_JARXAI010000045.1 GCF_029865925.1 Sphingorhabdus sp.
ATACACAGGCTTGATATCAGCACGCGAAATCCCCTCGATAGAACAAGAGAGAGCAATCGTCTTCGCTAGCGGCAAAAACGCCTATCCAAAGAAGGGCCAGCACCAGCGCTTGCGCCCTAAGGTGCTGACAGCGCCGAAATAGGCGTAGGCCAAAATGTGGTGGAGAGCGGGATGAATGTCATGAAGAGCAGCGGCAACACCCTGAGCGCGCAAGACGAACGGGCGATCAGAGCGCTGCTTGTCTCATACGGATGCGCTATTGACCGACGCGATTGGGAGAAATTGCGCGCGTGTTTTTCAGATGATTGCGAATGCGATTATGGCAGTTTTGGCAAATGGACCGGCCCCGCCGCGATCGTCCAATATATGAAGCAGGTGCATGCCGATGTCGGGCCGACGCTGCACCGCATTACCAATATCGAAACCGAAATGCAGGGCGGACAGGCCCATGCGCGGTCCTATGTCGATGCGCTGCTGATGCCGATCAACGAAGGTGGCCCAGTGCATCACGGCATCGGTTATTATGACGATCAATTGATCCGCACTGGCGCAGGCTGGCGGGTTGCGCGACGGCAATTCGTGCCAGTTTTTCTGGGTTAGGATCGGACGCATGGGAACGCTTAGCGGAAAGACGGCGGTCATTACCGGCGCGTCGTCAGGCATTGGCGAGGCGACGGCGCGGAGGCTTGCGGGTGCCGGGGCCAGAGTGATGCTGGTGGCGCGGCGTGCAGAGCGGTTGGAAGCGCTGGCGAATGAGTTAGGTAACGGCGCGTGCTTTGTTTCGCTTGATCTTGCGCACCCCAACGCGGCGCAGGCTTTGCTCGATACAGCAGAGGCGCAACTTGGCGCTATCGACATATTGGTCAACAACGCGGGCATATTGCGGACTAGTCCTGTCGACACATTCGATCTGGAAGAATTGGAACCGATGATAGCGATCAACTACTCCGCCGTGGTGCGCAGCAGCATCCTGTTTGGGCGGCATATGAAGGCCAATGGCAGCGGCCAAATCATCAACCTCTCGAGCATCGGTGCAAGCATCTCCGCCGCCGGAACCGGTGTCTACGGCGGACTAAAACGCGCGCTGGATGCTTTCACCGAGGTATTGCGGATCGAACTAGCAGGCAGCGGCGTACGCGTCGGACTGGTCGCGCCGGGGACTACCACAACCGAAATTTTCGAGGATATGAAAGCGCATGGCCAAGCCGGCTGGGACGAATATATCCCGCCGATGGTCGGCGACGACATAGCCCGTGCTATCCTGTTCATGTGCGAGCAAACGGGCAACGCCAACGCGGCACGGCTTCATATTTACGCGACGTCGGAGGGGTTTTAGGGGTTCAGTCGAGCCGACTATAGGCCGTGATATCAAAAGGCTCGAATGGCTTCCCTGCCTGCGCTTTCACAACCCATGCTGGGTCCATTAACAACGCACGGCCCAAGGCGACTAGGTCAAATTCCTCGCCTCCAAACCGCCGCACGACTTCACTGAGATTATCGATCGCGTGTGTCGGCTGAGCAAAGCTTGCCGCGAGCTCTTTGTCGAAGCCAATGCCGCCCACGGTCATCGTTGGCTTACCGGACAGTTTGCGCACCCATCCGGCCAGCCCCATGTCGGAACCAGAAAAGGCGGGCAAAGAAAACACGCGGGTGCTGACGTCGAATATGTCCACGCCTGCTGATGCTAGTGCCTCGACTATCACGCCAAGTTGTTCAGATGTCTCTGCCAGCTTCGCATCATAATCCTGCAACTTCCATTGCGAAATACGGAACAGGATCGGGAAATCAGGGCCGACCTCGGCGCGGATTGCTTTGACCAGCTCAGTCGCAAAACGCGTGCGGCGCAATATGTCCCCACCATAGGCATCTCCGCGCATATTGGTCTCGGCCCACAAAAAGCTGTCGATCAGATAGCCATGCCCGCCATGCAGCGCGATGCCATCGAAACCAGCTGCCTTCGAATTGACGGCGCTGCGCACGAACGCAGAAATGATGTCGGCGATCTCGACTTCGCTCATGTCGTTCGGGCGCATGGATTTGGCACCCGGGTGCGGTGGTGTACCTTCCCTTCGCAATCCGCCCATATGCCAGAGTTGCGGGATGATTTTCCCGCCTGCGCGGTGAACGCTATCCACGACCCTGCGCCAACCTGCCAAGGCCGCATCGCCGTGCAGCATTGGGATATTTTCTTCGCTCATCGAGCCATGGCCGATCGACGAACGATGATCTACCCCAACGCCCTCTGTAATAATCAGGCCAACCTTCGCCATAGCTCGGCGGGTATAATATGCCGCGACATCATCACCGGGTTCGCCATCTGGCGAAAATTGACGCGTCATCGGCGACATCACAAACCGGTTCGAGAGCGTTAGCGGCCCACAGGAAAATTCCGTGAACAACGGCGCAAGGTCGTCGCGCATCAAACCGCAACCAGCTTCAATGCTGATTGCGGGCAGGCGTCGGCGCCTTCTTTTGCAAGCTCCTCCATGCCGCAGGGGACGAACTCGTCCTCGACATAGACCATGCCGTTTTCATCGAGTTTGTAAACGTCCGGGCAGATTTCCGCACAAACGCCATAACCGCAACATGCCGGTTTGTTGATGACCACTTTGAATTTGTCCTGATTCGACATTTCCGTCTCCTAAAATCTTCTTTTTCGCACATTACAGCTTGAACAGATTTCATTCAATATGTATATCATGGTCCAGAGCAAAAAGATCTTAGGGACAGGAGGTGATGCCATGCTTCAGAAATCAAGCCTTACGCTTAGCGACGGAACCAAACTCGACGACCTCATTATACGCGAATCAAACGAAGTTTCGTTGCGCGTAATGAGCGACAAAGAACTTTACGACATCGAGATGGAGCGTGTCTTTGCCAAAACATGGCTTTTGCTGGCGCACGATACCGAAATACCGAACTCTGGCGATTTTGTGGTCCGTGACATGGCCGAAGACAACGTAATCATTGCGCGTGACCGAGAAGGCAATGTAAACGTATCACTCAATGTCTGCCCGCATCGCGGGATGCGGGTATGCACCGCAGAAGCGGGCAACAAGCCTATCCATCAATGCATCTACCATGGCTGGGCATTCAAGCCCGATGGCGATTTTATCGGCGCGCCGGTTGAGCGCGAGAAGATGCACGGCAACGACGTCGACAAAAAGACACTGGGGCTAAAAAAAGCCCGTGTCCATGTTTACGGAGGCCTGATCTTCGCCACTTGGAATATCGATGGCCCTTCGTTCGATGAATTTCTAGGTGATTCAAAATATTACTTCGACCAGCTTTTCTGCCGCACGGACAGCGGCCTTGAGCTGCTCGGCCCGCCGCAGAGGTTCATTGTCCCGTGTAACTGGAAAATCCCCGGCGAACAATCGGCCTCCGACGGTTTCCACACTCTCACGCTCCACCGCTCGCTTATGGAAGGTGGCATAATGGGAGGAACGGCGGAATCGATCTACGATCAAGCGCCGGGGATGTACGGTGTCGATATTTCATGTCCGCAAGGCCATTCGCTGCGCTGTCTTGAAGCGGCGCAGACCTTCAAAATGTTTTCCGACATTAGTTTTGAGGGCAAGTCGGTTGAGGAACGGCTGAACATGTTGCCGCCGCCTGGAATTACGCCAGAGCTTATCCCGCAACTGTTCAAAAACCTCTCGGCCGATCAGGTCGAGCAATTGGCTACTATCCCTCCTCAAGTCGGTGGCATATTCCCTAATATACTGGTGCTTTTCATCTTTGCCCCGCGCATGGATGGCGGCTCGTCAGGCGCTCTTGCGCTTCACACTTATGTCCCAAGGGGGCCGGACAAAGTTGAATTCGTCAATTTCATCTTTGCGGAAAAGGATGTGCCCGAACAGGTCAAGCGCGACATGCTGCAGAACTCGGTTCAGGCATCGGGCACGTCAGGCACGATCGAGCAGGATGATGCCGACGTCTGGCCGCAGATCATGCGCAATTCTCGCGGCGCCGCATCGAAGACAATGACGCTTAAATATAAGGCGCTGCATGGCCATGAACGGCCCGAAGGCTGGAAAGGTGATGGCCTGCTCTACCCAGGCTTTACCAAGGATGACACTCAGTGGAACTGGTGGCTCGCCTATCACAAGCTGATGAGCGAAGCATAAGACCCGCAGGAGACACACAATGACCTGGAAGACACAATCAACGGCGTCGCTTGATTCCACGAACATATTGCGAGGCCTAACGAGCCTGAAACGTGTGCCGTTGGGTTCACCCGTCTATAACGCCATATTGGAAACGCTGTTTAACGAGGCAGCCGCGCTCGACGAGCGGCGTTTTGACGACTGGACCGCGATGCTCGCCACCGACCTGATCTACACCGCCCCAATCCGGCTGACCCGCACCGGTCCGACCCGTGACCGCGATGTGATGCGCTCGATGTTCCATTTCGATGACGATTATAATTCCATCCTGATGCGCATAGGGCGCTTACACAAAAGCGCGTGGGCCGAAGATCCGCCATCGCGCTGCCGCCGTTTTATCACCAACGTTCGCGTTGCCGAATGCGGTACGGAGGGTGAATATGAAGTCGTGAGCTACCTCTTTTTGGAACGCAGCCGGGGCGATAATCCTGAAAATGAAAGAATGAGTGCCGAACGCCGCGATGTCTGGCGCGAAGTGAACGGATCCTTCAAGCTGGCGACGCGCGAGATCATTGTTGATCAGTCGGTTCTTGGCATGGCCAACTTTGCGGTATTTCTATAACCTATATGAGGAGCATTGCCCTGCCCTCGATTGTTGTTGTTGGGAGCGGGCTGGCGGGGTTCGGCGTGCTCCGCGAATTGCGAAGGCTATCGCCCGACGCCAAGCTGACGCTGGTAACGCTTGAGAGCGGCCATTTCTATTCAAAGCCGGCACTGTCGACGGCTTTGGCAAAGGGCAAGACGTCGGAAACTTTGGTGATCTCAAACGCCGAAAAGATGATCGTCCAGTTGAAGCTTGTCGCGCGTATCGGTCGGAAGGCGGAATCGATTGACCGGAAGAGCAAGGCGCTCTGTACGACCGGCGGCCCGATCCCCTATGACAGGCTAGTTCTTGCAATGGGCGCGACGGCGTTCCGACCCGAAATCGAAGGCGACGCTGCGCACCGGTCTATTTCGGTCAATCAGTTAGATCATTACGCATATTTCCGTGAGCAACTTCCCGATCACGCGCGCGTGCTGATAATGGGTTCGGGCCTTGTCGGAACAGAGTTCGCCAATGACCTGATCACGAACCATTATCAGGTCGCAGTCGTTGATATGTTACCCTTGCCCCTCGCGCAGTTGGTTCCGCCCGCTGTGGGTGAAAGCGTTCGCGACGCGCTGGCAAGCGAAGGTGTCGAATGGCATCTGGGCCGCAAAGTAGTAGCGATCAATTACCTGGGCGGCAGGGCAGGCTATGTCGCAACGCTGGATGATGGCAGCAACATCGAAGCCGATCTGGTGCTTTCGGCGGTTGGCCTTCGCCCCAATGTCGCGCTGGCGCAAGAGGCCGGAATTGACATCGGCAAGGGTATCAAGGTCAACCAATATGGCCAGACAAGTGACCCCGATATTTACGCAATCGGCGACTGTGCAGAATACCAACACGGCCTTTCCGCATATGTCACTCCGATCATGGCGGCCGCACGCGGGATTGCGCCAAGTGTGCTCGGCACACCGACTGAAATTCGCTTTCCGCCGCTGGCCGTTCAGGTGAAGACAACGCTGCTCCCGATCAACCTGCTGCCTCCCGCGCGTGACTGCGTTGGCGAATGGCACCGCGTGGAAAGCGATGCAGACGGCGACAAGCATCTGTTCATCGACGATGGAGGTGTCGTTCGCGGATATGTTCTGACGCGCGATAAAACCGAACAGCGCATGGAAATGGATACTAAAGTGGGGGAGTTGGCATGAGCAAGTTGCTCAATGGAAAAGTCGCAATCGTGACCGGCGGCGCAAAAGGTCTGGGCTACGGCATATCACGTGCACTGGCATCGGAAGGCGCTTCAGTGCTGATCAGCGGACGTGACGGAGCCGCCGCTGAAACAGTTGCCGCCGAAATTGAGCGGGATTTTGGTTCTAAAGCCATCGGTATCGCGGGCGATATGGGCGTCAAAGAAGACGTTCTGGCGATGGTCCAAAGGGCCGTCGACAGTTTTGGCGGCCTCGACATTCTCGTCAACAATGCCTCGCTGCTTTCCGCCGGTGTCCTGCTTGAGGACAAGACCGACGAGATGCTGCGTCGCACGCTTGAAATTGGCGTCTGGGGCAACTGGTGGGCGATGCAGGCGGCGTTTCCGCACATGAAAAAACGCGGCGGCGGATCGGTTATCAACTTCAGTTCGATTGACGCCCAGACCGGCGCATGGCTGCACAGTGACTACAATATCAACAAGCTTGGTATCGAGGGACTGACTCGGAGTGCCGCGGTCGAGTGGGGCCGTTTCAACATCCGCGTCAACGCGATTGCCCCAACCGGGCTTGGACAGGTGTTTGCCCAGCTTGTGAGAGACGTTCCCGGGTTTATGGAAACTGTTGTGGCTTCCAATCCTCTTAAACGCGCAGGCAACCCCGAAAAGGACATCGGCCCCGTAGTCGTCTTCCTCGCGTCAGAAATGTCTCGGTTTGTTACTGGCGAAATGATCAACGTCGATGGCGGACAAAATCTGCCCGGTTATGTGAGTATTCCACATAATCTCGAAGAACTGGAAAAGGGTAGCACATGAGACTGGTCGCCGCTGAAGCCTACACTGAACCCTGGCCCACGATAGCGCATGAAGTCGAGCTTTCTCCCAGCGTCATCAAGATCCTTAGCGGCGCAATCGATGTGATCGCCAACCGGGGCGCGCGACGGCTATCGATGAGCGATATCATCGACACAAGCGGCGTTTCACGTGGTACGCTGTACCGATATTTCTCAAATAAAGACGAAGTGCTGGCAGCGGTCAGCGAGTTTGTCTGCACCGGCTTTGAGAACGGTATCCGTGACGCAGGGCAAGGCATCACCGACCCCATCGAACGCTTCAAAACGGTGATGCAATTCTACGCACGCTACACTAGCGAAAACTCCCCAGACCGAGTTTTCGAAGTAGAGCCCGGGTTCCATCTAGCCTTTTTCCGTAGCCGGTTCGCGCGCTACAAAATTGCCGTGCAAGATGCCCTCGGCCCGGTCTTTGACCACTTTGATAGTCTCGTAGGCGAGGCAATCAACCGTGATACCTTCGTGGAAACGCTTGTCCGCATGCAACTGAGTACCTTGCTCGTTCCTGCCAGCGAAGAGTGGCTACAAATATGGAACGATACTGCCGAAAATGTGCAGAAATGGGCGCTAAAAATCGCGCAAGAACAGAAAGACGTAGGAAAGGACTGAATATGGCTACCGTTGCAAACTTGAGAACCGAAGACCTTACAACCTTTGCCGATCGCGCAACAGCCGACGCGATGATTGCCAAGGCCAAAGAACTCCGCCCGCTATTTCAGGCCGAAGCCGCCGCTGGCGAGAAACTGCGCGCGCCGACCAAGGCGGCGGAGAAGGCGTTGTTCGACAACAACATCCTATCCGCTTTGTTGCCCAGACGTCTCGGTGGCGTCGGCCTCTCTTTGACCGATTTTTGTCGAATGCAGATCGAAATCGCCAAAGGCGATCCGTCTATAAGCTGGGTGGTGCAAATCATTAATGGAACCAGCTGGGTCACGAGCCTCGCGCCGGACAGCGTCCAGGATGTCGTCTTTGCAAACGGCCCTGCAACCGTGTGCGGTGCGTATAATCCCCCCGGTAAGGCCCGCAAGGTTGACGGCGGCTGGATCATCAACGGTTCCTGGCCCTATACCTCCGGCTCTCGCCAGTCCACCTGGGCTCAGCAGGGCGTTGTGCTCGAAGGTTATGACGGCCCCGTCGTCCCCGGCATCAGCATGTGCTATATCCCATTCAAGGATCTTACAATCAAGGACGCTTGGTATGTCACCGGAATGCAGGGTACGGGTTCGGACATCAGCGTCGCGACCGAAGTGTTCATCCCCGAAGGCCAAATGGTGTTAATGAACGAACGCGCAGGCCAGATTGACCGCACCAAGCGACATTTTGGTGCCCCGTCGGACGTTCTGCCCGTGGTTCCGGTTGTGCGGACCACCGGCATCGCGCAGTTGATCGGCGCGGTTGAAGCCATGCTGGAAATCGTAATTGCAGAATCTGGCAAGCCTGTTCTCACTACCCTCATTGGCCCGCGCACCGGCTCGGGAGCGTATATGCGTGATCTGGGTGAGGCAGCCGCCATGCTCGACACCGCCAAGCTGGTCCTGTTCCATCTTATCGGCGAATTGGACAAAGTCGCGCTGACCGGCGCCGAGCTGACAATCGCAGACAAAGCCCGACATCGTGCACAATGTGCCCAGATGATCAAGATGATCCACAGCGCATCGGAATCACTGATGTTTCAGAC
>NZ_JARXAI010000040.1 GCF_029865925.1 Sphingorhabdus sp.
TATCGCGCATTCACAGGCACAGCGACAGCCCCAGCCATCGCAATGCCGAACAGCGCTTCTACAAATTCAGGGCGCGTCGTCAGCAAGAGGCCCACATGATCGCCCGGCCGAACGCCGCGCGCGATGAGCGCAGCCGCCCAGAGGCGCGCCCGGTCATTCAAATCAGCATAGCTCGTGCGCCTGTCGGGAAAAATAAGAGCCATCTCTTGCGGGCGCAGAGAGGCTCCGCTCCGCAAAAGCGCACCCAAAGTGTAAATGCCTGTCATGGCGCTATGGGCAACAGATATTCACGGGTGTACGTGCCGTCTATACACTCGATTATCGTTGATATGATGTCGGCGCTAGCGGGATTAGCCTGGTGGGCTTGATCAGCAGCTTCATCAACAAAGCTCTCAAAAACCGCGAATGCATGCGGCGCATCAAGGCGATAAAATTTATATGCCAGGGTTCCGATTTCGTCGGCAGCATTCATTTCCATTTGTGGGATTAGGGTCAAGAATTCTGCTTCTCGGTCTGCCTTGACGTTAAAGCGTGATAGGAAGGTCCAGCTCATTTTTAAATCTCTCCATCAATATAGCGGTCAAGCTCTGCATGGAAGTGGCGCAGCCTTGCTTCCTGCTCGCTCCAAATTGGCCCGCGGAATCCGCGCGAACGTGATCCTTTTTGAACAATCGGTAATAGTTCGGAATCTTGGTCCAAGACCTGCCCAAGATTGGGCGGCTCGCCAAGCGGGACGCGTTCGATCTCAGGGCGTGTCATCCCTGTTGTATCAGTCCCGTCCGCCAACCCCATCCAAGCAGGCGGGCCGTAGCTCGGTGCATCAACATGTGCGAAAAGAATGCAGGTGTCATAGGTGAACCGATTGGGATCATCTGGATGCGGCAGGAAGCGGTGGATGAATACTGCTTCAGGGTGGCAACCGATCTGCACATTAGGAAAGATGCCATAGATGGTTGAATCGCTAAGTTGAGTATCGCTGAATTTGTCATAGTCGAGACCAAATCGCTTGGCCCGTTCGCGCTTTGAAACTTGGATTGCAGCGCGGCTGTCTTGTGCTGTGCCTTCAAATGCGTCTGGATCAATACCGGCATCGCGCAGCATCATCTTAATGCCCTGATTCACACTAAGTTGATCCGGAAATCGAGGTGAGGGCTGCGCAAATGGGACGAACTGACGGCTCATTCCGTTCGGATAGAGGTCGATCTGCGTGCGGTCATCCATAACACCTTGCGTTTCAGGATGAACCGCATGGAGATGGTAGATTTCATAAAAGGCATCCACGCCGCCTTTCCAGTTCGCTGCCCATTCCGTGTGCTTATGCTGAATGACGTTCATCGCGCCAATATCATAGGTCTCCAGTTGGTCTGCGACTGGGCCGAGCCATTCGCGTAGAGGCGGCATATCATTTGAAAGAGATATAAAGGCAAGGCCCGCAACTTCTTCGCATCGTACGGGCGTGAGATTGCGATCATGGCAAAGAGTTTCAGGATGAAAAGAGAATTCATCCGTTACTTTTGTGTTGGTACCGTCAAGCGCGAATTGCCAACTATGGAAGGGGCATGTGAAATTCCCGATAGAGCCAAAATCTGAGAGGATCAGCTGGCTCCCTCTATGGGGGCACACATTGTAATGCGCCTTTAGACTGCCATCGTCTTGTCTCACCACAATGAAACTCTCGTCCGCAATGTCGAAACGGACAAAATCGCCATCTTCACGAAGGTCACTTGTGGGACCAGCGAGCAGCCAGGTTTGGGTCCACATCCGGTTCCATTCAGCGTCTTTATAATCCGCGCCATGGTAACGTTTCGGGTCAGGCCGACCAGTTCCGTTGTCGATTCTGGGTGCCCGATCATTGAAGGGATGGTGCGCGCCCGTGTGAATATCCCAGAGACGAAAATCGAAACTCATTGACTATACTCCTCTTGCTTATGGGATCTACAGATACATGAATTCAAAAAAAAACAAACACGATTGATTGTTATTTCGATATGTGGCAGGCCACAAATATTGAACGGCACGATTGCAGAAAATCGGCTGTTCGAAAACATCTGTATGGGGAGGCTTTATGCGCAGTAAAATTTTGACTATTGGTATTGGAACAGGCTTAGTTCTGGCGCTCGCAACACCTGCCTTTGCGCAGACCACTGAGGTAACTTCAGACGACACTGGCCTGTCTGACATCATTGTGACGGCGACACGGCGCGACTCCAATCTTCAGACGACCCCGATTGCAATCACCGCAGTGGATCAAACCCTCATCGAGCAGGCAAGTCCTGACAATATCGGTGATCTTGCTTCGTTCGTTCCCAATTTCTCGGCCGCAAAAATCACTGGGTTTAATGCGGCTTCCTTTGCCATGCGTGGTGTTGGTCAGAATAACATTATCGTGTATTTTGAGCCGTCCGTGCTGGTAACCGTTGACGACTTTGTGATGGCTAGCGTTCAAACCCAGTTATTGGATACCTTTGACGTGCAGCAAGTTGAAGTTTTGCGCGGACCGCAAGGTACATTGTTTGGCAAGAACGCAATCGGCGGCGCTGTGACTGTCAAGACAAAGCGGCCAGATCTCTCAAATTTTGGGGCTGAGTTTCGTCTCGCGGCAGGCAGCTTTAAGTCTTACAGCGGAAATGCGTCAGTCAATATTCCAATCATCCAGGATACACTCGCATTGCGTCTTGTTGGCGGATATGAATATTCGGACGGTTTCGTGCGCAACGGCGCTTGCTACGGCCCGGTTGGGACCTTTCTAACGACACCCCCTGCGTTGCCCGCAACAACGGCGAAATTTGTTGGCCGGTCAGGTTGCGGAGATGGCAGCAGGGTTGGCGGCACCGATGTCTACAATTTGCGTGCCAAATTGCTTTGGGAGCCGTCAGACAATTTTGATGCGTTGCTGCAATATGAAATGATCCGAGATAGCTCGGAAACGCCCGCGACGGTTAATGAAACCCCTGTAAACGGCGGGGGACGTTTCTTCTTGTTTGATGCCCTGAATGTTGGATCGCGCGGCAACAAAAGCAGCGACCCCCTAAACAACGGAGGCGTTTCGAACCGACAGGATAGCTTAATGCGGATGCAGGATGGCCACGTCGTCAATGTCGATGGCGTTTACCTCAACATGAATGTTGATGTCGGCATGGGTACGTTTACGTCAATTACGGGCTGGCGCAGCCAGCGGTCGCGTTTGCCGAACACCTATACCGGTCAGGCTCCAGTGGCTGCAGACGGTTCGGTTCTGTCCCTGTTCGATGCCACGCGCGACGACGATCGGAAGACTTGGCAGCAAGAATTGCGCTTTGCCTCAGATCTGGGTGGTGCATTTGATTTTGTTGCAGGCGGTTTCTACCAAAGGGATGATGCTGACTTCTGCGTAAACCAGTTGCTCGGCTTCCTTGATCTTACGGGTGGCCCATTGCCCTTCGGTGCCTGGAACAATACGCCTTACTTGTTGTGCAATGCGCAAAAGGCAAAATCGACAGCGTTGTTTGCTGAGGGCACATTCGAGGTGAATGACAGACTGTCGCTTACGGCTGGCGGTCGCTACACTTGGGAACGCAAGACTTGGCAGGGTCGCCAGCAGGTATTCATACCGCAATTGGGTGGGGCGTTTGATCCAAGCATCAAAATCGCACAGCCGCTTGATGCGAGTGTTTATAATTATAAAGCGGGCGTCGTCACTGTTCGGGCAAGCGATAATGAGCCTACCTATCGGTTCTCTGCTTCGTATAAGGCCACTGATGATACGTTCCTGTATGCGACCTATTCTCATGGCTTCAAGGGCGGCGGCTTCAACGACCAAATCGGTGGTTTTGGACCGTTTGGAACTGACTTGGCGGCATTTTCGAAGGCCGCAGCGGCAACTAAGCCTGAAAAGGCAGACAGCTATGAGGCTGGTGTAAAGACGCAGTTCCTTGACAACCGCGCGCGGCTTAACCTGACGGGTTTCTGGGTGGATTACAGCGATCTCCAAAAGCAGATTGTTGTGCCCATCACTGTCAATGGTCAGCCTAATCAGGTCACACGCTTCTTCAATGCAGCCAGCGCCCGGGTAAAGGGCCTTGAGGCAGAGGCTACACTTATCCCAACCGACGGCCTAACCCTTCGCGGTGTTCTTGGTTATCAGGATGCGAAGTACCGTAAATATGTAACGCCGATACCTGCAGGCTATGATCTGTCGAAAGCTCCGATGGACCGTGCGCCTAAATGGCAATGGTCCGTCGACGGGACTTATTCGAAACCTGTCAGTAGCAATCTGAAATTGGCGGTTAATGCGAATGTGAGCTATGTAGGAAGCAACCTGTTTACGCAGTCGATTTCGGATGCGCGGGATAACACATTCCTCCGCGCTCGGACGCTACTGAATGGGTCGATTACCCTTGCCGATTTGGACGATAAATATTCGCTGCGCCTCGTCGGCAAAAACCTGACCGACAAGCGTTATGAAACGGCTAGCCAAGTTGTCGGTGGTTTGTGGACATTCACGCTGTACGGCCCGCCGCGCTACTTTGGCGTTGAAGCTGGCGCAAAGTTCTAAATAAAAGTGGGGGAAAAGGTTATGCGACGCAGTTGGATCGGACTGGTTTTAGCTGCGTCGCTCGCCTTTTCAGGGTGCAGTCAACCATCGGCTGATATGGTCGCCGGCGAACGAATGACTTCGACCGACGAAATGCAGTCGCGAGATGGCCCGACCATTGATATTGAGAAGCATCCCGGAAAGGGTCTGTTTCTAGAAAATTGCGCGGCCTGCCATAATGGCGGCGTGCCAAAAGCGCCCCAGCAGGTATGGCTGGAAATGATGTCCCCGGACGCCATCCTGGCTTCCATGAATGGCGGGATAATGAGCCAGCAGGCCGCCAAACTTTCTCCGGTGCAACGCCTGCAGATTGCAGAATATCTAACCCGCACATCACTGGCAGATTACAAGGCACCTGCGCCGCCGGCTTCATGCGATGCGCAGCATGCGCGGTTTGACACAGGATCACTTCCCGCCAAGACGGGTTGGGGGCATGATAACAATAGATTTGTGTCGGCCCAACAGGCAGGTTTGACCAAGGAACAGGTCCCGCAGCTAAAACTCAAATGGGCGTTCGCTTATCCGAAAGCGCTAAGGGCTAGGTCTCAGCCTTCGATCGGCTGGGGCGCGGTGTTTGTAGGAAGCCAAGACGGCACAGTATACGCGTTTGACCTCGAAACGGGCTGTATGCGTTGGTCTTTCCGCGCATCGGCTGAAGTCCGCACTGCTGTCGTTTTAGATCCGACGACAAAGCGGCTTTATTTCGGGGATGTGTTGGCGCGCTTGTATGCGCTTGATGCGATGACGGGTAAGCTCGTTTGGAAGGCGAAAATAGATGACCATTCAAACGCAACGATCACAGGAACGCCGACTATTGGAG
>NZ_JARXAI010000035.1:0-5000 GCF_029865925.1 Sphingorhabdus sp.
CCCCCCAAATGGGTCCGCGCGCTGGACGAAGAATTCACCTTAGTGCGCCAGAAAAATTATGCCTGCTATTTCCTGACGGTGCATGACATCGTCCAGTTCGCCCGATCGCAAGACCCGCCGATCTTATGTCAAGGCCGTGGCTCCGCCGCCAATTCGGTGATTTGCTACTTGTTGGGCATCACATCGGTTGACCCTGTGGCGAACAATTTATTGTTCTCGCGCTTTCTATCCGAAGAGCGCGATGAGCCACCCGATATCGACGTCGATTTCGAACATGAACGGCGCGAAGAGGTGATGCAATATGTCTATCGCCGGTTTAAGCGACACCGCGCAGGCATTGCCGCAACGGTCATCCACTATCGCCCGCGCAGCACCGTGCGTGAGGTTGGTAAAGCCATTGGCCTGACCGAAGATGTCACCGCGCGGCTGGCGGGAACAGTATGGGGCAGCTTCGGCAGGGACTTGCCCGAGGCGCGGTTGATTGAGGCGGGGTTTGACCCAGACAATCCGCACATCGCCAGGCTGCATGTCTTTGTCGGCCAGCTGCTCGATTTTCCACGTCATTTGTCGCAACATGTCGGCGGTTATGTCCTGACCGAAAACCGGCTTGATGAAACCGTGCCGATCCACAATGGCGCCATGGCGGACCGGACCTTTATCGAATGGGACAAGGACGATATCGACGCGCTGAACCTTTTGAAGGTCGATATATTGGCATTGGGCATGCTTACCTGCATTCGCAAAAGCTTCGAAATGCTGCGGCAGACAGGCGGCGGCGATTATAGCTTGGACAGCGTTCCGACCGAAGACCCGGCGGTCTATGCGATGCTGCAAAATGGCGACAGCATCGGCACCTTTCAGGTCGAAAGCCGCGCGCAAATCAACATGCTGCCGCGTCTTAAGCCCAAGACATTTTACGACCTTGTCATCCAGATCGCGATTGTGCGCCCCGGCCCGATTGAGGGCGACATGGTCCACCCCTATCTGCGCCGACGCAATAAAGAGGAGAAGGTCGAATATCCCTCCCCCGCACCGCCGCATGACCCCAATGAACTGCACGATATCTTGTACCGCACATGTGGCGTCCCCTTGTTTCAGGAACAGGCGATGAAGCTGGCGATGGTCGCCGCCGCATTTACACCCGACGAGGCCAATGGTTTACGCCGTGCGATGGCAACCTTCCGCAATTCAGGCACTATGCCCGAATATAAGGACAAGATGATCAACGGCATGGTGCAGCGCGGATATCAGCAGGATTTTGCCGAACGCTGCTACAAACAGATTGAGGGCTTTGGCAGCTATGGCTTTCCCGAAAGCCATGCGCAGGCCTTTGCCCATCTGGTCTACATATCATCATGGCTGAAATGCCATCATCCGGCGATTTTTACGGCTGCATTGTTGAATTCGCAGCCCATGGGTTTTTATGCGCCAGCGCAGCTTGTGCAGGATGCGCGCAATCATCAGGTTGATGTCCGCGCGATTGATGTGAATTTCAGCGCTTGGGATAATGAAATCGAGGCGAGTGCCTTGCGGCTTGGCCTGCGGCAAATCGGCGGGTTTCACAAGGATTGGGCGGTGGCGATTGCGGCCGCACGACCCTTTACTTCGCTGGAAGAGTTGGCACGCAAGGCCAAATTGCCAGCGCGCGCCTTGCATTTGCTGGCGGATGCCGATGCCTTGCGCTCGCTTAATCTTGACCGGCGTGCGGGCGGGTGGGAGGCACGGCGCACACCGTCTGATGAGCTGCCTTTATTCGCAGCCGCCGATGCGCGCGAATTGGCACAGGAACCAGAAATAGCCCTGCCGGTGATGCCCGTCAGCGAACATGTTGCGGCGGATTACCAAATGACGCGGATGTCGTTGAAG
Source organism: Sphingorhabdus sp. (assembly GCF_029865925.1). Classification (GTDB taxonomy): domain Bacteria; phylum Pseudomonadota; class Alphaproteobacteria; order Sphingomonadales; family Sphingomonadaceae; genus Sphingorhabdus_B. The sequence goes on from NZ_JARXAI010000035.1 coordinate 1,867, forward strand.
GGACACCCGATGGAGTTTCTGCGCGACATGTTTGCGGCCGAGGGCATATTGACCTGCGCGCAAACCGATGCGGCGAAACATGGTGCGCGGGTTAAAACCGCTGGGGCTGTGCTGACGCGGCAACGGCCGGGGAAGGGCAATGCCATTTTCATCACGATTGAGGATGAAACCGGCGTCACCAATGCTTTACTGTGGTCGCGGCTGTTCGAACGGCAACGGCGCGCCGTTATGGCATCGCGGTTAATGGTGATCGAAGGCGAGGTGCAACGCAGCAAGGAAGGCGTGGTGCACCTCATGGCGACACATATAACGGACCGCTCGCATGAGCTTGAACGCCTGTCGCATGATCATGACGTTAACGTCCCATTCAGCCGGTCAGACGAGTTTGCCCAGCCTGTCTATCCCCGCCATGGCCATCCGCGCGATGTGCGCCTTTTGCCCAAGTCACGCGATTTTCATTAGGCCCTAACTCTAAGCCTCAGGCGGCATCCTTGGCGGCCCGCCGTACGGCAAGTTCTTCAACCGATACCGCCCGCATGAACGGGTTGGTTGCGCGTTCCAGGGCAATTGTGGTCGGAACCGTCGCTTCTCCGCGTTCGCGCGCAGCGACCACGTCAGCAAAGCGACGCGTCAGATCGGCATTGTCCGGCTCCACCGTCACCGCAAATCGCGCGTTGCTGAGCGTATATTCGTGCGCACAATAGATGGCGGTGCTGTCACCCAAAGCCTCAAGCTTGCGCATATTGTCATACATCTGCGCGGCAGTGCCTTCAAACAAGCGGCCACAGCCCATCGCAAATAATGTGTCGCCGACAAAGGCAGCGTGTTCGGTGGCGAAATGATACGCAATATGTCCTGCCGTATGGGCAGGAACGTCGATGACGGTTGCCCGCACGTCGCCCAGTTGCACCACATCCCCGTCGCGCACGTGCACATCCAGCGTAGGAATGCGTTCGGCTTCTGCCGCAGGCCCCGTGATGATACATCCCGTCGCGGCCTTAATCTCCGCATTGCCGCCGACATGGTCAGGGTGCCAATGCGTGTTCCAAATCTGCGTTATCGTCCACCCCCGCGCCTCTGCAGCGGCCAGAACGGGCGCGGCAATGGCCGGATCGACCACCAAGGTTTCCCCGCTTTGCGCGTCATGGACCAACCAGACATAATTGTCCGACAGCACTGGAACCCGAACAACCTCGAGCATGTTACCATGCGCCTATATTGGGCATGCTGGCCCAAGGTTCGACAGGCGCGAGATTGCCGTCTTGCAGCAACTCAATCGAAATGCCGTCGGGCGTTCGGACAAACGCCATATGACCGTCGCGTGGGGGCCGGTTGATAGTCACGCCTGCATCCATCAACCGCTGGCACGTCGCGTAAATGTCATCCACGCGATAGGCCAAATGGCCAAAATTCCGTCCACCGTCATATATCTCGGGCGCGCTGCCGTCGGCAGGGGACCAGTTATGCGTCAATTCCACCTCGGCAACATTCGTTTGGCCGGGCGCCGCAAGGAAGATCAGCGTAAAGCGTCCCGCCTCGCTGTCAAAGCGCCGGACTTCCTCCAGCCCAATCAGCTTGAAAAATGCGACCGTGGCATCCGGGTCGGTGATACGGATCATAGTGTGAAGATAGCTGGTGGGCATTTTCATTCCATTCACAAAAGCGCGGTGTTCCAGACATAGCCATGAACCTTGACCGCTAACCGCGCAAGAGGTGACGGCCTTACCGAACGCCCAACACAGCTTATCTGGATTGCGGCTCAGTCTCTGGGGTGGCCGTTACCGCCGCTAATGCTGCGAGCTGCGCCTTAGCGGATACGGCCTGCCGGCTATCTGGCGCAATCGCAATCGTTTGCTCCCATTGCTTGCGTGCAGTTGCGTCGTCGCCTTCGACAATGGCGATATTGCCTGCTTCCAGTGCAACGGCCGGATCGCGCGGTCGTAACGCGGCGGAGGTTTGAATATATGTCAGCGCATCGGGCAGCTTGTTTAATCGCCGGGCCAAGGTCGCCGATAGCAACCACGCAGATCCATTTTCGGGCGCCAACTGCCGTGCGGTCGCCAAGGCGGCTTCGCCCTCGGCGCTTTTGCCCAATGCTACCAACGCGCGGGCACGGTCGACCTCGCTATCGGCACGTTCCGCATTGTTCAGGCTTTTGGATGCAAGGGCCTTTGCCAGAGCGTCCACTGCTACGTCTGGCTGGCCCGCAGCAATCGCGGCGTTACCCGCCTGCGCCCAAAAACGCGCGGCACGTGGATCCCCCTTTTCCTGCGCCATGGTTGCCGCCTCGGTCAATATCGGCACAGCAAGATCAAATTTGAAATCCGTTGCGAGCGCAAAACCATGGCAGGCCCGCGCCAGATAGCCGCCCTTTTTCTGCGTCCATAAGCTGGCATCCGAAACCGCAGATGCGGGGTCTTTGCTTGCCAGCTTCAGGCATTCTTGAAACTGGACCTCATCCAATGTCGGCAAAGGCTGCGCGATGGCGGGCGCCGCGCAGAGCAGCAATATCGGCAGAAATTTTGACATAAAAGCTCCGGAAAAAAGTCAGCAGGGCAGCTTTGCCACCGTGTCGATCAGCAGGGCAATATCCTGATCGCGGGAAAGCCGGTGATCGCCGTCTTTTAACAATATCGTCTGCACATCGGATGAACGAAGTAACTGTGCCAGCTTTATAGACGTTTCCCACGGCACGTCGGGGTCGCATTGTCCTTGCATCAACCGCACGGGGCAGTCGATTTCGACCATGCGGGTCAGCCGCAGGTTGCTCTGTCCCGATTGCCAAAAACCTTGCGTGATGACCATGGGTTCATAGCCGTAATCGCTTGGACGTTCGATGCGGCCAGTGGCGGCGATAGTCGCGCGGTCGGCAGCGTTGAAATCCCAGTCGGTAAAATCGGGTGCGGCGGCGATGCCAACCATCGCGGTGACTTGTTTGCCAAGTGCTTCAGCGACCAACAACATCAACCACCCGCCCATTGACGAGCCAATCAAGATCAATGGGCCAATGCCGGCTTGCGCAATCACCGTCAGCACATCGTCACGCCAGCTATCCAGCCTGCCGTCTTCGAAGGCACCTTCGCTTTCGCCGCAGCCCGAATAGTCCAACCGCAGCATGCCCACGCCTTGGTCTG
>NZ_JARXAI010000036.1 GCF_029865925.1 Sphingorhabdus sp.
GAAACGCACCATGGCTGGATATTCTCCATCCAGTTGAAGTAGGTTTTCTCCCACGACTTCGGCACGATATCGAAACCGCCATTCGCCTTGCCCTTGCGGGCCGCCTCGATGGCTGGCTTGGCAAGCGTTTCGGCGTCGACATACCATTGGTCGGTCAACCACGGCTCAATCACTTGGCCCGAACGGTCGCCAAAGGGTGTCTGGATGACGCGGTCTTCTACCTTTTCAAGCAGGCCCAAGGCGTCCAGTGCCGCAACCACCATCTTGCGTGCGTTGGTCGGTTCGCCCTCGATGCCAAAGCGGTATTGCCCGATATACTCTGCCGGAATGAGGCCATCGGCGGTCTGCACAACGCGACCTTCGCCATCAAGCATGTTGAACATGTCGCTGGCCTTGAACCCTGCGCGCTTGCCGACTTCGAAGTCGTTGAAGTCATGCCCCGGTGTGATTTTCACGGCGCCTGAACCCAATTCCGGATCAGCATGCTCGTCCGTCACGATCGGGATCAAACGGCCCGTAATCGGCAAGCGGACATTTTTGCCGACCAAGTGCGCATAACGTTCATCCGACGGGTTCACCGCGACCGCCATGTCGGCCAGCATCGTTTCAGGCCGTGTGGTGGCAACGCTAATAAAGCCACTGCCGTCTTCTAACGGATATTTGAAGTGCCAGAATTTGCCGTTGATCTCCCGCGTTTCCACCTCAAGGTCGGAAATCGCGGTTTTAAGGCCCGGGTCCCAGTTTACGAGGCGTTTGTCGCGATACAGCAATTTTTGATTATAAAGATCGACAAACACTTTGATGACGGCCTTTGAAAAGCCCTCATCCATGGTGAAGCGTTCATTCTCCCAATCCATGGAGCAGCCCAGCCGGCGCAACTGGCCCGTGATTTCGCCGCCGCTTTCTGTTTTCCATTCCCACACTTTGGCGATGAATTCTTCGCGCGTGAAATCGGTGCGCTTCTGCTGGCGGGCATTGAGTTGCCGTTCGACGACCATCTGTGTCGCAATGCCGGCGTGGTCAGTACCGACCACCCACAAGGCGTCCTTGCCCTGCAAACGCGCATGGCGGATGAGGATATCCTGCAAGGTGTTGTCGAGCGCATGGCCGATGTGCAAGCTTCCCGTCACATTGGGCGGCGGGTTCACAATTGTATACGGCTCTGCATCAGGGCGCTCAGGACGAAATGCACCAGTGGATTCCCAATGTGCATACCATTTCGCCTCAATCGCGGCGGGGTCAAAAGTCTTGTCGATAGTCATGGGAAGTGGCTTTGCCAGCGCATGCGCGATTGGGCAAGGTTTTCGCAGGAAATCGTTGGCTTATCCTATAACATTACGCCGCGCGGCGCCGAAAGATAAAGAATGCGGCTGCAAATCCGCCTGCGACGAGCAGGCTCAACCACAATTCCTTCGACGCCGATGGGTCAAGACCTTTTGCAACCAATATCACCAGCATCGCCGCCATCGCGACGTAGGTTCCATAGGGATGGAACCACATTTTAATCTGCAACCGCGCCGGGTCTTCCGCTTCATATTTGCGGCGCAGTTTAAGCTGTGCGGCAGATGTCATGAGGTAGAGCAGAAGCATGGTCACGCCGCAGCTGCTGATCAGGAAGCTGAACACCACATCGCGGGACACCGCGTCGGCGGCGAGGGCGACATAGCTGAAAAGGCTGGCGATCAGAATCGCGCGGGCTGGCACCTTGCGCTCATTGACCTGAACCAGCCACTGTGGCGCGTCCTTATGCTTGGCCAGACCGAATAAGGCACGCGAGGTAACATATAGGCCGGAGTTGAGGCATGACAGCACCGCGACAAGCACCACAGCTTCCATAATTAACTGACCTGCTGGCAAGCCCATATAGGCAAGCGTGGTGGCAAAGGGCGATACCTTGGGCACGATCTCCGTCCACGGCACAACTGACACGATCAGGAAGATGGAGAGCACGTAAAAGATGAGGATGCGCAACGTGACCGAGACGGTCATGCGGCTGATGACCTTTGCCGGTTCTTCGGATTCGGCAGCGGCGATGGTTGCTATTTCTGCGCCAACCAGACTGAATATGGTTGAGGTTGCTGCCGCCAGCACCACTCCCCAGCCATTGGGCACAAAGCCATTATGCGCAGTCAAGTTGTTAAAGCTTGGACCACTGCCGGACGTGATGCCAAAGGCCCATGCAGCGCAGACCAGAATGAAGACGATAATCGCGGCGACTTTGATTGACGAGAACCAGAATTCGAATTCGCCATAAGCGCGTGCAGACAGCAGGTTTACCGCCGTCAGCATCGCCATCAGACCAATGCCGATGGCAAGCTCGGGCACGGCAGGAAACCATCCATGTAAGATTTGTGCGCCAGCAATCGCTTCAATGGCGACAACGACCACCCAGAAATACCAATAGAGCCAGCCCGATAGGAAGCCTGCGAGATGGCCAAGGCCGGCGCGGGCGAAGTCTGGAAAAGTTTGCACGCCATCAACGGCGATCGCCATTTCGGAGATCATCCGCATCACTAGCAAAATGATGAAGCCAGCAATAGCAAAGGAAAAGACAGCGGCTGGTCCGGCCTGACTGATGGTGGTCGACGACCCAACGAACAGCCCGGCACCAATGATGCCGCCAATGGCGATCATTGAGACATGGCGCGACTTCAAACTGCGTGACAGTTCCGCCCCGCCGCCGGTTTCTGTTGCGACATCATGTGCAATATCCGTCATGCCTCCCCCTAAATACTAACGCACCCCAGCCTGCACTGGAACGACGCCAATTTACCCCTAGCTTATTTGGCCTTTAAATGTTGCCCGACCCAATCGAATACGGTCTGGTGCCATTGAATCGAGTTTTTGGGTTTCAGCACCCAGTGATTTTCGTCCGGGAACACGAGCAATTTGGATTCAACACCCTGCTGCTGCAACGCTGTGAAGGCCGCAAGCGACTGCGAATAAGGGATCCGGTAATCCCTTTCGCCATGGATCACCAAAGTCGGCGTTTTCCATTTGGCGACATGATTGACGGGGTTCCATTTTTCCGCGTCGCTGCGCGTGGTCCATGGACCTCCATTGTCCCATTGGTCGAACCATAATTCTTCGGTTTCATAGGCCATCGCGCGCAGGTCAAATATACCCGCATGGTTGACGAGGCATTTGAACCGGTCGGGCCAATTGCCCGAAATCCAGTTCATCATATAGCCGCCATAAGATCCGCCGAGGGCGCAGGCATTATTGGTATCCAGCTGCGCGTCAATCTTGCCGACCGCCTCCATGCCTTTTTGCAAATCTTCGAGCGGCCAGCCGCCCCAATTTTTGTGGATGCTATCGGTGAATTTCTGACCATAACCCGTTGACCCATGGAAATCGATGCTGACCACGGCGTAGCCCTGCGATGCCATAACCGCAGGGTTCCAGCGATAAGACCAGCTGTTGTTAAACGTGCCCTGCGGCCCGCCATGGACCAGCAGAAGCACAGGAAGCTTGCCCGTCGCGCCTTGCGGCTTAACGATTTGACCGTAAACTTGGTCACCATTGGCCCCGATGAAATCGAACTTTTGGTAATTCACGGGATCAAGCATGGCCATCGTATCCGCGTTGACGTTGGTTAGCTGGGTCGTTTTGCCCTTTGTGTCCATATGGACGAGGTCTGATGGCCCGTTGATGCTGTTAATGGCGTATACGACACCGCCATTTTTAAGCAACACGGCTTCGGCAATGCTGCCGCGTTCCGTCAGGCGCTTGATCTTACCCTTTAGGTCAATGCGGTACAGCGGGGTTTCCAAAACATCTTGTGCAGTCACAAGAAGGCTTTTGCTATTTGCTGCCCATGCAAGCGAGGCAACCGAACGGTCCCATGTGTCGGTGAGCGCAGTAACTTTGCCGCTTTTCAGATCTATCAGCTTGATGACGAGCCTGTCAGCTTCGTACGTTGCGCGCGCCATCGATGTCCACGCCAGCCATTTGCCGTCGGGCGATGCCGCCGGCGTTGTATCCATACCCGCATTGTCGGCGGAAAGGTTGACAGGCGTTGGGTTTTGCAGAGCTGAACGGTAAATATCGAGGTTGGTCGATTTGGCTTCATTTGCGTCAGCATGGCGCAATGCGAAAAGCACTGCGCTGCTGTCTGCGCTCCAGCTAATTTCGTCCCCGCCGCCAAAGGGCTTTGATGGCGCATCGCCTACCAGATCGCCATCCATAGCAGTGCCTAGCGTGCCAAGCTTCCCATCGGCGCGCAGCACAACCGTGAAGACCCGGCTGTAGTTGCCTGGCGTTTCCCACTGGTCCCAGTGACGGGTCATCAACTGGTCATATTCGCGGCCAGTGCCAGGACCAGGCTTCGATGTGTCGCCATCCTTGGCGCAACCAAATTCCATGCAATTGCGGGCGATGTCGCCCCAGATAGCGAATTTCAGGCCATCGGGCGAAATTTTAAATCCGCTCACATCGGTTTTGAAATTGCTGGCCTGTGTGGTTGTCGCCGAAGAAATATCGTAGCGCCAGATCTGATCCGAACCGCTTTCGTTGCTTATGTAAAATATGCTTTTGCCATCTGGCGCAAAGGCGGGGTCATGCTCGTTCTTATCTGGCCTCGATGCAAACATCACTGGCTGCGCGCCGGTCGTGCCGAGTTTTAGCATATAGAGGTCAGTCTTGCCCTTATTCGCTTCCAAGTCGGTCTCGCGCAATTGGTACGCGACCATCATTCCATCTGGAGATGCTGCCACAGCCGCTAGCCGCTTCATCATCACAAGGTCGGTTTCGGTCATGGGACGCGCAACGGCATCAGTGGAAAGGCCGCCAAGCGAGATGGCAGAAGTGCCCAGCAGGGCGGCAAGCAGGAAAGTCTTTTTCATACGGCGCACGCTAGTCAGCGAAAAGGCGGCAAGCAAGGGAATTGCAAAGGATCTGGAAGGGCCGCCGATGGCGCGCCATCAACGCACTATTTTGCCGTCCTTCATAACCAGCGTAATATGCTCCAACGCCGTAATGTTGGTCAAAGGGTTTTCTTTTACGGCGACAAGATCGGCGAAACGTCCTGCGGCAATTGCGCCCAACATTTTCTCTTTCCCCAACAGCTCGGCAGCACGGATCGTCGCGCTTTGGATAGCTTGCATCGGGGTCATGCCATAGCGCACCATATACGCAAATTGCTTCGCGTTTTGCCCATGGGGATAAACGCCGCTGTCGGAGCCATAAGCAAGCTTCACGCCTCTCTTCACAGCCTTCGTAAATCCGACACGCTGGACATCGGTGGTCTCTCGATTTTTACGCAGATATTCTTCGGGCCAGCCCTCTTTGGTGCCAATGTCGTCTATATAGTCGCCATTGTAGATATCCATGACGAGCCATGTGCCGCTGGCTTTCGCCATCGCCAGCGCGTCGTCATCAATCAGGCTGGCATGTTCAATAGATCGGACGCCCGCCCGGATCGCGTTTTTTATGCCGACGGCGCCATGGGCGTGGGCGGTTACGAACACCCCCTTTGCCCGCGCGGTTTCCACAACGGCGCGCAGCTGGTCTTCGGTCATTTCTGGTTCACCGGGCTCAGTGC
>NZ_JARXAI010000064.1 GCF_029865925.1 Sphingorhabdus sp.
AGCCATATCAGCCTTGCAAGCCGCACCAAATCGAAATGCGACGCGATCGCAGCGTCAGTCAAGGACCGCACTAACGTTGATATCGATACCTATTCACTTGATGCCGATGATGTTCCCGCGACAACTGCGCTGCTGAACCAAATCAAGCCAAGTTTGGTCGTCAACCTTGCTTTGCCTTACCAAGACCTCAACATCATGGATGCGTGTTTGGCTGCTGGCGTTCATTACATGGATACGGCGAATTACGAACCACTTGATGTCGCCAAGTTCGAATATCATTGGCAGTGGGCCTATCAGGACCGGTACAAGAATGCTGGCCTTACGGCATTGTTGGGCTCAGGTTTTGACCCCGGCGTGACCAGCGTTTTTACAACCTATCTTAAAAAACATCACTTCGACCGCATCGACACGCTTGATATTCTCGACTGCAATGGCGGGGACCATGGTCAAGCCTTTGCCACAAACTTCAATCCTGAAATTAACATCCGCGAAGTTACTGCCGTGGCGCGTCACTGGGAAAATGGCGCATGGGTGGAAACACCAGCGATGTCAGTGAAGCAAAGCTTCGATTTTGAAGCCGTCGGCCCGAAGAACATGTATCTGATGTATCATGAGGAAATCGAAAGCCTCAAAACGCATCTGCCAGAAATCAAGCGCATTCGGTTCTGGATGACCTTTGGCGACGCCTATATCACCCACCTGAACGTACTTCAGGCGGTCGGCATGACTCGGATTGACCCAGTGATGTATGAGGGCAAAGAAATCGTCCCGCTTCAGTTTTTAAAGGCTGTGTTGCCTGAACCCGCTTCGCTTGGTCCAACCACCAAGGGAAAGACCAACATTGGCTGTATAGCCACTGGCGCTGGCAAGGATGGCAAGGACAAGACGCTCTACATTTACAATATTTGCGACCATGAAGATGCGTATGCCGAAACCGGAAACCAAGCGGTTAGCTATACCACCGGGGTACCGGCGATGATTGGCGCGGCGATGTTGGCAACTGGCAAATGGTCTGGCGCTGGCGTGTGGAACATTGAACAGTTCGACCCCGATCCATTCATGGACATGCTCAATTTGCATGGCCTGCCTTGGCGAGTGAAGGAACTTGATGGGCCGCTGCAGTTCTAATGGAAACCAAAGCAGGCGATCCTGGGGCTTTTGCCCATTTTGACCTTCACCGCGTGCCGTCGCCTGCCTTTGTGGTGGATGAGGCTGCGTTACGGCGGAATCTTGCCATATTGGCCGATGTCAAACAGCGGTCTGGTGCCAAGATACTGTGTGCGATGAAAGCATTTTCCATGTGGAAAGTGGCGCCTATCATTGGCGAATATCTGGATGGCGTATGCAGCTCTGGCCTCTGGGAATCGCGTCTCGCGCGAGATTATTACAAGGGCGAAATTGCGACCTATTGTGCTGGCTATAAAGAATCTGACATGGCCGAGATCGTCAATATCTCGGATCATGTCATTTTCAACAGTCCGCATCAGCATCGGCGCTTTGCGTCGTTCCTGAATGATAGTGTGGATGTTGGCCTTCGGGTTAACCCCGAACATGCAGAAGGCGAAATACCTAAATACGACCCCTGCTCACCGGGTTCGCGGCTTGGTTTTCCTATCAGTCAATTAAAGGCCGAACATATCGAAGGCGTTTCGGGCCTTCATTTTCACAGCCTGTGCGAACAAGACTTCGAACCGCTGAAGCGCACATGGGAAGCACTGAAGCCGCATATCTCTCCTTATTTCGGGCAACTGCGCTGGCTGAACTTTGGTGGCGGCCACCATATTACGCGCGCAGATTACCAGCGCGACGAACTTATCGCATTCATCCAAGATGTACGCGCAGAAACGGGTTTGGATGTCTATCTTGAACCTGGTGAAGCGATTGCACTTGATGCAGGGATACTCATCGGTGAACTGCTCGATGTTTTCGAGAACGGTATTCAGGTCGGCATCACTGATATTAGTGCCACCTGCCATATGCCTGACGTGATCGAGGCGCCCTATCGCCCTGCGATGCTCAAAGAGCGCTCAGAGGGCACTCCAGTGCGTCTAGGAGGGCCATCCTGCCTAGCTGGTGACATTATAGCAGATTATGTCCTTCCCGTGCCTGCAGAGCCTGGAGCGCGCTTCGCATTTCTGGATCAAGCGCATTATTCGATGGTAAAGACGAACACCTTTAACGGAGTGCCTTTGCCCTCACTCTGGCTCTGGAATAGCGAGACAGACACGCTCGAATGCGTCCGTACGTTCGAGTGGACCGAGTTTAGGGACCGGTTGAGCTAAAACCCGAACGAATCACTTTACAACCCATCAGTTTTTGATAATGCGCTCGTCCGCTGCCCCAGGGGGACTTCCAATAACCGCAAGGCAGCCTTGTTGTTTTTTATTATCTTTTGGGGGTCCCTTGAATTGTACGAGAACACTGACGCACTTGCTGTAGTCCGCGCGCTTCGCCCGGACGAACCAATCACGCTAATCCGCCCGCACGCCGCTACGCGCGCTGCCCGTTTCTTCGTTGAGAAGTTTCAGGGCAAGTCGCTTTATGCCGTAAAAGCTAATCCATCGCCTGCACTGCTTGAGACCCTTTGGGAAGCTGGCATCACGCATTATGACGTTGCATCCTTGGGCGAAGTCCGGCTGGTTCACAAATTCCTTCCCGATGCGAAGCTTTGCTTTATGCACCCGGTCAAAAGCGAGCGCGCCATCGCGCAAGCCTATCACAATCATAATGTCCGCACATTCAGCCTCGACAGTCATGACGAGCTGGAAAAGATCGTTAGCGCCACCAATGGCGCGACAGATCTTGAATTGTGCGTGCGGATTCGGGTTTCTTCCGACCACGCAAAGTTGAGCCTTGCCTCAAAGTTCGGTGCTGATCCGTCTGAGGTTGCAGACTTGCTGGTTGCCACGCGTCAAGTCGCAGACAGCCTTGGTATCTGCTTTCACGTGGGTAGCCAAGCCATGGCAGCAACTGCTTATGCAGAGGCTATGGAGCATGTCCGCGCCGCAATCGTCGAGGCATCCGTTACCGTTGATATCGTTGACATCGGCGGTGGTTTTCCGTCCGTCTATCCCGGAATGGAGCCGCCGGCGCTTGATGGCTATTTCGACGTCATTCACAACTGTTTTGAAGACCTGCCAATCAGCTACTCCGCGGAGCTTTGGTGCGAACCGGGCCGTGCATTATGCGCTGAATATGCGTCGTTATTAGTGAAGGTTGAGAAGCGTCGCGGAAACGAATTATTCATCAACGACGGCGCTTATGGTTCGCTGTTTGACGCTGCACATATCGGCTGGCGCTTCCCTGTGGCCCTTCAGCGGTCCGAGACCTCAATTGGTACCCAGATGGCCGAATTCAGCTTCTACGGGCCTACCTGCGACGATATGGACCATATGGCAGGCCCTTTTATCCTGCCTGATGATGTGCAAGCTGGTGATTATATTGAAGTTGGCATGATCGGCGCGTATGGCTGCGCGATGCGTACCGAGTTCAACGGCTTTGGTGAAACCGAAACGCTTGTCGTTGAGGATCAGCCGATGGCCACTCTCTATGGTTGGGCGCCGGCCAATGACGCAGGTGTCGGCGCAAAGCGCTCACAAAGCTCAAAAATCTAAGTTACATTGACAATTTATCTAAGGTGCACCACCCTCCCCATCTGAAAAGACGGGGAGGGTTTTTATATGAATACGCCTATTTTGGCGCCAGCGGCCGCGTTGGTGGTCTGGTCAATCATAATGTTGTTCTGGATGGCGGGAACACGCCTTCCTGCCATGTCAAAGATTGGGATGGATCTAAAACAAGCTGCGCCGGGTGGGCGAGGCCAAGACATTGACCCAAATGTGCCGCCATCAGTGGCATGGAAGTCCCACAATTACGCGCATCTTATGGAACAGCCGACAATATTCTACGCCACCATTATGATATTGGCGCTTTCAGGTGGAGCGACGGACCTGTCGATAGCGTTGGCATGGGGCTACACCGTTCTACGTGTCATTCACAGCATCTGGCAGGCAACGGTTAACACCGTCAGCATCCGCTTCATGTTCTTTTTATTATCAACACTTTGCTTAACGATCCTGGCAATACAGGCTTTGATCGTAACTATTTAAGGGGGAGTAATATGGAAAGTAGTATTTTAGGACCAGTCGTCGCGCTTGCGGCATGGACCATGATTATCTGGATATGGATGTATGCCACGCGCATACCTGCCATGAACCGCGCCGGGATTGACGGAACGAAAATTGTTGGTTCCTCGAGCGGAGCCTTGCGCGATGCTCTTATAGCTAAAGGCGAAGAAAAAGCTTCGTGGGTTGCTGATAATTACAATCACTTACATGAAGCACCTACGGTGTTTTATGCGATATGTGTGACACTTGCCATGGTTGGTCAGGGCGACAATCTGAATGCAACCATTGCGTGGGTTTATGTCGGTCTACGTGTGGCGCACAGCCTCGTTCAAATCTTGTCTAACCGCGTTGTTATCCGCTTTGCACTGTTTGCATTGTCATCATTGGCGCTCATAATGCTCGTAGTGCATGCCGTAATGGCGGTGCTTTTGCACTAACGGCTGAAATGGCCAACCAGCTCGATATGGGTTGACCAGCGGAATTGACCTACGGGCCATATCCGCTGCAACCTGTATCCAGCGGCCACCAACGTTTTGGCGTCGCGCGCAAAGCTCGCTGGATTACAACTGACATATGCAATATTTGCCACGTTAGACGCTGCCAGTTGTGCCACCTGCTCCTTTGCACCCGCACGTGGCGGATCCAGTATCACAGTTTGAAACTTATTAAGTTCCTCAGGCGTAAGGGGGCGCCTGAACAGGTCCCGATGTTCGGCAAATATCATCCTGCCGCTGCGCCCGGCAGCAGCCTTTAAAGCTAGGCTGGCTTGAAGGTCTGCCTCACCAGCATAAATTTTTCGACCTGCACCCATCGACAGCGCAAAAGTTCCTGACCCAGCAAAAAGGTCTGCTATAATAGTGTCGCTGCCAACGATTTGTTTTACCGCGTTCACCAACGCGGCCTCTCCATCGACTGTGGCCTGAAGGAAGCCATAAGGTTGATAACCGACAGCTACTCCCCCCAATGTAACCGTGACAGGTTCGGGTTCGTAAAACGGAACAGGGCCATAACCTTCATCAAGCGACAACCGCGCCAGATTGTGGGTTTTGGCGAAGTCTGACAGCAGTTCGTGCGTGTCGAGATCATTCGCGATCCAGTTCTCAATGAGAACATCAACGCCCTGGTCCACCATCGCCAATTTAATCTGCACCTGACGCGCACGGTTTAGCCGTGGCTCAAGCAATGTTCGCATTGGCGCAAGCAACGCAAACAACTCTGACGCCATGACGTCACATTGCCTTACATCAATGATACGGTGGCTTTTTTCGGTACTGAAGCCCAGCTGAAATTGCTTGCCTGCCCAAGCTGAGCGGACCGCAATGCGACGGCGAGTCTTTGGCGGTGATAGATGAACAGGCATCACCTCGCCGATCTCGACCTGCTGCGTGGCAAGGGTATGCGTCACGCGCTCTGCAATAAACAGGTGCTGGCTGTCTTCGTCTAGATGCTGCAACTGACAACCACCGCACAATGGAAAGTGCTGACATGGCGGCGGCAGGTGGTGCGGGCCGTGTATCAAACCACCCGACGGTTCAACAATGTCGCCTGGTGCTGCCAAAGCCACATAACGGCCATTTGCAGTGACGCCATCACCGCGTGCCGCCACTCTGATAATCTCTTCCGTCATTTCCATACCGCCCCATGCCCGTGAAGGGGCGCGCAATCAACTGGCGATTAAATATCAGCAAAAACGTGAGTTTCCTTGGCACCACCCGGATGCGTCACTGCGCCTTTATAGGCCGGCCCAACATTCTGCGCATAACGCCAAATGGCACCAGACTGATAATCAGTTTCGCGCGGTTTCCAGCTTTTCCTCCTATTTTCAAGTATGTCAGAGTCAACATTCAGATCAATTACACCTGTTTCAGCGTCGATCATTATCTCGTCGCCATCTTCGATCAATGCAATCGGGCCGCACAATGCTGCTTCAGGCCCAACATGACCAATGCAGAACCCCCGCGTTGCACCGGAGAAACGGCCATCGGTGATGAGCGCAACTTTCTCTCCCATGCCCTGCCCGTATAATGCAGCTGTCGTAGACAGCATCTCGCGCATGCCGGGGCCGCCCCTTGGCCCTTCATAACGGATCACAATAACTGAACCCTCGCGGATTTGCCTTGCTTCGACGGCGGCAAAGCAATCCTCCTCACAATCGAACACTTGGGCTGGCCCCGTGAACGTAAGCCGGTCCATGCCAGCAACCTTCACAATCGCGCCATCGGGGGCAAGCGATCCGCGCAACCCTACAACGCCGCCTGTGGGCGTTATTGGCGCTGTCGCTGGATAAATGACCTTCTGATCGGGGTTCCACGTAATTTCTTCAATATTCTCGCCAAGCGTTTTACCCGTGACGGTCATGCAGTCCCCAAACAAAAGGCCTTCGCCCAACAAGGACTTCATCAGCATATACACGCCGCCGGCGTCATACATGTCGCGCGCAACGAATTGCCCGCCGGGCTGAAGGTCGGCCATATAAGGTGTTGTTTTGAATGCCTCCGCCACATCGAACAGGTCAAAGTCTATCCCTGCCTCATGCGCCATGGCGGGCAAATGCAGTGCACCATTGGTCGATCCACCCGTTGCCGCAACAATTCTTGCTGCATTTACAAAGGCTTCTCGCGTACAGATATCACGGGGTCTAATATTGCGCGCGAGCAATTCCATCACTTGAAAGCCTGCCGCATGCGCAATCTGGTCACGCGTGGAGTACGGCGCGGGTGCCATATTGCTGTTGGGTAACGAAAGGCCTATCGCTTCGCCAACGCACGCCATAGTATTCGCAGTATATTGCCCGCCACACGCGCCATGGCCCGGACAGGCCACACGCTCAAGTTCTTCAAGTTCCGACAAAGGACAGGCGCCTGCCGCATATTTTCCAACAATTTCGAACACGTCTTTGACGGTCACGTCCTTATTGTTGTGACGACCCGGCAAGATAGACCCGCCATACACGAATATGGATGGCACGTTCAGACGCAACATCGCCATCATTATACCGGGTAAGGACTTGTCGCAGCCCGCAAAGCCTACAAGCGCGTCGTAACAATGCCCACGTACGGACAGCTCAACCGAATCTGCGATGACTTCACGGCTGACAAGGGAGGACTTCATCCCTTGATGGCCCATGGCGATACCATCAGTCACGGTTATCGTATTAAAACGTCGGGGCATGCCGCCGCCCTGTTCTACACCCAAACGCGCTATGTCTGCTTGGGCATCAAGCGTCGTGTTGCACGGAGCACTGTCATTACCAGCAGATACCACACCGACAAATGGCCGCGCAATTTCCTCGGCAGTTAACCCCATTGCGTAATAATAACTGCGATGTGGCGCGCGCTCTGGTCCTACGGACACATGACGGCTTGGCAATTTGGACTTATCGAACTGGTTGGACATCTTACACTCCGTTTCAAGCCTGCGCTTTAAACGTTTTTGTGCTGATTAGCCAAGTCGTTCCGACACAAAATGGCACATATCTGACAATATGCGTGCAAATCTTGCTTGGCCTGAAGGCGTGCAGGCCAAATCTTGCCGCATCTCAATGCCGATATACGGTATTTCATTGGCCTCCGCATGGCGGTTCATCGTCGCGTTCAGAAGCTTGCCCGAATAAGGCAATTGGTCACCTACAAGATATCCTGCGTTTTCAAGGAATGGAATGGCAAGCTTAGACGCCGCCTCCTGTTCATTATACAACACGCCGACTTCCCAAGGCCGAGGCTCATTGGGTTTGCTTTCTAAGGCTGGTGTAAAGCTGTGCAGTGACAATATCAGTGCTGGGCGATGTTGAGACAGCAAGTCCTTCAGATGGTCGTGGTAGGGCCTGTGGAAGCGCATCAGCCTTGCTTCCCGCTCATCTGGCGCGACGTCATTGCCGAGGATGACGACACCATCACTCGAACGCGGCATCACAGCAGGATCGAGTTCGTCACGGTTCAAGTCGACAACGAGTCGAGAATACCCCCCCAAATAGGCCGCAAAGCTCATATGTTGCGTTATCAAATGCGCAACAGGGGCAACGCCGATATCCCAGGCAATGTGGGTGTCGAGAACCAGTCGATCAATGCCAAGCACAATATCGTCAGGAACATCATTTGACCCGTGATCACCGATGATGAGGAAGCCACCTTTGCGCGGTGTCCCTAGTATCTCAAACAGCAGGTCCTTCATCGCAGCACACTGGCCATAGACCACCAATGTGGGTTAAGTGTTGTTCTTGCCGTTTGTAATGACGCCGTATCGTCAAACAACGCAAAGCATGTCGCTCCAGACCCGGACATGCGCACGATGGCTGGATTAGCGGAAGAAAGACGTTTCAATATATCCGATATAACGGGACAAATCGCCGCTGCCAAAGGCTCGAGGTCGTTTCGGCTCACACGCGCTGTGTCCCACATGTCGCCTCGGCCAACTTCGCCACCATCAACACCAGCCCATGCCTTGAATATAGCTGCCGTCGAAACCGACTGAAGCGGGTTAACCAACAGCAAATACCTTGCTGTGATGCTGCTATCGTCCAAAAACACAAGGTCAGTACCGGTACCACTGCCAAAGCATGCACGGCTGAACACGCAAGCAGGGATGTCTGCACCCAAAGGTGCAAGAATGTCCGCCAGTTCCTGTTCGGAGGCACCCATGCCCCACAGCCGGTTGAGAAGCCGCGCTGTGGCCGCGGCGTCTGCGGAACCACCACCAATGCCCGAAGCAATCGGCAGTTGCTTATCAAGCCGGATAGCAGCGCCTTGCGATACTCCAAAATGCGACTTTAACAATGCAGCTACCTGAAGCACCAGATTGGTCTCATCTGCAGCGAGACCACTCCCGAATGGCCCGTCTATTTCAAGGCTTAATGCGTCTGAAACATGCGCATGTAAAACGTCGCCACCTTGCGCAAAAGCAAACAATGTCTCTATATCATGATAGCCATCTGCCCGTCGCCGCCGAACATGCAGGGCAAGATTGATCTTTGCGAAGGCAACTTCAGAATGATCCACAAAACGCCTTTAAACCCCGGCCAACAGCCCAAGCGCTACCCCAATCACATATTGGGGTAGTTAGGTCCACCACCGCCCTCTGGCGTCACCCAGTTGATGTTCTGGTTAGGGTCCTTGATGTCGCATGTTTTGCAATGCACGCAATTCTGAGCGTTGATTTGATAACGCGCGTCTTTACCTTCTTCCTCAATCCACTCATACACACCTGCCGGGCAATAACGTGTCGATGGGCCCGCGAATTCCATGAACTCACTGGTCTTTTGAAGATCCATGTCCTTGACTTGCAAGTGAATTGGCTGATCTTCGGCGTGGTTGGTGTTCGACAGGAACACTGATGACAATCGGTCAAAGCTGAACACGCCGTCGGGCTTCGGATAGTCGATGCGTTCGGCGGTATTTTTCTTTTTAAGCGCCTTGTGGTCAGGATAATGCTTCATCGTGAACGGCATGCGAATACCAAAATTCTCCAGCCACATATTGATGCCGGCAAGCGCCGTTCCCAACACATTGCCGTATTTCTCGACCAGCGGCAGGACGTTGCGTACCATTCGCAATTCTGTATAAATCCAGCTTTTTTCATAAGCTATCTGATAAGATGTCAGCGCGTCATGCTCGCGGCCCGCTGCCAGTGCTTCAACAGCGGCATCAGCGGCCAGCATGCCGGACTTCATCGCCGTATGCGAACCCTTGATACGCGGTACGTTTACGAAACCGGCTGAACATCCGATCAATGCCCCGCCAGGAAAAGCCAGCTTCGGAACCGACTGCCAGCCACCATCGCTGATCGCGCGCGCGCCATAAGAGACGCGACGCCCCCCAGCGAGTATCTTCTTAACCTCTGGATGCGTTTTCCAACGCTGAAATTCTTCGAACGGTGACAGATAAGGGTTGGAATAGTTGAGCCAAACGACAAAGCCCAAGGCTACCTGATTGTTCGCATGGTGGTACAAAAATGCGCCGCCATTTGCATCAGTCAAAGGCCAGCCCTGGCTGTGAATGACGCGGCCGGCGGAATGCTGCTCGGGCGGAATGTCCCACAATTCTTTAATACCAATTCCGTAAACTTGCGGCTCGCAGTCTTTATCGAGCGCAAATTGCGGTTTGAGCAATTTGGTGAGATGACCGCGCACGCCTTCGGCAAAGAGTGTGTATTTTGCATGTAGTTCCATGCCCGGCATATAATCGTCTTTATGGCTACCATCGCGCGCGACGCCCATGTCGCCCGTCGCTACACCCTTTACCGAACCGTCGCTGTTATAAAGTATTTCTGCCGCCGAAAAGCCGGGGAAAATTTCTACACCCAAATTTTCAGCCTGCCCCGCAAGCCAGCGGCACAGATTACCAAGCGATCCGGTGTAGGTGCCCTTGTTATGCATGAAGCCCGGGGTCAGGAAATGGGGCATGTTGAACTTGCCGGTCTTAGTAAGAATCCAATGCTGGTTGTCATTCACCGGCGTATCGGCAAGCGAACAGCCCATATTGCGCCAGTCAGGCAGCAGCTCGTCAAGCGCCTTGGGATCGATAACCGCACCGGACAATATGTGCGCGCCCACCTCGGAACCTTTTTCAAGGATGCAGACACTAGTGTCGGGCGATTGCTGTTTTATGCGTATCGCAGCCGAAAGGCCTGCTGGCCCTGCGCCAACTATTACAACATCATAGGGCATCGACTCGCGTTCACTCATTGCCTTTATCCTTTACCCGGCATGTAATTCAGGCCATCCCGATATTCGAACAGCTTGTGGAAATTGCCATGCCAAGCAATTGACCCCGCCGTCAACTGGTGACTGAAGGGATTTATGGGGGATCGGGTAGAAATTACTGCATTTACTGTGGTTGAATCGCTAACTGGCTGGTGGGAGCTTGCCGGACTGGACGCGGCTGTTAGCGAAACCAGCGTCAACTGGCTTGCAGAAGAAGCGCCTTCAAACGCCCCCATACCGCCTATAAAAACGTCTACCACGCCAGAAATACGTTCTGCGTCCACTGCTCCGTCCGTCGCTTGGCCGGAAGAGATGTCGTCGTTACGCGAATTGGTGGCACATGGCGCTCCTCTCCCTGGCAACGGCTATGGTCCTTTGCGTTATGCGCCGATTGGCCCAGACAGCTGTGACGTCATGATTGTTTCAGACTTGCCAGACATTATCGGTTCCTCGGACACTTCAACCGGAGCAAACGCTGCTCTGCTGCGCCGTATGATGGGGGCTATCGGTATAGAAAGTAACGACTGCTACTGCACATGGATGGCAACGACTATGCCGTCGACAGCGGAAGTCCCCGAGCGTGACTTTCCCGAGCTGGCAGCGTTTGTGATGCACCAGATAAAGCTTATCAGGCCCAAATCGTTGGTGATACTCGGTGCGTCCACATGCAAGGCTCTGTTGGGCGAAAATCTCATGAATGCTCGGGCAGAGTTACGGAATATTAGTCATGATGGCCTCAACATAACGGTGTTAGCGACATTTCATCCGCGAACCCTTATCGCGCGACCTGCGATGAAGGCAGAGGCGTGGAGAGATTTGCAGATGTTTGGAAAAAGGGCAGTTCAATGAGTATCAGGGCGAAATGGCTAGCAATTGCTTTGGCTGCGTCGCCCTTTTCGGCAGCAGTTGCGAATAATAGTGAGGAATTTCGGGCTATCCTACCCCCTCAGCTGGCACCAAATGTTCTCAACGCAAAAGAAAAAGTTCTGTTTTCCGCAATCTATAATGCCATCCGAACAGAGAAATGGGATGAAGCCGCACGTCTGATTGACACCGCTCCGCGAGGCCCCATGTCAGCAATGGCGCGCGCTGAACTGTATGTCGCGCCAAATAGCCCAAAGGTTGAAGCCATCCAATTGCAAGCATTGCTCGAGATCGCGCCATATCTGCCACAGGCGGAACGTCTGGGGGCCATGGCGCGCAAACGAGGTGCGGAAGTTTTACCTAGTCGCCCCGGAGTACGTCGCTTTTCATGGCTTGGTGGGGCGCCAAAACGTGATTTGCCGACAAATATTGCGAGCGATGATATCCGCGCCGAATTGCAGATTTTTATAAAAAATGATCAGTCGCTGGCCGCAGAACAGTTTTTGGAAACCAAGGCTGCCGAGTTATCGCCCGAAGCATTGACCGAATTGCAATATCGCGTCGCTTGGTCCTATTATATCGAAAATGACGATGCGGCTGCAAAACGGGTAGCCGCCGAAGCGCAGTTGGCGGGCGGTGATTGGGGCACACAAGCTGCATGGGTTCGGGGCCTCGCTTCTTGGCGTCTGCGGGAATATGCGGCAGCTTTTGAAGCATTTGACTATGTATCGCGCTCAGCAGTAAATGACGACTTGAAGGCAGCGGGGCTGTTTTGGGGCGCACGGGCAGCGATGGCGATAAAACAACCACAATTTTTTCAGCCCAAAATGCAAAAAGCTGCGCAGTTGCCAGAAACATTCTACGGAATACTCGCGAGTGAAACGCTCGGTATGGTGCCGCTAGCAAGCAAAGCGGCTAAAGTGGCTAAGCTGGATTGGGCAAGCCTGAAAGACCAAGAGAATGCTGCGCTAGCAGTTGGGCTTGCAGAAATCGGTCAAAACAAATTGGCTGACGAGGCGTTGCGCCATCAGGCGAGAATTGGTGATGCGCGGCAACACGCAAACCTCGCGCAATTGGCTGGCGCGCTAAACTTGGCATCAACGCAATTTTGGCTTGGCCATTATGGTCCGTCGCGGGATCAAAGCAACGCCATGGCGCGCTATCCCATGCCCAATTGGAAACCCAGTGGCGGCTGGCGCGTCACGCCTGCTTTGGTTTATGCCCATACGCTGCAGGAATCCAATTTCCGTACAGACGTCATCAGCCCCGCTGGGGCGCGCGGCTTGATGCAAGTACGCCCAGGAACAGCTCAAGACATGGCGCGCGCGCGGGGCGCAGCCTTTACCGCATCTGAACTCGACGTTCCCTCTGTTAATCTGGAGTATGGGCAGTCCTACCTTGAAAAATTGCGTGATTTGCCGGCGACAGGTGGCCTACTTCCCAAAGTGATCGCAGCATATAATGCCGGCCCCTCGCCGCTTATACGCTGGAACAGCGAAATTCGCGACAATGGCGATCCTTTGTTGTTTGTTGAGTCCATTCCCTATTGGGAAACACGAGGTTACGTATCGATAATATTACGCAATTACTGGATTTACGAGATGCGCGAGAAAAAAGCATCGGGAAGCTTGAAAGGCTTAGCTCAATATATGTGGCCCAGATTTCCAGACGCCAATGGCAACGTTACTGCGCGCCGAATTTTAGGAGGCACTATTGCCACTCGATAACAACAGGGTGTTCAAGCCCGTGAACATCGCGCTTCTAACGGTTTCCGATACACGTGGAATTGACGATGACAGCAGCGGCGACATTTTGGCCGAACGGATCATTGCCGCTGGCCACAACATCGTCGACCGAACCATCTTACGCGATGATACCACGTTAATTACCGCACGCTTGCACAATTGGATAGATGACGATCAAGTCGACGTTGTTATCTCAACAGGTGGTACGGGATTAACCGGACGGGACGTGACGCCCGAGGCTTTGGACCGCGTCAAAACTAAGGAAATTCCTGGCTTTGGAGAATTGTTCCGTTGGCTGAGCTTTGCAAGCATTGGCACATCCACCATTCAATCAAGAGCTTGCGCTGTGCTTGCCCGGGGGACGTATATTTTCGCGCTGCCCGGATCCAATGGCGCGGTAAAGGACGGTTGGGATCAGATTTTGGTGCATCAGCTCGAT
This sequence comes from Sphingorhabdus sp., assembly GCF_029865925.1. GTDB lineage: Bacteria > Pseudomonadota > Alphaproteobacteria > Sphingomonadales > Sphingomonadaceae > Sphingorhabdus_B. The sequence goes on from NZ_JARXAI010000064.1 coordinate 13,873, forward strand.
AGCCGTCATCGCCCCTGCAACTTTGTCGAACTCATGCCCCGATTGCGCGAAGTTTAGTCTATTTCTTTTTGTTCTCATTCATGTGCAACGGGCAAAATGAAGGATATGAGGCCTCTGCTTCTACCGCCAAATCTCAACCTATTTTAGGTAAAGGACAGCGTGGTTTTTGCCTCAATCCCCCAGCACAAAGTCCTTAAATTGCTGGCGAAGTGCCACTTTCTGAATTTTACCGGTACCCGTATGCGGCAGTTCGTCCACGAAAAGCACTCGGTCGGGCATCCACCATTTGACGATGCGCTCGGCCAGATAGGCCTTCACCATTGCTTCGTCGACCTCCGCACCCGGTTTCTTCACAGCGATCAGAACGGGCCGCTCGTCCCATTTGGGGTGCGCAATTCCAATGGCGCCTGCCTCTGCAATACCTGGGCAGCCAACCGCGATATTCTCAAGCTCGACTGAACTGATCCACTCGCCACCGGACTTAATGACATCCTTGACTCGGTCAGTAATTTGCATCGTGCCATCGGGGTGAAGTAACGAAACATCGCCGGTGTCAAACCACTGGTCGGCATCAACAGCGTCGGCTTCTGCCTTAAAATAACGCTTAATGACCCAAGGCCCCCGAATTTGCAGAGCGCCAGATGTCACCCCATCGCGCGGCGCTACATTGCCATCCTTGTCAATCACCCGCAGCTCAACGCCAAATGGTGTGCGGCCTTGTTTGCATACGACATCAATTTGCTCGTCGAGTGTCAAATCATCCCAATTGGGTGTTGGCGCACCCATCGTGCCAATCGGCGACGTTTCTGTCATGCCCCACGCGTGGGCGACGCGGACTCCAGACTTCATCAGGCGCTCAATCATAGCACGTGGTGCAGCCGAACCGCCAATGGTAACAAGGCGTAATTTGCCAAGCGAAGCGTCGCGGCCCGCCGCTGCCTCTGCATCCAAATGTGCGAACATAGCAAGCCAGACCGTTGGGACGCCTGCGCTATGCGTGACGCCTTCCTGAAGCATCAGGCCATGCAACGTTGCGGCATCATTGGTAGTTGAAAACATAAATTTTACGCCAGCCGCAGCGCCTGCGAAGGGCAGCCCCCAGCTCGCGGCGTGGAACATTGGAACGATCGGCAGCAGGACTGCTTGTGGGCTGAGGTCAAAAATGGCTGGCGCGATTTCGGCCATTGCGTGCAATACGGTTGATCGGTGCTGATATAAGACCCCCTTGGGGTTGCCCGTCGTGCCGCTGGTGTAGCAGAGCATGCAAGCATCCCGCTCGTCACCGGTTGCCCATTCGTAATTGCCATCTTGCGCAGCTATGAATGCGCTATAACTGTCGTCACGATCAAAGATGACGTAATGCTCGACGGTCTTCAGATGGGATTTCAACCGGTCAATGATGGGCTGAAACATAGCGTCATACATCAGCACCTTATCTTCGGCATGGTTCATGATGTAGATCAGGTCTTCGTCGAACAGCCGCACATTAACGGTGTGAATAACACCGCCAAAGCCAATCGCGCCATACCAAGCCGCCAAATGCCGATGATGGTTCATTGCAAAGGTGGCAATGCGATCGCCCTTTTGAAGGCCAAGACCCGCAAAGGCTTGCGACAGCTTACGCGCCTCTGCCGCTACACCTGCCCAGTTGGTCCGCTCCATCGTCCCATCGGTCCAACGGGTCACGATTTCGCGCGGACCATGCTCGCGCGCCGCATAGTCAATCAAATGGGGAACGCGAAGGTCCCAATCCTGCATGGTGCCGCGCATCAAATTCTCTCCCTCACATAGCGTCGTTAATTGAAGCTGACGCATTTTTATTCAATGTTTATATCGCAATCAATGCACTAATGCCAAAACTGGCCCTAGAGGCGCAAGCTCTGCATTTTCAATGCCGTCAATTGCCCGAACCTGATCGAGCAAGGACGCATCAATCTGGTATCGGCGACCCAAGACAATCTGGACCCACCGACCATCTGCAGCACGGGTCTTTATAACCAATTCGCTTCGGCCGCCGTCCAGCGGTGCAACCATTTGCGCTAGCTGTAATAACGCGGTCTCAGCCGTTACGTCCAACTGCATTTTAAGCCGCGATAAGCTCGTCAGACCGCTCAGTGGCCTAACACTTTTTACCGAAAAATTTGGAGTTTCATCCCTTGGCCGCATATCCATTTCGCAATGGAGCAAAAGGCATTCCGCATCCTTCGCCCATTCGGCCAGCTGGGTTCCAACAGCTTCGTCAAAGCAGCGTACCGAAAACTGGCCACTATTGTCAGAAAAATCCGCAATCATGAAGCGCTTGCCTTTGCGGGATTCGCGCCAACGTACTCCCTCAATAAGCGCCGACATGGTAGCTGCCCTCCGAACGCCCTCTGGTATTGGACCGCTTTCGAGCCAAACAGCATAAGGCTTTGCACCATGGCTACTGGCGAGCGCGTCATATTGCGAGCAAGGATGTGCCGAAAAGTAGAAGCCGAACGCGTCCTTTTCCTGATTCATCTGCTCGGCAGGAGCCCAATACAGGCTGCTGTCGATCCGAAGGGCAGCCATGTCTGACCCGCCCTCGCCAAAGAGACCGCCCTGCCCACTTTCGCGCGAATCCCGCGCGGACTGCGCCGCAGCCAACAGCGTTTCTGCAGCTCCATGGGCGGAAGCGCGGTTTGGCTCTAACGCATCGAACGCACCTGCTGCTGCCAGATTTTCAAGACTGCGGCGGTTGATTTGGCTAGGGTCTGCGCGGTTGGCAAAGTCATCAAGGCTTTTGAAAAGCCCAGCTGCTATGCGCTCCGCGACCAAAATCTCCATTGCCCGTTCGCCAACATTTTTAATGCCGCCCAGTGCGTAGCGCACGGCATGCTCACCATGTGCGTTCGTTTCGACGATAAACTCGGCCTCACTTCGATTGATGTCTGGCGGCAAACAAATAACGTCAAGCCGTCGCATATCGTCCATAAAAATCGCCAACTTGTCGGTTTGGTGCATGTCAAAACACATCGATGCTGCATAAAATTCTTCAGGATGATGCGTCTTTAACCAAGCGGTTTGATAAGCGAGAACAGCATATGCTGCCGCGTGACTTTTGTTAAAACCATAGCCAGCAAATTTGTCGATTAAATCGAACAGTTCATTCGCGCGGTTGGGTGTGATTGCGTGGGTGGCGCAACCGCTGACAAAACGTTCGCGTTGCGCATCCATTTCGGCCTGAATTTTCTTACCCATTGCACGGCGAAGCAAATCGGCTTCCCCAAGGCTGTAGCCTGCAAGAATCTGCGCGGCTTGCATGACCTGTTCTTGGTAGACGAAAATACCATAGGTTTCGTTTAACACCGGTTCCAACAACGGATACGGATACTCAATACTCTCCTCGCCGTTTTTGCGGCGACCGAACATGGGGATATTGTCCATTGGCCCGGGGCGATAGAGCGACACGAGCGCGATGATGTCACCAAAATTGGTAGGCTTCACTGCTGCTAGTGTGCGCCGCATCCCTTCCGACTCAAGCTGAAACACACCCACGGTATCGCCACGTTGCAACAGCTCATATACCGCTGGGTCGTCATGCGGCAGTAAGTCGAGGTTTATCTCCACGCCGCGTTTGGCGAGCATTTGGCTACCCTTTTGCAGGACGGAAAGTGTCTTCAGTCCCAGAAAGTCGAATTTAACCAGGCCAGCACTTTCGACATATTTCATGTCGAATTGCGTGACAGGCATGTCCGAACGTGGGTCCCGGTACAAGGGCGCCAGCTCCGACAATGCCCGGTCACCAATGACCACGCCTGCTGCGTGAGTCGAACTGTGCCGTGGCAGACCTTCCAGCTTCATCGCAAGATCGAACAGACGCTTCACCTGAGCGTCACGCCGATATTCTTCGCGCAGCTCCGCAACTCCCGATAGCGCGCGCTTCAAATCCCAAGGGTCAACGGGTAGGTTCGGCACTTGCTTGCACAGTCGGTCGACTTGACCATAGCTCATTTGCAAAACGCGTCCGGTGTCTCGTAAAACTGCGCGCGCCTTCAACTTTCCAAAGGTGATGATCTGCGCAACCTGACGCGAGCCGTATTTCTTCTGCACATAACGGATAACCTCGCCACGCCGCGTTTCGCAGAAATCGATATCGAAGTCGGGCATTGATACACGGTCTGGATTCAAAAAGCGTTCGAACAGAAGCCCAAGCTTGATTGGGTCAAGATCGGTAATCGTCAGCGCCCAAGCCACAAGCGAACCCGCACCAGACCCGCGGCCCGGCCCAACCGCAATATCCTGTTCCTTCGCCCATTTTATAAAATCGGCAACGATCAAAAAATATCCAGGAAAGCCCATGGAGCAGATAACATCGGCTTCAAACTTCAACCGATCAAAATACAGCTGCCGTTCCGCTGGGTCGGTAATCCCTGCAATCTCAAGCCGCTTTTCAAGCCCAAGCCGTCCGTCTTCGCGCAGTTGCGCATCTTCGGCAGCCCGGTCACCCGCAAGGCTTGGCAATATGGGGCTTCGGATAGGCGCGAGCGCGGCGCACCTTTGCGCGATAACGAGCGTATTCGCTAACGCTTCAGGGACATCGGCAAACAACGCGCCCATTTGCTTGCCGGTTTTGATCCAAGTATCTCGGCTGCTCCTGCGGCGATCCGTGCTTTCGATATAGGTGCCGTCCGATATGCACAGCATGGCATCGTGCGCGTCGAAGAAATCAGGCTCGGCAAAAAAGGCAGTATTGGTCGCGACCAAGGGAATGTCGCGGGCATATGCAAGGTCAATGAGCGCGTCTTCCGCAGCGTCTTCAACCGCGTCGTTGCGCCTGCTGAGTTCGATATACAAATGCTCGGAAAACAGCGCCTGGAGACGCGTCAGGTAGCTGGATGCCGCTTCATGCTGCCCTTCACTCAACAGCCGGGCCAGCGCACCCTCTGCACCGCCTGTGAGGGCAATAAGGCCATCTTTATGCGCGGCAAGCTGCTCCAATGTCACATGCGCGTCGAGGTCTTCTGGACGATCAAGATGCGCCATCGATACCAAGCGACACAGATTATTGTAACCGCTCTCATCCTGCGCAAACAATGGCAACCAGTCGCGTGTGAATTTACCATCGCTGGATGGCCGCCGGATCCCAAGCAACGCGCCAATGATCGGCTGCACCCCATAGGATTTAGCCGCGTCCTGAAATGGCATCACGCCATAGAGACCATTGCGATCGCAAATGGCAATAGCGGGAAAGCCGAGCTTTTTTGCAGTCTCGCCAATGGCCTTAGGCTCAATCGCACCTTCCAATATGGTGTAAGCGGAATACACGCGCAGAGGAACAAAGGGAACGTAGGCCATCCAAGTACGTTAGATGACCTGCATGATTCGACAAACCCAGTTTTGGGCTAAGCTGTGGACAATCAGGCTGCTGCGGCGAGCAGTTTCTCGATGTCCTTCGCCAGTGCTTCAGGTTTGACCTGCGGGCCATGGCGGGCAACGACGTTGCCCTTGCGATCGACCAAGAATTTTGTGAAATTCCATTTGATACCACGTGACCCCATAAGGCCGGCTTGCTGCTGCTTGAGATAATCCCACAACGGGTCTTCATCGGTGCCATTCACGTCAATTTTTGCAGCCAGAGGGAATGACACATCATAAGTCAGCGAGCAAAAATTCTGAATTTCTTGCGCGTCACCTGGCTCCTGCGCGCCAAACTGATTGCAAGGAAATGCGAGAATTTCCAGACCCTGATCTTTATACTGGCGATACAACGCTTCAAGCCCCTTGTACTGGGGCGTGAAGCCACATTTGGATGCGGTGTTCACCACCAACACCACCTTACCCTTATGGGCTTCCATGGCCTCGGCTTGGCCATCAGGCATTTTCACTGTGAAATCATAAATCGACATTGATATTCTCCCTGCTTAGCCCAATCTGCCTTCTTGCAGACGCACGACGCGGTCCATTTTGGCTGCCAACCGTTCATTATGCGTTGCCACGATCGCCGAAGAACCCTCTTCGCGTACCAGCGCCATGAATTCGCCGAGCACAATATCGGCGGTGTGTTCATCCAGATTTCCTGTTGGCTCGTCCGCAAGCACCAGCTTGGGACGATTCGCCAACGCCCGCGCTACGGCAACGCGTTGCTGCTCACCTCCAGATAGCTTTGACGGCCGATGGTGGAGGCGCTCGGCAAGCCCTAGCTGCGTCAATAGATAGGTCGCACGTTCTAGAGCAACGTCAGGTTCAGCATCGGAAATCAATTGTGGCAAAATCACATTTTCCAGCGCGTCAAAGTCCGGCAACAGATGGTGAAATTGATACACGAAACCAAGCTTCTGCTTACGAATTTCGGTCTGACGATCCACACCGGCTGCGCTTACCTCCTCGCCATCAAGCTTGATGGAGCCAGAAAATCCGCCTTCCAAAAGACCAACCGCTTGAAGCATAGTCGATTTGCCCGAGCCAGATGGACCGAGTAAGGCAACCAGCTCTCCTTTACCAATCACAAGGTCTACACCGCGCAGAACTTCTATGGTGACATCGCCCTGCACAAATTTGCGGCGGACATCGACAAGCTCTAATATGTTATTCATAGCGCAGCACCTGAACAGGGTCAGTACTCGCAGCCTTGAGCGCCGGGTACAAGGTTGCAAGGAAGCTGAATAGCAAAGCGAGCCCGCAGATCACGAGCACTTCAACTGGATCAGTCCGGGACGGCAATTCGGTCAGGAATCGGATGGATGGGTCCCACAAATTTTGGCCGGTAACGAATTGGATAAAGTTCACAACCGACTGTCTAAAATATAAAAATATTGCGCCGAGTATCAATCCAAGCACAATGCCGGATGATCCGATCAGCAACCCGACCGTCATGAAAATCCGAAGCAGTGATTTGCGTGATGCCCCCATTGTCCGCAATATCGCAATGTCGCGGGTTTTTGCGCGCACCAACATGATCAGGGATGATAATATGTTGAAGACAGCAACAAGGACGATGATAGACAAAACCACAAACATGGCGACCCGCTCGACCGCTAATGCCTCGAACAGCGAGGCATTCATGCTCTTCCAGTCGACGATGAGCCCTTTATTCTCAAGCTTCGGCAGCAGCGGAGCGAGAATTTCATTCACTTTGTCGGGATTTTCGGTCTTGATTTCAATCATACCTATTTCGTCGCCCAGCAGCATAAGCAATTGCGCCCGCTCAATGGGCATGATCACAAATGCTTTGTCATAATCATAAACACCAACCTCAAAAATGGCCGCCACTTCGTAGGAAATCTCGCGCGGAACAGTGCCAAAAGGCGTTGTCCGGCCCGCTGGGTTGATTATGGTTATACTTTGACCAACTCTAACACCTAAATTTTGCGCGAGGCGCGATCCAATCGCTACTTTATCTTCGTCGGGACTAAGCGCATTTAGATCGCCAGCGACGGTCTTTCCCTTAAGCGTTTCATTTTTGAGTATGTCGTTGACCGACATGCCACGCGCCAAAATGGCTTCAACGCGGCCATCGAAAGTTGTTAGCAAAGGTTGTTCAATAAGCGCCGTGGCGTCGGTAACGCCGGGTGTGCTCTTAACGTCCTTCAGTATCTGACGCCAATCCTGCAACCGACCGCCATAGCCTTGCACCACTGCATGCCCGTTCAGCCCAACGATCTTGTCAAACAACTCCGCGCGGAAGCCATTCATAACGCTCATCACAATAATCAAAGCGGCTACGCCAAGTGCGACAGCGACAAGGCTTATGCTGGCAACAAGGAAAATGAACCCTTCGCCCTTGCCCGGAAGCAAATATCGTCGCGCTACCATGCGTTCATAACGCGACAATATCATGTGCGGACACTCATCCATAATTTCGGCATGGGGTGTTCTTAGGTTCCGCCAAGAAATCTGGCAAGTATTGTTGCAGCCGGGCAACAGCTTTTGAAAAAACGTTCGAGCCGGTTCGGTAAGAATTGCAAACAGAGCGGAGAGCTAACAAGGAGGGGTGGAATTCGTCGCGCGTCACTAGTGGCCGATGGTTCAGGGAAAAATCAGTCACGCCGGTGGGGACCGGCAGAGGACTGAAATTATGCGCTAGCAAAGCTGCAGAGCGAGGCCGTTCGGAACATCCGAGCGGCCTTGTTTTTATGTTGCCTCTGCCTTTCGCCAGAATTTTTGGCTCTTGCAATTTTGCGGATGCAACCCATCTTGCTTCTCGGAGGCCGAAAGGCTCCAAAACGAACATGTTGGCCGCTGCATTTGTGGGGCTGGCAACGAACCAAATTGCTTGAAGGAGAATTTGCATGAACCGTTTTGATTTTACCCCATATCGCCGGAACACCGTCGGCTTTGACCGTCTTTTTGAGCTGCTTGAAACCACAGGCCGTTCTGCACAGAATGAAAATTATCCTCCGTTTAACATCGAACGGACCGGCGAAAATGATTATCAGATCACCGTCGCCGTCGCCGGTTTCAAAACCGAAGAGATAGACATTGTCGCCCAGCAGAACCTGCTTATAGTCACCGGCAGCAAGCAGTCCGAAAGTAATGACAATCGGGACTTTTTGCATATGGGTATTGCAACCCGAAATTTCGAACGGCGGTTCCAGCTTGCCGACCACATCCATATCACGAATGCGCATATGGCTGACGGGCTTCTCATTATTACCTTGGTGCGTGAAGTGCCTGAAGCTTTAAAGCCGCGGAAGATCGCGATTGGTGCGAAAGCTGCACCAACAGTCATTGATCATGAAGACGCGCCCAAGAAAAAAGGAGCGCCTGCTGCTTAAGTCTTGAACATCGGGGCGGCCGGCAAAAATCGACCGCCCCGACATGATTTTTACTTAAGTCCAATTGTCCGAAAATGGGCCAATTATACAAGGCGGCTTTGATTTAATGCGGCTTTTATGAAGCTCGCGAATAACGGATGCGGCGCGAATGGTCGTGATTTTAATTCTGGATGAAACTGCACACCAATAAACCATGGATGGTCAGGCCGCTCAACGATTTCCGGCAATTCACCATCGGGGGACATCCCGCTAAAAACCAGTCCACCTTGTTCAAGTGCGTCCTTGTAATGGACGTTTACTTCATATCGATGGCGATGGCGCTCAGAGATTTCCTGACTGCCGTAAATCGTTGCCACATGGCTGTTGCCATCAAGCACTGCATCATAAGCGCCAAGCCGCATTGTGCCGCCCATGTCGCCACCTGTTTCACGCTTCTGTATACCCTCTTGGCTCATCCATTCGGTGATGATGCCGACTACCGGTTCAGTCGTTGGTCCAAATTCCGTGCTTGAGGCGCCAACGACACCCGCAGTATTCCGCGCACCTTCAATACAGGCCATTTGCATACCAAGGCAGATGCCAAAGAATGGAACGTGACGTTCCCGCGCAAATTTTACCGCGGCAATTTTGCCCTCGGATCCACGCTCTCCAAATCCGCCGGGGACCAAAATCGCATTCATGGGTTCAAGCGCCGTAGCAATTTCGTCTTCGGATTGTTCAAACAGCTCGGCATCAATCCATTTGATATTGACCTTTACCCGGTTGGCTAATCCACCATGCGTCAATGCCTCGTTAAGCGACTTATACGCGTCTGCAAGGCCGACATATTTCCCAACCACGCCAATAGTCACTTCGCCTTCAGGGTTGGATTGACGATCAATGATGTCGTCCCATCGGCTAAGATCGGGCTCGCCATCGGATTCAAGGCCGAACGCCCGGAGCACTTCATTATCAAGCCCTTCGGCATGATATTGCAGCGGCACGGCGTATATGCTTTTCGCATCCAACGCCGGAATAACCGCCTCTTTACGGACATTACAGAATGCGGCGATCTTAGCGCGCTCTGTCTCCGGCAATGGATGTTCGCAGCGGCACAGCAAAAGATCGGGCTGAATACCCAAGGATGTCAGCTCGCGCACACTGTGCTGTGTTGGCTTGGTCTTCAGTTCACCCGCTGCGGCTATGTAAGGAACTAAGGTGACGTGCACAGACAAGGTCCGTTCACGACCAAGCTCGTTGCGCAACTGACGAATGGCCTCAATGAACGGCAGGGATTCAATATCACCAACCGTGCCGCCAATTTCGCACAAGACAAAATCGAGATCTTGCGTCTCCGCCTTGGCGAATTCCATGATCGCATCGGTGACGTGCGGAATGACCTGAACGGTCGCGCCGAGATAATCTCCGCGACGTTCTTTCTGAATAATAGTCTGATAAATGCGTCCAGACGTAACATTGTCGGACTGCCGCGCCGAAACGCCGGTAAAGCGTTCATAATGCCCAAGGTCTAGGTCGGTTTCCGCCCCATCGTCTGTGACATATACCTCGCCATGCTGGTAAGGCGACATCGTGCCTGGATCAACATTGAGATAGGGATCAAACTTGCGGATACGAACGCGGTACCCACGCGCTTGCAAAAGGGCAGCAAGCGATGCTGCCATAAGACCTTTGCCAAGCGAGGAGACCACGCCGCCGGTGATAAAAATAAACCGTGTCATGGGAGAAAAGGCTTAAGCTACCTTTTCATAAAAACACAAGCGAACGAATCCGTCAGATGGAAAATAAACTGTGTAAAACAGTTTTCGCCAATAGCGCTTATTTGTCGAGGGGAACTTCGGTTGCAGGTGCAGCGGCTGGCGCGGCGTTCGCTGGCGCCGTTGTTACGGGCGCTGCTGGTGCCGATGGAACCTCAGTGCGCTGCAAGCTGCTATCAATTTCGCCAGTACCGCCTTTTTTCGCGGCTACAAAAGCAAGCGAAATGGACAACAAGATGAACAAGGTTGCCAATATTGCCGTTGTGCGCGTCAAAAAGTCCGTGGCGCCGCGTGCGGACATCAGACCCGATGGGCTGCCTCCCATTCCCAAGCCACCGCCTTCGGAACGCTGCATCAAAACCACGCCCACAAGCGAGGCCGCGATGATTGCCTGAACGACGATAAGAAAATGAAACAGACCCATGAGAGAATTCCGAATATAAATGGCAGCATAGTACCGGTTGTGCCGCCCACATAGCGAGCGCACGGCAAATCTTCAATGCTATTTGCTCAAAGCTGCTGCTGCAGATAATATTGGCCCAAATTTCGCAGCCGTGAGGCTGGCTCCTCCAATTAAACCTCCGTCAACATTGGGAACCGCCAAAAGCTGAGCTGCGTTATCGCCATTCATCGACCCGCCATATAAAATCCGGATTTTGCGGCCGTCCTCACCGAAGCGCTCCACGAGCGCAGCGCGAATAGCTCCATGCATTTCTGCAACATCGTTTGCGTCTGCGACGCGGCCGGTTCCGATAGCCCATACCGGTTCATATGCAACGCTCAGCCATTCACTTGCAGCCGTTTCGGGTAAAGACTGATGCAGCTGGCCGAGCACTACATTTAAGGCTTTCTTACTCTCGCGTTCGTCAAGAGTTTCACCGACACATACAATAATCTTTAAACCAGCTACCTGCGCGGCTTCGGCCTTTGCGCGAATATCTGAATCTTGCTCATGTTGTGCGGCGCGGCGTTCGCTGTGACCAATGATGGCGAGCACTGCTCCGGCATCTAATAACATTTCCGCCGAAAGGCACCCGGTATGCGCGCCAGCCTCCATCATGTGGCAGTCTTGGCCACCTATGGCGAAACCACCCGCTGCTTGGCGTGCTCTGTCAATGAGTGTTGCGGGTAAGCATAACGCCGCGTCCACAGCACCGTGCATGCCCGATAACTCTGCGATGGCGCTGATCTCGGACACATCCCGCGATGTGCCGTTCATTTTCCAATTTCCGACGATAAGCTTACGCATCTGATTCCTCATTGAATTTTTTCGCGATTCTTTTTCGCGATTCTTTGTATCGCTAAACCATGCTTTCCTAACATAGGGCAAGTCTATCCCTTGATTGCCAACGCCTTGCCGCCTAAAGCGGCTCCCTAAGCCCACCTTGTGCCGTATATTCAGGAAATCGCCGTTCATGATTAGCTCTATTCGTTCGCTCATTAACTCGAAATTCGGCGCCGTTTTTGCGCTTTTGTTCGTCGGGGCAATTGCCATTGCGTTTGCGCTCGGTGATGTGAGTAATTCAGGCAGCTTTGGGGGCCTGAGCGGCGGCAATGTGGCGCGCGTCGGCGACCGCGATATTACCTTGGGCGAACTTAATGATGCCTTAGATAATCGCCTTAAATCAGAGCGCCAGAACAACCCTACCCTGAATATGGCGAGCTTTGTTGACGGTGGCGGTCTGGACTCAACGTTAGAACAATTGATCAATCGCTATGCGCTGACTGTATTTGGGCAAGAATATGGCGTTGCAGTGAGCAAACGCCTGATTGATTCCGAAATACGCAAAATTCCGGGTGCCATGGGGCTGGATGGCAAGTTCAGTGCTGAGGCATTCGGCAGATTTGCCCAGCAGATAGGCGTCAGCGAGAAAGCCATTCGCGACGACATCGCCCAGAATTTGTTTGCGCAGCAGATATTACCGGCGTCGGCTAGCGGACCATCTGCACCCGACGGGTTTGTTCTGCCTTATGCGTCCCTGTTGCTCGAGCAGCGTTCAGGTCAGATTGCGGCTGTGCCAGCGTCAGCCTTTCTTCCGCAAAAGCCTCCAAGCGAAACCATCCTTGCTAAGTTTTACAGCGATAATTCTGTGAAGTTCACTATTCCCGAGAAACGATCGATTAGTTACGTCATCTTCGGCAAGGATATCATTGCGCAGCGCGCAAAACCGACTGAGGCCGATATCGCGGTGTATTATAAAGCAAACGCTGCGAAATTTGCTGCCACGCAAGCGCGAAATATAAGCCAAGTGATCGTTCCCACCGAAGCGGCGGCCAAGTCTGTCGTCGCACAGGTTGCAGCGGGTAAATCCATAGCGGCGGTAGCCAATGAACTTGGGCTGGCGGTCACTACAGCAATTAATGTCAGCAAAAGTACCCTTACAAGCACCACATCGCAAGCAGTTGCAGATGCCGCATTTGCCGCGGCACAGGGCACAGTGGCAAAGCCTGCTCGCAGTAATTTAGGTTGGGCGGTTGTTCGCGTCGATAGCATCAATAATGTCGCAGCCAAGTCGCTAGCAGCAGCGCGCGCCGAAATTGCAGACGAGTTGCTGAAAACGCGCAGTGAAGAAATGCTAACCGAAATGACCGGCGAGATTGAAGACGCGTTTGCGAACGGCGCTACAATCTCAGATGTCGCAAAGCAGAATAGTCTGGCAGTCAGTACATCGCCAAAACTGCTGGCCACTGGGCAAGATATCAGCAACCCCGCGTACAAACCAATTCCCGAAATGCAGGCCATTTTGCCAGCAGCCTTCCAAATGGAAACAAATGGCGAGGCGCAGCTTATTGAACTGGTACCTGGTGAAAAATTTGCCATGGTTGCTGTGGCGGATTTTGACGAGGCTGCCCCGCCTGCCCTAAACCAAGTGCGTTCGATTGTGTTGCAACAATGGGCACAGTCGGAAGGCGCAAAGGGCGCGCGTAAAGCGGCGGATGCATTGCGTAAAGCTGTTGATGCTGGACAACCTCTTGAAGCGGCGTTGGCTGCAGCAAAAATCAATGGGGCTCAGGTAGAACGACTGAGCGGGACGCGCGCCGACATATCGCGTGAAGGCCAACAAGTGCCCCCACCCTTGTCGCTGATGTTTGCGATGAAAAAGGGCACTGCAAAAACCATTCAAGCGGGCGATAACCGGGGTTGGTTTGTTGTGTATTTGACCGATATTGTAAAAGGCGATGCAAGCGGCCAGAGCGACATGCTTAAAGCGCGTAAGCAGGAACTGTCCGGCATTCTGCAACAGGAATATGTCGCGCAAATGGTCCTTTCCGCTGCCAAAGATGTGGGCGTTGAAAAGAATGAAGACGGTATCGCCGAAGTGCGCACGCGCCTGACAAACCGTGACGGAAACTAAGCCGCAACTCATTTGGCGTAAACGTATTGCAGACACCGAAACGCCGGTGTCTGCCGGACTGAAGCTTTTTGTTGCCGAGCGCGGTGATTTCATTCTTGAATCCGTGGAGGGCGGCGAAACGCGAGGACGTCACAGTCTCATTGGAATCGCACCCGATCTCGTTTTTCGCGCAGCAGGCAATACTGCTGAAATCAACAATCAGTGGATGTCCGACAGGGAAGCTTTTGTCCCCTCGCCTTTGCCGTCCTTAGACGCGCTGCGCGCTCTGGCTGCAGAGTGCCGAATGGATGTTCCCGAAGAACTGCCGCCTGCCCTCGCCTGTCTTGTCGGGTATTTCGGTTATGAAACCATTGGCTTAGTAGAGAAGCTTCCACGGGCACCACAGTCTGCACTCGCGTTGCCGGACATGCTGTTTGTTCGGCCAACCGTCATTCTGTTGTTTGATCGTTTGAAAGATGAGATGTTCCTCGTGTCGCCAGTCTGGACAGGAGGCAACGATGAGCAGGCCGTTGCCCTGGCAAACGAACGTTTGGATGAAACCGAACGATTGTTGGATGCTGGACACCCAGCGGCGACACAAAGAGATGTCGGTGTTCACGAAAGCAATTTGAACTTAGAACCTGTTTTGCCTGCTGGTCGCTATGCGGAGATGGTGGCTTCGGCCAAAAACTACATTGAGGCTGGTGACATATTCCAGGTCGTTCTGGCGCAGCGTTTTACCGCCCCCTTTGACCTACCGCCGTTTCACCTCTACCGCGCGTTGCGGCGGATAAACCCTTCGCCGTTCCTCTATTTTATCGACTTGCCCGGCTTCGCCCTCATCGGGTCAAGTCCCGAAATATTGGTCCGTGCCCGTGGGGGTGAGGTCACTATTCGTCCGATCGCGGGAACACGACCTCGCGGAATCAGCAGCATCGAAGACGCAGAAAACAAGGCGTCATTGCTCGCCGACCCAAAAGAGCGTGCGGAGCACCTCATGCTGCTCGATTTAGGTCGCAACGATGTGGGCCGCGTAACCAAAGGCGGGACTGTTACCGTCACTGACAGCTATATGGTCGAGTTTTATAGCCATGTGATGCACATCGTATCAAACGTGGTGGGCGAACTTGCGGATGACAAGGACGCGATTGATGCCTTATTCGCCGGCTTTCCCGCAGGCACCGTATCGGGCGCCCCCAAAGTGCGTGCGTGCGAAATTATTGCGGAGCTGGAGCCAGAAACCCGCGGCGCATATGCCGGCGGCGTCGGATATTTCTCGCCCAATGGCGATATGGATAGCTGCATTGTCCTGCGCACAGCGGTGGTGAAGGATGGCATCATGCACGTGCAGGCCGGTGCAGGCATAGTTGCCGACAGCAATCCAGAATATGAACAGCGCGAATGTGAAGCAAAGGCAGGCGCGCTTATCGCAGCAGCCCGTGAAGCGATCCGTGTTGCGGGTGAAGCTAAGTTTGGTCAGTAGCTTGACGGTGGCGTAAAGGCCGCTAGCACATGGCTATGCGTAAACTCATCCTAGCTTCACTGGCCCTTTTTTCGGCCGTCCATGTTCCCGCTTTTGCCGAGACTACGGCCCCCACTGAGGCGGACGCCGTTTTTAAGGACTATGTATTTTCTACAGGCGAGCGACTGCCTGAGCTAAAAATTCATTATACAACCTTAGGTGCGCCAAAACGCGACGCCAGCGGCAACATCTCAAACGCCATAATCATCTTGCACGGTACAGGCGGAACAGGCCACCAGTTCTTCCAGCCCCAATTTGCGGGAGAATTGTTCGGCCCGGGCCAAGTGCTGGATACGTCGAAATATTTCATCATCCTGCCCGACAATGTTGGCCACGGAAAGTCGTCAAAGCCAAGCGACGGTCTGCGCATGACGTTTCCAAAATATGATTATAGCGACATGATCGCTTCGCAGCATCAATTGGTAACTAAGACCCTTGGTATCAAAAAGCTAAAGCTCATCCTCGGTACATCCATGGGCTGCATGCATGCCTTCATGTGGGGTTCGCGTTATCCCGATGCTGTTGAAAATTTGGCGCCCTTTGCTTGCCTGCCCGTTGAAATTGCTGGGCAAAACCGCATGTGGCGCAAGCTTTCTATGGATGCAATCAAGGCCGACCCAAATTGGAACGACGGTAACTACACCGCACCGCCAATGTCAGGCTTGCGCACCGCAGCAACATTGAGCCTTATCGCCGGCGCCAATCCGCTCGCCCTGCAGGCGCAATATCCCACCCGCGCAGCCGCCGAAGCCTATACCAACGAAGCCTTTGACCGGGTGGTGACGCGCAATGATGCGAACGACATCATCTACCAATTGGATTCGTCTCGAACCTACAATCCATGGCCAACGCTTGAGGCGATTAAAGCCCCCACATTGTGGATCAATTCGGCCGATGATTTCATCAATCCGGCGAGTTACGGCATCACTGAACGTGCCATAAAGCGGATGCCCAATGCCAAGTTCATCCTTATCCCGGCGTCCGCAGACACCAAGGGGCATGGCACGCATACATGGGCCAAATTCTGGAAGGATGATCTAGCAGCCTTGCTTGCGCAATAGTGCCTCTTCCACCCGCACGTCAAAGCCGCTAGGGACGCCGCATGATCCTAGTCATAGACAATTACGACAGCTTTACTTGGAACCTTGTCCATTATCTGATGGAACTGGGGGCGCAGGTTGAAGTTGTGCGCAATGACGATATTTCCGCTGCTCAGGCCATTGCGTCTGGCGCGCAAGCGTTCCTTATTTCGCCCGGACCGAAGACCCCCAACGAAGCTGGCGTTAGCCTTGACCTTGTCGCGGCCTGTGCCGAAGCAGGCAAGCCACTTCTTGGCGTATGCCTTGGCCATCAGACCATAGGGCAGCATTTCGGTGGCAATGTGGCCCGTGGCGGCTTGATGCATGGCAAAACATCGCCTGTCAGCCATGACGGGAGCGGGTTGTTTGCAGGACTGCCCTCCCCTTTTCAGGCCACGCGGTACCATTCCTTGATTGTAGAAAATGTTCCTTCCACTTTGGTCGTCAACGCGACCAGCGATGACGACTACGTCATGGGTTTCCGCCACGCTACGCTGCCGATCCACAGCGTTCAATTTCACCCCGAAAGCATCGCGACGGAACATGGCCATGCGATGCTGGCGAATTTCATGCGTATCGCCGGGATGACCGTTGTGAGCGGAGCCGAAGGGAATATGCGTTGACCCCATTCGGCAAGCTTCCCGACCCGCAGCATCTGTTTGACCATGACGAGGCTGCACAGGCCTTTTCCGACATTCTTGATGCGCGCGCATCAGAAGACGAAATTGAGGCCTTCCTTGTTGCGCTGTCTGCCCGCGGTGAAACAATGGTGGAAATCGCCGCGGCTGCGCAAGCCATGCGCGACCGATTGATACCGATCGAAGCCCCAGAGAACGCGATCGATGTCTGCGGCACAGGCGGCGACGGGCATCATACGCTTAACGTTTCAACCGCTGTGTCTATCGTGGTCGCCGCCTGCGAAGTTCCCGTTGCCAAGCATGGTAACCGCGCAGCATCATCCAAGGCAGGCGCAGCGGATACTTTGGAGGCGCTTGGCCTCGATATGGAACGCGCGGGGCGCATGGCGCAGGAAACTCTTAAAGACCTTGGTATCTGCTTTCTGTTCGCTGCCAACCACCATCCTGCGATGAAGCGCATCCAGCCAATCCGCCAACGCATTGGCCAGCGGACGATATTCAACCTTATGGGCCCCCTCGCAAACCCTGCGCGGGTCAAACGTCAACTGATCGGCATTGCGCGCCCTGCTTATGTCCCTGTGTACGCAGAAGCACTGCAGTATCTGGGCACGGAACATGCGCGCGTCATTTCAGGCGACGAAGGGCTAGACGAATTGAGCCTTGCTGGCGGTAATGAAGTTGCAGTCGTCACTCCGGACGGCATCCGTTTTCAACGCGTCAGCGCTGCGGATGCTGGTTTGCCCGTGTATCCTGTCGAAGCCATCCGTGGCAGCGACGCGCAACATAATGCGTTGGAGCTGCGCAAGCTGCTTCAGGGTGAACATGGCGCCTATCGCGATGCTGTCTTATTCAATGCAGCAGAGGCTTTGTTGGTGGCGGGTGTCGTGCAAACAATGCCCGAAGGCGTGGAAGAAGCAGCAGAAGCAATCGACAAGGGTCTTGCCAATGCCCTGCTAAACTGTTGGGTGGCATATTGATGGCGGACAAGCTTGCAGAGATATGCGCGACCAAGCGGCTTGAAGTTGCAGAACGCAAACTTCACGGCTTGCCACATTGGCCAACGCCATCTGCGCCTCGTGGGTTTGAGGCAGCATTGCGAAGCAAGAGCCAGTCAGGCATCGCGTTGATCGCGGAGATCAAGAAGGCTAGCCCATCCAAGGGGCTTATTCGCACAGATTTTAATCCTGCCGCCCATGCAATAGCCTATCAGGCTGGAGGCGCAGCTTGCCTTTCCGTCCTCACCGACGCGCCTTATTTTCAAGGACATGAGGATTATCTGATTGCGGCGCGCGCAGCATGCGACCTGCCCGTCGTCCGCAAGGATTTCATGGTCGACCCTTGGCAATGCGCCGAAGCGCGGCAAATGGGCGGCGATGCTATCTTGATCATTGTCGCCGCGCTTGATGACGTCGTTATGGCCGAAATTGAGGATGCTGCGCGGCAGGAGAATCTTGATGTCCTTGTCGAGGTTCATGATGAAAATGAACTCGAACGCGCCTTTAAGCATCTCAATTCCAAGCTGGTGGGCGTGAACAATCGCAATTTAAAAACCTTTGAGGTTGATCTGGCCAACACGGAACGCTTGGCGAAACTAGTACCAGATGACATTTTGCTTGTCTGCGAAAGCGGTATTTCTACTCACGCCGATTGTCTGCGCATGGCTGATGCAGGCATTAAAACGTTTTTGGTGGGCGAAAGCCTGATGCGGCAGGATGATATTCGGGCGACTACACAAAGGCTTTTGACTGGCAATGGCTGATCTTACGCATCTCAACGCCGATGGCGGCGCGCATATGGTCGATGTTTCGGCGAAGGCAGATACCGCGCGTGAGGCTGTCGCCGAAGGCCGGATCAAACTGTCCGCCGAAGCGCTTCAGGCCGTGCGCGCAGGCAATATGAAAAAGGGCGATGTCTTTGGTACCGCACGTATCGCAGGCATCATGGCCGCAAAAAAGACAAGCGACCTTATTCCCTTATGTCATCCGCTGATGCTGTCCAAGATTAGCGTCGAATTCGAATATGAAGCGACCGCTATTCGTGTCGAGGCACGGGTGCGGCTTAACGGGCCAACCGGAGTGGAGATGGAGGCGTTGACCGCTGTGACCGTCACCTTGCTGACATTGTACGACATGGCAAAGGCGCTCGACAAATCGATGGTCATTTCGGATGTGCGCTTATTGTCGAAGACCGGCGGCAAGTCAGGTGACTGGTTCGCATGATTTCGGTGGATGAGGCACAGGCCAGATTGCTGGCGCTCGCGTCGCCATTGCCCCCGTTCGAAGTCGAACTAACGCGCGCCGTGCGCCATTATATGCATGGACCGCTGATGGCGATGCGCACGCAGCCTGCCGCAGATTTATCGGCGATGGATGGCTATGCTGTGATAAGCTCGGACTTTCCCGGGCCATGGCGTGTGATCGGTGAGAGCGCAGCGGGGCGTCCATTTTCGGGCGCAGTTCATACAGGCGAAGCTGTCCGCATTTTTACAGGGGCGCATGTTCCCAAAAATGCAGACCGCATTTTGATTCAAGAAAATGCCACGCGAGAGGGGGACATCGTGCACCCCACGCAACATGAAAGCCCCGCAGATAAGCCCCATATCCAACTTGCTGGAAGCGATTTTCTGGCGGGCGCCGAAATTCTAACGCAGGGCGCGCTGATTAGTGCTGGGCAAATCGCTCTAGCCGCAATGGCAGGTTATGGAACGTTGTGCGTTGGTGGCCGGCCACGTGTTGCGGTTGTTGCCACTGGCGATGAATTGGTGGCTGCCGGTACGCAGTGCACCGCGGCACAGATACCATCATCAAACAGCCCCATGCTGCGTGCCATGCTTTCAAATATGCCTTGCGACGTAATTGACGGTGGCATTTTGCTGGATGATCTGGCGGCACTTGAGGCCAGCTTGGCGCGCTTGGCCACACAAGCGGATGTCATCGTCACCACAGGCGGCGCGTCCGTTGGCGACCATGATTTGGTCCAGCCTGCATTGCTGAATATAGGCGCAAAGATGGACTTTTGGAAAGTAGCCATGCGTCCTGGAAAGCCTTTAATGGCGGGAAAAATAGGCGATACAATCATGCTTGGCCTTCCGGGTAATCCGTCATCGGCCTTTGTCACCGCAACCTTATTCGTGCTTCCACTTCTGCGCTATATGGCTGGTTGCCACACGCCGTTTCCAGATTTGCAGGAAGCCATCATAACCCGCGATCTGCCCGCTGGCGGCATGAGAGCAGAATATCTACGCGCCAGATTTGGCGAAGGCCGCATTACCCCGCTGAACACCCAAGACAGCGGACTTACCCATAGCCTATCGCACGCCAACGCGCTTCTTCTTCAACCCGTCAATGGGCCTAGTCGAGCCGCAGGCACTCTTGTCCAATATATACGCCTGTCGTAAAATCTGGACACAATATGTGCGATTGTTCTTGACTTAACCGCTTTTGTTCTCTAATCGTTCCAGTCATGTTCAACAGGATGGAACTCTGAATATGCTCACGGCAAAACAGCACGAACTGCTAATATTCATTAATCAGCGACTTGATCAAAGTGGCATCTCTCCGTCATTTGAAGAAATGAAGGAAGCGCTCGATTTGAAAAGCAAATCCGGGGTGCACCGTTTAATCGGCGCTTTGGAAGAGCGCGGCTTTATTCGTCGCCTGGCCAACCGAGCCCGTGCGCTTGAAGTTATGAAAATGCCTGAGAGCGCGAATGCGCGAGGGGACAATGTGACACGTCTGGCACCTTTCAAAGAAGCCAAACCACAAATTCAAATTCCTGTTGCTGCGAATGACGTGCTTGAAATTCCGTTTCATGGCAAGATTGCTGCCGGCATTCCGATTGAGGCACTTGAAGGGCAGAACTCGTTATCGGTGCCAATGGCATTGCTGGGCGCGGGTGAACATTATGCGCTTGAGGTGTCCGGCGATTCCATGATGGAAGCTGGTATATTGGATGGCGATTACGCCTTGATCCGTAAGGCAGACACAGCGCGTGATGGCGAGATTGTGGTAGCCTTGATTAGAGGCGAAGAAGCAACGTTGAAATATCTCCGTCGCGAAGGGCAACAGATCCGCCTTGATCCGGCCAATGGCAGCTATCAACCGCAATATTATGCACCGCATGAAGTTCAAGTCCAAGGTAAGCTTGCAGGCCTATTACGCAGATATCATTGATTATTATTGGACCGCGGATGTGCTCACGCGTGCTTTTACCCATGGCATGTGGTGGGTGCCGTTATTGGCGCCAATGTGATGTGCCCCTAAATTGCCAAATGGCGATACCGAATTCGATGCCTACCGGCAGCCAGAGTGGCAATTTGTCGCGTTCGCGGTCAAGCCAGTTCTCGACGGCTTGAAATAGCGTCAAATTCTCATTTGTTCCTACAGCTGTAAGTGTATGCAATTTGAGAACTTTCGTTTCTACAGCATATACTTAGGATCCAATAAACAAACCGCAAATCCCTATGTTCTCGGATGCTATTGTTTGCCTTGACGCCCGCAAAAATTGCTACCATTGGGCTAAACAGTATCAAAGCCCGTTTATCTCCCAGAAAAATTGGCATTTGCAGGGCCTTATCAGTCCGTATCGGTTGTTTTCTTGCTTCCAGTGGCGCACGAGAAAATATGCCGATGCATGCGCGGCTCATTTATTATGTTAGCAAGATATGGAGTTTGAAAATGGCCGATAACAACGCAACGCTCATCGTTGGCGAAACTAGCTATGACTTGCCCATCATGAAGGGCTCCGAAGGTCCTGACGTTATTGATATACGCAAGCTGTATGCGGCGTCTGACCATTTCACTTTCGACCCTGGCTTTACGTCGACAGCAAGTTGTGAGTCTGCACTGACATTCATTGACGGTGACCAGGGTATTTTGCTGCACCGCGGATATTCGATTGAAGAGCTCTCGGAACAATCAAGCTTCATGGAAGTGTCTTACCTGTTGTTAAATGGTGAGCTTCCATCCAAGGCCGAGCTAGAACATTTTAGCTATACTATATCGCGCCACACCATGCTGCATGAACAGCTTGCGACCTTTTACAGTGGCTTTCGACGCGATGCCCACCCAATGGCGATCATGTGCGGTGTAGTTGGTGCGCTTTCAGCATTTTACCATGATTCGACTGACATTAGCGATCCAACACACCGGATGGTTTCCAGCCATCGCTTGATCGCCAAAATGCCGACAATTGCGGCAATGGCTTATAAATACTCGGCCGGCCAACCCTTTGTCTATCCTGACAATCGTCTATCCTACACAGGCAACTTCCTGCGTATGACCTTTGGTGTCCCTGCTGAGGAATATGTTGTAAATCCAGTCATTGAACGCGCCTTAGACCGGATTTTTATTCTTCATGCAGACCATGAACAAAACGCATCTACATCGACCGTGCGGCTTGCCGGATCGTCGGGTGCGAACCCATTTGCGTGTATCGCGGCGGGTATCGCATGTCTTTGGGGGCCTGCACATGGCGGCGCCAACGAAGCTGCATTAAACATGCTGCGTGAAATCGGCACGCCAGACCGCATTCCGCATTACATTGAACGGGCAAAGGACAAGAATGATCCGTTCCGCCTAATGGGCTTTGGTCACCGTGTTTACAAAAACTACGACCCGCGCGCTTCGGTCATGCAAAAAACGGTCCGCGAGGTACTAAGCGAACTCAACATCAGCGACCCGATTTTTGACGTTGCAATGCAACTTGAAGAAATGGCTCTGAATGACCCATATTTCATTGAGAAAAAGCTGTTCCCGAATGTCGATTTCTATTCGGGCATAATTTTGTCAGCCATCGGCTTCCCCACCGAAATGTTCACTGTCTTGTTCGCCCTTTCGCGGACGGTTGGTTGGGTCGCCCAATGGAATGAAATGATTTCCGATCCAGCCCAGAAAATAGGTCGTCCGCGCCAGCTGTACACCGGACCAAATCACAGGGCCTATCCCGGCCTAAACGCCCACTAATAGCTCGCTGAAGGTGGAGTGTGTTTATAGTACTCCACCTTTTCCCCTCTCTAAAGTCAATTTCTGTCGCTCTACGTCAACGCGCTTTGGCTTGCCAACAAAGACTTGGCTTTTTGGCACACAGAGGTCCGATAGCGGTCGAACCAAAGCTAGAGCAGTTTTAGGTGCAGCCGGCCTTAAGTTTGTTCAGCCTTTTTGCCGATGATGTCATTGCGGAGGCTGACGAAGATGAGCGCACTAAGTTGCATTACCATAATCCACTCCAAAGCCTGAATGAGTCCAAGTAGAGCAGACCCGATTGCTGCAAAGATAGTTAGTGCCGCAGGCGAATGTAGTAATTGCTTCGCCCAAGTTGGTAACGCCATTTTCTGCGTAAGATATGCAAGAGACGAAACTGCAAAAGCGACAAATAGGTCATCATCGCGGTATGAGGATTGCATATAGACCGCGCTAAACATGGCCAAAATGGTCAGCGCCCATGTTATTACGGATACGCTTTGGATGTGACTATGGTCATCAACGTCATCTGTAACCGCGAGGCGAAGGGAATTGGCTGCGATAGCGACAAATGCCGCAATGCAAGCCGCAGTCGCAAAATTGCCAAAGCCCAACGCCAACGCAACTAGTGCAAGAATTGGGCTTGCGAACTTTGTAATAGTGACGGCAGCAGGATTTTGCCAAATCACTGGGACTATGCGCGCCAGCACGGGACCGAATAACTGAGATTCCACAAAGCCGGATCGGCCTGCCACACGCCGCCGCAATATTTGGCGGTTAAGCTCGGAAAAATCTTGCGGCCCCGTCAGAACGGTCAGTGTCCCATTAGTGATGTGCTGCTGGGACACAGGACGCATCGGAATTTGCGCCAATACCGACTGACGCAGTAATGAGGAGATGATGCTCCAATCATCAGGCAGATCTCTTAGCATCGCGATGGTATCTTGTCCGACCACAGAAATACCCGCCCACCGCGTGTTCAAGTCAATCCGTTCAAAAGCATTATTCTCATCACGACTATCAACCGTAGCGACAAAATTCTCAGGGGCTTTCGTGAGCGTTTCAATCAGCCCGAATTGAACATATAATTGCGATGATTGGACCCAAATGCGGTCGCTAGCTTCGACAAAGCTTTGAATATCTGCGCCAGTTCGAACAAAAACGACCACCAAACCTTTCACACGACAACGGTCCGCTAGTGCAGTAAGAGAATGGCCGTAATTCTCCACCTCGATAAGGAACTTCGAAATTCCGGCTCGCGCCAGGGTGGTTATCTGATGCTCTATTAGCGATCCGCCAGCAAGATCCTGACGCGCTGTACCCGGCAACAACTCATTCCCACCATTACCTTCGCCCGCGACAGACAACAAAGCGATCGTAGGAATATTTTGAGAACGAGCTGACGCCATCGCCCAGATATGAATATTGTTACGATTTTGCCAATAGAAATCTGCCGCCGTGATGCCCTCAATTAAGCATTAAAGCACTCAACATATTGAATGTTATCGAAAATTAGCCTTGAAAGCAATTTTATCTGGCGATTTGCGCTAGCCACAGAGGAAACGCACAGTTGTCCCGTGAGCGTTATATGGATGCCCATCACTGCCGTTAATGCTGCTTCAAATCCGCCAAGATCTAGGAAACGTTTGATTAAGCTAATCCAAAACCGTTAAGTTTGCGTTTCTCTACAGAAATAATGTGCTAGATAACCTACCATGACTATGCGCTCAAAAATTGTCGGCCTAAGCCGCGACATCACTGAAACCGAACAAAATGCCTCAGCGCCCGCGGCAGGTGAAGATGAGGTAACTTCTGATGACGGTTATGATGCGGACCTCGAAGAGTACGCGGAAGAAAGGACATATCAGTCTGGCATCTTGGGCTATCTTGCTCCTGTTTTGTTGCTCGTTGCCTTTTCGACGTGGACGGCATTTTTTGCGCTGACATATTGGCCTGAAATAAAGATAGGATTGGCCAACGAACGGATAATCGCATTGGTCACAACTTGGTCCGTGCCGACCCTGCTAATTACAGTCCTATGGCTCTTGGCGATGCGGAACAGTAGCCGCGAAGCTACCCGCTTTGGTAAGGTCGCAAGCCGATTGCGGATGGAGAGCGTCGCGCTTGCTACGCGAATGCGCACAGTGAATGGAGAAATCTCACTTGCCCGCGAATTTTTGTCGCAAAACGCACGGGAACTGGAAACCGTTGGGCGGCAATCTTCGCAAAAGCTCATAGAATCGGCTCAAATGCTCTCTGCTGCTCTTGCTGATAGCGATGAAAAGGCCAAAAAACTTGAAGCCGTTAGTCAGGCGGCTAACACGAACTTGGAGCATCTTCGCAAACATTTACCCGTGGTGACGAGCGCCGCCAAAGACGTCACAAACCAAATTGGAAGCGCAGGCAATAATGCGCAAGTCCAAATCAAATCCCTAATTGCTTCCCTTGAGCGGGTGAGTGATGCTGGCAAATCCGTCAACGCGTATATCAACAATGTAGAAACGCGCGCAGATGATCTGTCGGTTAGGCTAGAGCAATCATTAAGCGGCAGCGCCAAACTTCTTGATGATAAGAGCGCCGAAGCGCTTGATAGAAGTGCGGAAATGGCGACGCTCATGGACAGCGCAGCGCAAGCCATCTCAAGCGGCATAGCTCAAGCCTCTGGCGACATCGACACGGTGTTTGCGGGTAGCCAAGCGCAAATCCAATCCAGTCTTTCGGATCTTCGCAGCGCGCTTAGCGAAATAGAGGCTCAATCTCAGCAAGAAGACGCGCGTGTCCGCGATATAATTACGGCTATAACTGCGCACATCCAAACGAGCGCTGCGCACATCGCCGAAGTAGACAAAGCTGCCACTCAGCAAACCTCAAAACTGGCTTTCGTTGTGACAGCGCTCGGGGAAAGCACGCGCTCGGTCGGCTCGGCTTTGTCGGGCAATCAGGTAATTGCGGCGGATCTCATTACCCAGTCGGATAGATTGAACACATTGCTTGGCGCCGCAAATGATGAGATTGGCCAGAACATTCCTGCGGCCATGGACAATCTCAACGTCCGCATGACCGAGAGTATATCGCAAGTCCAATCTGCACTATCGAACGCGGAAACGTTAGATAGTTTAAGCGATGGGGTGCTGGAGAAGCTTGCAAAGATTGAGCAATCAATTGCTGCGCAACACGACGCAGTTGGCGCTTTGACCGCAGAAAGCGATGTCCATTTCGCGGCCCGTCATGAACAGGTTGATGCACTTGGCGCTGCGTTAAAGCAGACACATGCATTGTTGGAAGAAATGTCGGGAGAGGCAAATGACCGGTTGGTGTCTTCGCTCTTACGTGTGCGTGAAACAACCCGTGCCGCCGCCGAAAGCAGCCGCAAAATCCTCGACGAAGAACTAGCACATATTGCCGACCAGTTGACCGAGCAAAATCGTGCGGCGCTTGCAAATGCGTTGGACGCGCAGGTGGCGTCTATGAATGAGGCCGTGCAAGAGGCCATTGCGCGTAACATCGAATTGTCGGAAGTCGCTTCATCATTAGCGGCAAGGCAGCTTGGCGAACTTGAGGAAATGACGATAAGCCTTGAGGGCCGGATAGCCGATACCAAAAACAATTTTGAATCTGTTCAAGCAGATAGCTTTGCGCGTCGCATGGTGGTGTTGACGGAATCATTGAATTCCACCGCAATCGACGTGACAAAGATATTGTCTAACGAAGTCACGGACACCGCTTGGAACGCCTATCTGAAGGGTGACCGAGGTGTATTTGCGCGCCGCGCTGTTCGCTTGCTCGATTCTAGCGAAGCCAAAATTATTGTAAGACATTATGGCGAAGACAGCGACTTCCGTGAACACGTCAACCGCTATGTCCACGATTTCGAAGCAATCATGCGACTGTTGCTGAGCACGCGCGACGGCAATGCCATCGGTGTTACGCTTCTATCGTCAGACATCGGCAAGCTATATGTTGCGCTTGCTCAAGCCATTGAGCGCCTTCGCAGATAAGCCCTATTTTGGCCTGTTAAACAATGCGTCAAAGCTATGGCGGTCAATCCAGCCATAAATGTAATTCAGATAGTATAGCCCGAATAACCCCGCCGACAGTAATGTGGTGCGCAGCAGTACAACGCGTGGCCGAAAATTGCCCGGCGCGCCGTCTTCCTGCCCCGGGGTTTTTGGCAATCCTAACTCTTCGTGCGTGCGCACGCCGATGGGAAGGATCACAAAAGCAGTCATGACCCAAAACAAAGCGTATATTGCTACAATCGAACTCCAGTTCATGCTGTCTCCACTATCAGAACGTCAACAATAGGCTTTTTGCCTGTCCAGCTTACCGCAACGCGGCGCACGGCCAAGCGAACTGTTTCGCGTAACTTATCATAATCACCGCGATGATCTTTGATGGCCTTTGCCGCAGCCGTGCTGGATTCTTCCAGAAAATCCTCAAGATCCTCTTCAATCGGCACGCCATGCAAACGGATCTGGGGGCTACCCAGCAATCTGTCCTTAGCATCCAACGCAAAGGCCACTGAAATCAGCCCATACCATGACAGGCGGCGGCGTTCGTTCAATGTTACGCCATCTGCGGCAATGATGGTGTCTCCATCCAGTATCAGGCGCCCCGTGCGTTCCTTGCCGATAATTTTGGGTTCGCCAGGCGCCAAACGTA
Organism: Sphingorhabdus sp.; assembly: GCF_029865925.1. Taxonomy (GTDB): domain Bacteria; phylum Pseudomonadota; class Alphaproteobacteria; order Sphingomonadales; family Sphingomonadaceae; genus Sphingorhabdus_B. The sequence goes on from NZ_JARXAI010000064.1 coordinate 41,558, forward strand.
CCACGTCGCCATTTGACTGAACCACTGTTTTAGGAACACCATGGGCACGCGCAAACCGTGCCTGTTCCGCCATGTGCCGACGCTCCCCGTGGACAGGGACAAGAATTTCAGGCCGGATCCAATCATACAGCGCAGCCAACTCTGGCTGCCCTGGATGTCCAGACACGTGCACATGCGCCTGCTTTTCCGTGACGGTCAGAATGTTGCGCTCAGCCAGCTTGTTCATGATGACGCCAATGGCAATTTCGTTGCCCGGTATCTGTTTCGATGAGAATATCACCGTGTCGCCTGCTTCCAGCTTTACGGGGTGATTACCCTCAGCAATACGCGCCAACGCCGCGCGTGCTTCGCCCTGCCCGCCCGTTGCCACTACAATAACGTCGCGACGTGGAAGGCTATCGACGCTCTCCATGCCAATGGTCTTGGGCATATCCTTCAAATAGCCATTGGCCTGCGCGGCCTCAATAATCCGATGAAGCGAACGGCCTGCAAAACATAATGTGCGGCCGCTTTCACGTGCCACTTCGCCTAAAGTCTGTAACCGCGCTGCGTTGGAGGCAAATGTGGTGACGACCACCCTGCCCTTTGCGGCCTTAACAGACTTTAGCAGGTCATCCTTGACACTGCCTTCGCTGCCACTGGTTTCCAGGTTGAAGACGTTGGTAGAATCGCAAACCATAGCCAGCACTTTGCCATCGCCGATCGTGGTGAGCGCCTGTTGCGTCGATGGTGTGCCCAATACGGGCCGTGGGTCCAATTTCCAGTCGCCTGTATGGAATATTTTTCCATAAGGCGTTGTGATCAAGCAGGCGCTCATTTCAAGGATCGAGTGCGCCAAAGTAACAAACTTAAAATCAAATGGGCCCAAGGAGAACGCGCCCTCCATAGGGATCACGTTCAATTCCACTATATCGGCAATGCCTTCTTCTTCCAGCTTGCCGCGAATAAGCGTTGCCGTGAATGGTGTCGCGTAAAGCGGTACACCAAGGTCGGCGGCAAAATATGCCACTGCGCCGATATGGTCTTCATGACCATGGGTCAGCACGATACCGAGCAAGTCTTTTTTACGCTTCTCGATGAATTCGAGATCGGGCAAAACAAGGTCAACACCCGGATATTCCGAGTTCGCGAATGTCAGGCCAAGATCAACCATTACCCACTTGCCTTCGCATCCATACAAATTGACGTTCATGCCAATTTCATTGGATCCACCAAGGGCAAGGAAAAGAAGTTCATTTTTTGGGGTCGTCATTAGGTAAGTTCTCTATTCCTGTACAAAAGCGCCAGCCCCCGCAGCGTTAAATCCGGCTCTACCCGGTCAAATAAATGGCCATGCTGCTGAAACAATATAGCCAAACCGCCAGTCGCAATGACCGACACCGGTTCGCCGATTTCAGCTTTCATCCGTGCGATCATCCCCTCGATCATCGCCACATAGCCCCAATAGATGCCAATCTGCATTTGTCCAACAGTCGTTGTGCCAATTACGCTTTCATTTGGTGGCGGTTCAATTGCAATTCGCGGCAACATGGCGGCCGCAGCGTATAGGGCATCAAGGGACAAGTTCACACCGGGCGCAATGCTGCCGCCGCGATAGGACCCATCTGGACCGATATAATCAAAGGTGGTGGCCGTGCCAAAACTGATAACAATCTTGTGACCTTCTGTTAACGACTGCGCGGCGATTGCGTTAACGGCGCGGTCAGCGCCAACCGAATGGGGTTCTGCTACCCGCAATTGAATACCCCAGCCAACGGCCCCGCGTCCCGCCACCAATGCCTCACAGCCAAAATAGCGCGTCGCCAGTAACTGCAAATTGTGCAGCGCACGCGGCACTACGGTCGCAATGATAACCGCATCAATATCCGTACGGCGATATCCTGCCATCTGGATAAGCTGATCCAGCCAGACGGCATATTCGTCAGCTGTACGCCTAGCATCGGTCGCTATACGCCACCGCTGCAATATTTTGCCTGTATCGTCGACCAATGCAAATTTGGCATTGGTGTTACCCGTGTCAATCGCGAGCAGCATAGCCCACTCCTGTTAGATTAGAAAAACATCGGCCGCGTGAATGGCACGAATTGCGCCATCCGCCAAGCGAAGCTGCAATGCGCCATCTTCATTCAGTCCTGCATAAAGGCCGTCCAAATGCTCTCCATCGGGCAGCTTTGCGGACAAAGCAGTGCCGCGCGGATGTGCACGCGCCTCCCAATGCCGCACAATTACTTCGACCCCTGACTGACGCCAGATAGCGAGATAGCGCGCAAAGACCTCTGCAACGATCTCCACTGCCGTTTGCGCATCGGGTGGCGTTGCACCAAGGGTTAGTAGGTCCGTTACCTTGCGTTCAAGATTTTGCGGATGCCAAACTAAGTTAAGACCGATACCAACGACAACAGCGTCAGACGCACGCTCTAACAAAACGCCGCATAATTTTGCGCCATCCAGCGTCAAAATGTCATTTGGCCACTTAACGCAAATAGGCACTTGCGGCGCCATCTGCCGCACGGCATCAAACACAGCAACAGCCGTCACAAAGGCAAGGCTAGCCGGCGATGGGTCGGTATCGCGCAACCGCACAATAGTGCTCGCAAACAGGTTGCCGCTTGAGCTTTCCCAAATGCGCCCGAGCCGCCCGCGTCCGCCATCTTGTGCATCGGCACGCAACCACAATCCCTCAGATGCGCCCTGGACCGCCCGCGCCAAAAGGTCTGCGTTCGTTGATCCTGTCAGCGTGACTTCTTCAAATATCGACGTCAGAAGAGCGCTCTTGCGGCATAGGCCGTCCACACACCAAGCGCCGGTATTGCAAAATAGCCAAGCGGCGAGTTCGCGGCAGCCAACAGCCCGCCAGTCCAGACGAGAACCTTGTCATCGCTTTGCGCAATCACGTCGGCGGCATCATCGAAATACATGACCTTGACGACTTTCAGATAATAGAAAGCTCCAATCGCCGAAGCGGCAATGCCGATGACGGCCAATGGCAAAAGACCCGCGGCAACAGCAGCGTTGAACACAACCAGCTTGCCCCAAAAGCCGAACAGTGGCGGAATACCGGCCAAGCTGAACATGAAAATTGCAAAAGCGGCCGCCAGCGCTGGACGCGTCTTGGATAGCCCTGAAATGTCGGCGAATTCTTCACGATAGCCGCCATCCTTGTCCTTCAACTGCATCAGGCAGACAAAACTGCCTAAGGTCATCGCAACATAAATTGTCAGATAAACCAGCATCGCGGCAATGCCCTGCTCTGTCCCCGTGGCAAGACCAATCAGAATAAATCCGACATTGTTGATTGAGCTATAGGCCATAAGGCGCTTCAGATTCTGCTGACCAATTGCGCCGACTGCGCCGATGATAATTGACATTAAAGCGACGGCAATGATGATCTGTTGCCACACGAAAATCTGCGAGCCAAATGCCTCAAGCACGATGCGGATGGTCAACGCAATTGCCGCAACCTTTGGCGCGCTGGCAAAGAATGCGGTCACGGGCGTTGGCGCGCCTTCATACACGTCAGGTGTCCACATGTGGAACGGCGCAGCGCTAATCTTAAACGCTAAACCGGACAGAATGAATACGATGCCGAATATCAAGCCAAGGCCAACTTCGCCGTTCATAGCCGAACCGATGGCAGCAAAACTTGTCGATCCGGCAAAGCCATAGACCAAGGATGCACCATAAAGCAGCATCCCACTAGCCAAAGCACCAAGGACGAAATATTTAAGACCAGCCTCAGCCGAACGCCCATCGGAACGCGCAAAGCTTGCCAAAACATAAGCAGACAGGCTTTGCAGTTCGAGTCCGATGTACAGTGAAATCAGGTCTGTTGCGGAAACCATGACCCCCATGCCTATACAGGAGAGCAGGATAAGCACGGGATATTCAGCCCGCATGGCACCCGTTTTTTCAAGGAAACGCGGGGCAATGATCAGAGAAATCGCTGCCGCTATATATACGAGAATTTTGGCAAAGTTGCCGAAGGCGTCATTAACAAGAAGGCCATCAAAGGCCAAAACATCCGTTCCCTTTGCCATAAAAGCAAATACGAAAGCCGCCGCAGCAACAAGCGCTCCGACCGACAAAATGCTGATCAGGCGCCCCGCCTGTTCCCGCCATGCGGCAAGCAACAACAGCGCAAGCGCCGAGAAACTCAGTACAATCTCTGGACGGACTAATGAGAGAGAAGCGTTTAGTTCCATTATCAATGGCTCCCCTCAGCCATATTTTTTTCCGGACCATGCACAACGCGGTAAGGCGCAGTTGTCGGGTCTACTAATTTGATTTTGCTATCCCCGGCGGGTGCAGCGCGTTCGACGCGGGCGACAATCGTTGCGACATCGCGGCGGATAGGCGCCAAAAATGTCTCAGGATACACACCCATCCACAAAACCACGACGGCAATAGGTGCAAGAAGCCACATTTCACGGCCATTGACGTCCGACATAGCGGCAGCATCTGCATTGACCTGCGGGCCAAAGGCGATACGGCGATAGAGATACAGCATATAGCCAGCGCCAAGGATGATCCCAGTGGTCGCAATCAACGTAGCCCAAGTCGAAACCTTATACGCGCCGGCAAGACTCAAAAACTCGCCCACAAAACCGCTAGTTCCCGGCAAACCAACGCTCGCCATGGTGAAAAGCATGAAAAGCAAAGCATATTTGGGCATATTGACGCTCAGACCGCCATATCGGCTAATTTCGCGGGTATGCAGGCGGTCATAAATGACGCCAACGCACAAGAAGAGCGCACCCGAAACAAGACCATGGCTCAACATCACAATGATCGCGCCTTCAATGCCCTGTTGGTTAAACGTAAATAGGCCAATAGTCACAATTGCCATGTGCGCGACCGAGGAATAGGCGATCAGCTTTTTCATGTCCTGCTGCACCAAAGCAACCAGCGACGTATACACAACGGCCACCATCGACAGGCCAAAGACCAATGGAATGAAGTCGGCACTTGCTTCAGGGAACATCGGCAAAGAAAAACGCAGAAAGCCGTAGCCGCCCATTTTTAACAACACGCCCGCCAATATGACGGAGCCTGCGGTCGGCGCCTGAACGTGCGCGTCGGGCAACCATGTATGTACTGGCCACATGGGCATTTTTACGGCAAAAGATGCGAAGAACGCAAACCACAGCCACTTCTGCGCTTCAACAGGGAAATCCGTGTTAAGCAAAGTCGGAATATCCGCCGTGCCGGCAAACTGGATCATCCACAGCATCGCGATCAGCATCACCAGCGAGCCGAGCAAGGTGTAGAGGAAGAATTTGTAAGACGCGTAAATCCTGTCCTGTCCGCCCCAAATACCGATAATCAGATACATCGGGATCAATCCAGCTTCGAAGAAGATGTAGAACAGCAGCAAGTCCTGCGCCGCGAAAACGCCAATCATCAACGTTTCCATGAGCAAGAACGCGGCCATATATTCACCAACGCGCTTCTGTATCGAGGTCCAGCTTGCGCCGATACAAATCGGCATCAGGAACACGGACAGCATGATAAGCGTCAAGGAAATGCCATCAATGCCAAGACGCCAGCCAATTGGCCCGAACAAGGTAGCTGCTTCAGTAAACTGCCACTGCGCGCCCGCCGGATCGTAGCTAAGCCATAGCACGACACCGAGCGCTAGGTTCGCCAGCGTGGCCACCAACGCGATTAACCGCGCCTTTTCAGCCCGCACAAAAAGGCAGAATGCTGCCGCAACCACCGGAATGGCGAGCATGATAGAGAGTATAGGGATATCCGCGGCGTTCATTATATTCTCACCATCATCCAGCTAACCGCGACGACGAGGCCGAGAAGCATCACAAGCGCATATGTATACAGATAACCCGATTGCATCCGGACGGCCATTTTGCTGCCGAAAGACACAGCGGCAGCAGACCCATTGGGTCCAAAGCGGTCGATGATCCCGATGTCCCCCTGCTTCCAGAAAAGGCGACCGAACCAGAATGCGGGCCGCACAAATAGGAAACTATACAGTTCGTCGAAGTACCATTTATTCAGAAGGAAACGATAGATTGGAGCGAAAGTCGCAGCCAAGCGCTGCGGCGCGTCCTTTGACAACTGATACATAGAAAACGCTGTTATCAGACCCAGTAACATTGCCACTGTCGACGACAGCTTCACCCACATCGGCACCTCATGCATCGCATGCATCAAATGTTCGTTGAAATAGAGGGTGCTGTTGGCCCAAAACGCCTTACCGGCCTCTGCCTCAATAAACTGATTATGGAAGACAAAGCCTGCAAACACAGCGCCAAGCGTGAGCAACGCCAATGGTGTTAGCATCGACCATGGGCTTTCATGGGGATGATAACCCGCCGTCCCGTCACGTGTCGTCGCGTGCGCATGTGCATCATGGTCATGCTCATGGTCGTGGTCACCATGATCATGCACCGCGTGCTGAATATGCTCGGATTGTTCCCAACGTGGCTTGCCGAAGAAGGTCAGGAACATCAGCCTCCAGCTGTAAAAACTCGTCAAAAGCGCAGCGATCACACCAATGGCAAAGCCGTACATATGATAGGTTGATCCACTGGCGAACGCGGCCTCAATAATCGCGTCCTTGGAATAGAAGCCCGCAAATCCGCCAACCCCTACGATGCCAACGCCCGTAATTGCAAGCGTTCCAGCCATCATCGCCCAAAATGTCAGCGGGATATGTTTCCGAAGGCCACCATAATAACGCATATCTTGTTCATGGTGCATTGCGTGGATTACCGAACCCGCACCCAAGAACAACAACGCCTTGAAAAAGGCATGCGTGAACAAATGGAACATTGCCGCGCCATATGCGCCTGACCCTGCTGCAAAGAACATATAGCCAAGCTGCGAGCAGGTTGAATACGCGATAACACGCTTGATATCCGTTTGCACCAAGCCGACCGTTGCAGCAAAAATAGCGGTCGTCGCCCCGACGATTGTCACAACGTTGAGCGCAAATTGGCTCGTCTCGAACAAAGGCGACAGTCGGCAAACCATAAACACACCAGCGGTCACCATAGTAGCCGCGTGGATCAGCGCCGACACAGGTGTCGGCCCTTCCATTGCGTCAGGTAACCATGTGTGCAGCCCTAGCTGCGCCGATTTGCCCATCGCGCCGATGAACAGCAATATACACAGCAAGCTCATCGTATCCACACGCAAACCAAGGAAGCCAATGCTTGAGCCGACTTTATCAGGTGCAGCAGCGAGTATTTCAGGGATGGAAACCGTGCCAAATAACCAGAATATGCCAAAAATACCCAGCATAAAGCCAAGGTCGCCAACGCGGTTGACCACAAACGCCTTAATTGCTGCCGCATTCGCGCTTGGTTTTTTGTACCAGAAACCAATCAGCAAATAAGATGCAAGACCGACACCTTCCCAACCAAAGAACATCTGGACTAGGTTGTTGGCAGTTACGAGCATCAACATCGCGAAAGTAAACAGCGACAGATAGGCAAAAAAGCGCGACTGGTCGGGGTCTTCCTCCATATAGCCCCAGCTATACAAATGGACGAGCGCAGACACGCTGGTGATGACGACCAACATGACCGCAGTGAGCGCATCGACACGCAATTCCCAGTCAAACGTCAAATCGCCGGACTGCACCCATGTCATCACGGGCTGCACATAAGCGGTTTCACTGCCGCTTAGAAAACCAATGAAGATCGGCCAGCTCAGGAACGCGGCGATAAACAACCCTGCGGTTGTGATCGTCTTGGCCGCCAACGCCCCAATGAAGCGCTGTCCCAGGCCTGCGACGAGCGCAGCCAAAAGCGGCAGGAAAACGATGATATGAATTGCAGTCACTGGACGTTACCCCTTCATCCGGTTGACATCGTCAACTGCAATGGTCCCACGACCACGGAAGTAAATCACCAATATGGCAAGGCCGATAGCCGCTTCGCCAGCGGCGACGGTCAACACGAACATGGCGAAAATTTGGCCCGTCAGGTCGCCTAAAAACACACTGAACGCGACGAGGTTGATGTTAACCGCCAGTAAAATGAGCTCGATAGCCATCAATATGATGATGACATTCTTGCGGTTAAGGAAAATCCCAAGCACGCCCATGACAAACAATATGCTGCTGACAACGAGATAATGTTCGATACCAATCACAACTCAATCCCCTGCCCGACGGGCTGATTAACATTACGCGTCGCGTCTTCGGGGCGGCGCTGCACTTGGCTGCTGATATTCTGGCCGCGCGTGCCATGGCTGCGCCGATGCGTCAGAACGATTGCGCCGACCATAGCAACCAACAGGATTAACCCAGCGGTTTCAAAAAGAAAAACATATTTGCTATAGAGCAAACCGCCAATAGCTTCGATGTTCGGCACTGTTGCCGACACCGTGGCTTCCCCTGCACCCGGGGTACCGAGCTTTACAGCTCCCGCTTGATAGGCACCAATACCAAGCACCAGCTCAGCCACCAGAACGACCGCCAACAAGATGCCGAGCGGCACGTTTTTGACAAATCCAGCACGCAACTCGGCAAAATCAATGTCGAGCATCATCACCACGAACAAGAACAGCACTGCCACCGCGCCGACATAGACAATGACCAAGAGCATCGCGATAAATTCGGCGCCGATCAGGACCATCAGGCCCGCAGCATTGAAGAAAGCCACAATCAGCCAAAGCACGCTGTGCACGGGATTGCGCGCGAAGATTACCATCGCTGCTGCGGCAATGACGATACTTGCAAAAATATAGAAGGATATAAGCTGGATCACGATGCGCCGCCCTTAACGATAGGGTGCATCGGCAGCAAGGTTCGCGGCGATTGCCCGCTCCCACTTTGCGCCATTGTCGAGGAGCTTGGCTTTATCATACAGCAATTCTTCTCGCGTTTCTGTTGCGAATTCGAAATTTGGCCCTTCAACGATAGCATCTACGGGACATGCCTCTTGGCAAAAACCGCAATAAATGCACTTGGTCATGTCAATGTCGTAGCGCGTCGTACGGCGGCTGCCGTCGTCGCGCGGTTCGGACTCAATGGTAATGGCAAGTGCCGGGCACACAGCCTCGCACAGCTTGCACGCAATACACCGTTCTTCACCATTGGGGTAACGACGCAAGGCATGCTCACCGCGAAAACGCGCGCTCAACGGGTTCTTTTCAAACGGATAATTGATCGTCGCTTTTGGCTTGAAGAAATATTGCAAGGTTAGCCAATGCGCCTTGACGAATTCCCACAAGGTGAAGGTTTTGATGAGATGAGCGATACTGGTCATGCGAAATGTCCTGTGAACATAAGATAGCCGCTCACCAAAAAGACCCAGAACAGCGAGATGGGCAGAAAGACTTTCCAACCCAGACGCATCAATTGGTCATAGCGGTAACGCGGCACGGTCGCCTTCACCCATGCGAAGATGAAGAACATCAACAGGATTTTGGCAAAGAACCAGATAATACCGGGAACAAGATAAAGCGGCGCCCAATCAACCGGTGGCAAATATCCGCCCCAGAAAAGTATCGCATTGAGCGCGCACATCAAAAGGACGTTTGCATATTCGCCAAGCCAGAACAAAGCGAAGGCCATGGACGAATATTCGGTTTGATAACCAGCAACCAGCTCGCTCTCGGCCTCAGTCAAATCGAACGGTGCGCGGGCGGTTTCGGCCATTGAACTGATTAGAAACATGACAGCAATCGGGAACAACAAAGGGTTGAAGGCATAAGCGTTGATGAAGCCAAAGACGTGGCCACGCTGGCCTTCGATAATGCCACCTATGTTGAATGTGCCAGCCCACAAAACAATGCAAATCAGTATGAACCCAATAGAGACTTCATAGGATATCATTTGCGCCGCAGCCCGCATGGCGGAATAAAACGGATATTTGGAGTTGGAAGCCCAGCCCGCAATCACAACGCCATAAACGCCAAGACTGCTGATCGCCAGAATATAGAGCAAACCAACATTGATGTTCGACAGCACGACACCGTCGGCAAACGGTATGACTGCCCATGCCATCAAAGCCACGGTGAAGGTGATGATGGGCGCGATCAGGAACAGGCCGCGGTTTGACGCGCTTGGAATAATCGTTTCCTGCAAGAAAACCTTCAGGCCATCTGCAAAAGATTGCAGGACACCAAAGGGCCCAACCACGTTTGGCCCCCTTCGAAGGGCAAATGCGGCCCATAATTTACGTTCCGCATAAATGATCATCGCCACCGCTAACATCAGCGGCAGGGCGATAAGGAGGATCCCCGCGATGGTCGCGGTGAACCAGGCCGCGTCATAACCCATGCCCAAATTTTGGAAGAAGGAGGTCATTCCGCCGCCTCCAGAATCTGCGTTCCGTGCACCAGCTCCGAAGAGCATTTCTGCATCGTTTCCGACGCGCGGCAGATGGCGTTCGTCAGATAAAAATCCTTGATTGGATAATCGGCAATTTTGCCATTAACTTCCGCCGAAAGCGACGGTTCGTTCCAACCATAATTGGCGAGACCCTCAACACCAAGCGCCGGAACCACTTTTGCCATTTCGCCGCGCAACGCGTCGACACTGTCGAACGGCAAACGCTTGCCCAATGCGTCGGATAATGCGCGGAATATCGCCCAATCTTCACGTGCATCGCCAGGCGGGAATACGGCACGCTCTCCGCGCTGCACTCTGCCTTCTAGGTTCACATAAGTACCCGATTTCTCGGAATAGGCAGCACCTGGCATAATGACGTCAGCATGATGCGCGCCATTGTCGCCATGATGGCCGACATAGACCTTAAACGTATTACTAAACAGGCTGTAATCAACCTCATCCGCGCCGAGGAAGAATGCCAGCGTGGGCGATGCTGCCGCCAGCTTCTTGATGCCGCCGTCATGCGCATAGCCCAACATCAGCCCGCCCATGCGCGCCGCTGCAAAATGCAGGACGTTAAATCCGTTCCAGCCATCACGCACCAGTTTGAACTTTTTGGCAAACGCCAACGCCGCCCCATGCACGCCTGCATAACGCAACGCGCCGCCGCCGACGATGATTGCAGGACGCTCCGCATTCTTCAGCGCCTCTGTAAGGGCCTTGGGCGCCTTTGTGAGGGCGCTCAGGTCGTCGCCCAGCCACTCAACCTTATATGTCAGGTCCGTCACTGGCCCAATTGCAAACACCTTTGCACCGCGCTTTCGGATTGCCTTTTGAATACGCGTGTTCACCAATGGTGCTTCACGCCGCAAGTCGCTTCCAACCAACAGGATAACGTCGGCATTCTCTATGCCTGCAATCGTGGTGTTGAAATTTACCGCCGAAAGCGAAGATGTGTCATAGGCTAGGCCAGTTTGACGTCCTTCAAGCATCGACGTGCCCGCCAATGCGCGCGCCGCGAACATGGTCTCGCAATCAACCTGATCACCAGCCAATACAGCAGCTTCGCCGGTCCAATGGGCTTTGATGGCATCAAATGCCTCGACCCAACTCGCGGCAACAAGCTTGCCGTCCTTGCGGATATATGGCTTGTCCAAGCGGCGATGCGTCAGGCCATCAACCGCATGACGCGTTTTGTCCGATGCCCATTCTTCGTTCACATCGTCATTGATACGCGGCAATGCGCGGAGCACGGCCCTGCCCCTGCTATCAAGCCGAATGTTGGTGCCAACAGCATCCATCACATCGATGCTTGGCGTCTTTTTAAGCTCCCAAGGACGCGCTTCGAAAGCATAAGGCTTCGACGTCAAGGCTCCCACAGGGCACAGATCAACCACATTGCCCGAAAGCTCGCTTTGCATGGCGTGCTCAAGATAGGTCGTAATCTGCATATTTTCGCCGCGACCAATCGCGCCGACTTCTTCAATGCCCGCGACTTCTTCGGCGAAACGGACGCAGCGTGTGCACTGGATACAGCGCGTCATCGCTGTTTTGACCAGCGGACCCATATATTTTTCAGTGACCGCACGCTTATTTTCCTCAAAGCGCGAAGCACCGCGACCATAAGCAACGCTTTGGTCCTGCAAATCGCACTCGCCACCTTGGTCGCAAATCGGGCAATCGAGCGGGTGGTTGATGAGCAAAAACTCCATCACCCCTTCACGCGCCTTTTTGACCATTGGCGTATCGGTGCGGATTATTTGGCCTTCGGTGGCGGGCAACGCGCACGATGCCTGTGGCTTTGGTGGCCCGGGGGCTATCTCGACCAGGCACATCCGGCAGTTACCCGCGATGGACAGCCGCTCATGATAGCAAAAGCGGGGTATTTCTTTCCCCGCCATTTCGCATGCCTGAAGCACTGTGGCGCCTGCAGGGACTTCGATTTCTAATCCGTCTACGGTGACTTTAGGCATTTTTACTCCGCCGCCTCCAGCATATTATTGCCTTTAGCTTCATGAATGCGCCGCTCCATCTCGGGACGGAAATGCTTGATTAGCCCCTGAATAGGCCAAGCCGCCGCATCGCCGAGCGCGCAGATGGTGTGGCCTTCAACCTGTTTGGTGACGTCGTACAAAGTATCGATATCACCTATTTCAGCATTGCCGATGCGCATCTTTTCCATCACGCGCCACATCCAGCCTGTGCCTTCACGGCAAGGCGTGCATTGGCCGCAGCTTTCATGCTTGTAGAAATAGCTCAATCGCGAAATGGCACGCACAATATCGGTGGACTTGTCCATCACGATGACCGCTGCGGTGCCTAGGCCGGAACCAACAGCCTTGCAGCCGTCAAAGTCCATTGGCACGTCCATCATCATCGCCGCAGGTACCAATGGCACTGACGACCCGCCTGGGATGACAGCCAAGAGATTATCCCAACCGCCTCTGATGCCTCCACAATGCTTTTCGATGAGCTCACGAAATGGGATACCCATTTCTTCTTCGACGACGCATGGCTTTTCAACATGGCCAGAGATTTGGAACAGTTTCGTGCCATGGTTGTTCTCACGACCAAAGCTTTTGAACCAAGCGGCGCCGCGCCGCAGGATCGTTGGCACAACCGCGATACTTTCGACATTGTTGACCGTGGTGGGGCAACCATAAAGCCCTGCACCTGCTGGAAAAGGCGGTTTCAAACGGGGCTGACCCTTTTTGCCTTCAAGGCTCTCGATCATCGCGGTCTCTTCGCCGCAAATATATGCACCCGCGCCGCGATGAACAAAGACGTCGAAGTCATAACCGGACTTGGCGGCGTTTTTGCCGAGTAAGCCCGCTGAATATGCCTCAGCAACAGCCTGTTCCAGAACCTTTGCTTCGAAAATATATTCACCGCGAATGTATATATAGGCTGCACGCGCGCGCATCGCGAAGCCAGCGATCAGAGCGCCTTCAATTAACTTATGTGGATCATGACGGATGATTTCCCGATCCTTGCAAGAACCAGGCTCGGACTCATCGGCGTTGATGACAAGGAAATTGGGACGCTCTGGCGTTGGCGCTTTTGGCATGAAGCTCCACTTCATACCCGTGGGGAAGCCAGCACCGCCGCGACCGCGCAGGCCAGAGGCTTTCACCTCCTCAATAATCGCGTCCTGCCCAACCTTCATCAAGGCGGCTGTTTTATCCCAATCGCCGCGTTTCTGCGCCGCTTTCAGGGCGAAATCCTGATAGCCATATAGATTGGTAAAAATGCGGTCTTTGTCAGCGAGCATCAGCCCAAACCTCCAAGAAAAAACCATGCAGCGCCTGCGATAAGCAACCCGATCACGCCAAGTTTAATAATGCCAGTCAGCAATTTCCACGCGACGAATGCCGCGATAAGAACACCAATGAGAGGAAGAAATTCCATCACCAATCGCCCCGGTAATCATGGTTCTTGTCGACCATCGCCTGCAGCGTAGTCGCGCCGCCAAAGGGCTCAACTGTGTGGCGACCAGGCAATTGCGTGCCGACCTTCGGCTGCTTGCCCTCTGCGAGATCGCTTAGGATAGCGGTCATGCTGTCATAATCGAGATCTTCGTAATTATCATCGTTGATCTGCACCATAGGTGCAGAAGCGCAGTTACCCATGCATTCAACTTCATTCAAAGTGAACAGGCCGTCGGGCGTTGTTCCACCCTTGACCAGTCCGCGGTTCTTGCAAGCCGCGATTATGTCATCCGACCCGCGCAGCATGCATGGCGTCGTGCCACATATTTGCACATGAAAACGGCCAACTGGGGCGAGATTGTACATCGTGTAAAAGGTAGCGACCTCATAGGTCCGCATATATGGCATGCCGAGATAGCTTGCGACATATTCGATTACCGGCACTGGCAACCAGCCTTGGGTCTGCGTTTCTTCGCCCACCTGACGTTGCGCCAGATCAAGCAACGCCATCACGGCAGATTGCTGACGCCCCGCGGGATAGCGGCCGATGAAGATATCTGCCTTCGCCTTATACGCTGGCGAAAAGGCAAAACCGCCCCACTTGGCGCGGGTTTCAGCTTCATCAGGGATATGCACTGCACCAGCCATTAGCGGACAAACTCCACGCGCGACACTTTGTCGCCTTCAAAACTGTAAATCGACATGACATCAAAGGGTTCAGACGATTCCGAACGATACACTTTTTCGTACAACACAGCGTAATCGCCTAAAGCATAGCTTGCCACAATCTCTGCCCTATTCTCGGGGAATTCAGCAAACATTGCCTTCAATCCCGAACGAACACCCTCTTTCCCGTCGCGAACAACGGCCCCGCGATACACAGCCTCGGCAGCATCATCGGTCATTAACGACACATAGGCGTCTGCGTCTTGTGCATTATAATACGCAATCATCTGCTGCGCGGTTGCGAGGTGCGCGCTCATTGGACCGACCTTCCCTGCGACAATGCAGAAGCGGAAACTTTTGGGAATTCGCGAAAAAATGAGTCAGCCATGTGCTTCTTTCCGTCCCCAAATCCGTCCAATATATGCCCCAAAGATCATAGCGGCCGCGGTCGACCCAACTTCCTTTGCCGAAATCTCAGCATGAAAAAGATACAGATAGGCGGCAACCAACGCGACCGATCCCATGGCAGCGGATACCAGAAACATAAGCTCGCGTGTCATCAGCGGTCACACTCCCCGAACACGATATCGAGCGCGCCTAATATGGCGGTCGTATCCGCAAGCATGTGCCCGCGGGTCATGAAATCCATCGCTTGGAGATGCGAAAATGCCGTCGGCCGGATTTTGCAGCGATAGGGTTTATTGCTGCCATCGGCGACAAGATAGACCCCGAATTCGCCCTTGGGGCTTTCGGTGGCGACATAGACGCTGCCTGCTGGTACTTTGAAGCCTTCGGTGTAGAGTTTGAAGTGATGGATCAACGCTTCCATCGACTGTTTCATTTCGGCCCGCTTGGGCGGAACAACCTTGCGATCGTCACTGCAAACCGGACCTTCTGGCATTTGTTGCAAGCATTGCTTCATGATACGAACAGATTGACGCACTTCTTCAACGCGCACCATGAACCGATCATAGCAATCGCCGCGCGTGCCGACGGGAATGTCAAACTCCATCCGATCATAGACGTCATAAGGCTGGCTTTTGCGGATATCCCAAGGGATGCCAGCGCCACGGATCATCGGGCCGGAAAAGCCCCATTTTATGGCGTCTTCCTTCGAAACAATCGCGATATCGACGTTGCGCTGCTTAAAAATACGGTTGTCGACAACAAGCGACATAGCGTCTTCAAACAGTCGCGGCATGCGATCATCCAGCCATTCAGCGATGTCGGTCAGCAGCTTCAACGGCACATCCTGATGCACGCCGCCCGGACGGAACCAAGCCGCATGCATACGCGCGCCGCTCGCCCGTTCATAAAAGCCCATTATGTCTTCGCGAATTTCATACAGCCACAAGGGCGGTGTCATCGCGCCAACGTCAATGATATGGTGGGCAATATTCAGCGTATGGTTCTTTATCCGTGTTAGCTCGGCGAACAACACCCGCAGATATTGCGCGCGGATCGGCACTTCCAAGTCCAGCAGCTTCTCGATAGCGAGCACATAGCTATGTTCCATCGCCATTGGCGACGCGTAATCCAAACGGTCAAAATAGGGCAAAGCCTGTAAATAGGTCTTATACTCGATCAGCTTTTCCGTGCCGCGATGCAAAAGACCGATATGCGGGTCAAGCCGCTCGACGATTTCACCATCCAACTCCATCACCAAACGCAAAACGCCGTGCGCTGCGGGGTGCTGTGGCCCGAAGTTAATCGTGTAGTTCTGGATGACGTCATCGCCAGTGTTGGGCGCGAGATCTTGCTGCATGCTCATGCCTTGTCTCCCGTCGCCTTAGGCTTTCGAACACTGCGTTTAACGGCTTCCTTGTTCGCAGCTTTACCAGCGCCAGTCTGTGTCGCTGTATCCGTCGTTTTGGGTGTAGGCGGTGGCGCAGCGTTGCCAGCACCCCCGCCGGTTTTCTCGTCGCCCGGCAGGATATAATCCGCGCCTTCCCATGGCGAGAGGAAATCAAAATTACGGAAATCCTGCGCCAATTGAACTGGCTCATATTTGACGCGTTTTTCTTCTTCGGAATAGCGCAGTTCGACATAGCCAGATAATGGGAAGTCCTTGCGTTGCGGGTGCCCTGCAAAGCCATAATCTGTCAAAATTCGGCGCAAATCCGTATTGCCCGAGAATAGCACACCATACATGTCGAACACTTCGCGCTCCAACCATCCGGCAACAGGCCAGATGCCCGTAACCGACGGAACTGGCTGATCTTCATTCGTCACAAGATGGACGCGGATGCGGTGGTTTTTAGTCAGGCTCAACAGGCAATATACCACCTCAAACCGGGGATCACGATCAGGCCAATCAACGCCGGCGATTTCCATCAATTGCTGATATGCGCATTCGTCACGCAGTTTAATCATGCACTCCACCAGTGCATCGCGATGAATATGCACAGCAATTTCATTATTGGCTTCTTCAATAGAAACCAGATGCTTACCCAGTACTTTTGAGATGGATTCTACCGTGCCATCAGGCGTGGTAATCAAAGGTGCGGAATGGGTCACCGTTCAATGGTTCCAGTCCGGCGGATTTTACGCTGCAGCTGCATGATACCGTACAACAATGCTTCTGCGGTCGGTGGACATCCTGGCACATAAATGTCGACGGGCACCACGCGATCGCAACCGCGCACAACACTGTAGCTATAATGATAATAGCCACCACCATTGGCACAGCTTCCCATGGAAATAACATATTTCGGCTCAGACATTTGGTCGTAAACCTTGCGCAAGGCAGGTGCCATTTTGTTGCACAGCGTCCCAGCCACAATCATTACGTCGGACTGACGTGGTGACGCACGTGGCGCTATGCCAAAGCGTTCAAAGTCGTAACGCGGCATATATCCGTGGATCATCTCTACGGCGCAGCATGCAAGGCCAAAGGTCATTGGCCACAAGGAACCGGTGCGTGCCCAGTTAAACAGATCTTCCACGGAGGAAACGACAAAACCCTTGTCGTTCACTTCGC
The DNA here is from genome assembly GCF_029865925.1 of Sphingorhabdus sp. GTDB lineage: Bacteria > Pseudomonadota > Alphaproteobacteria > Sphingomonadales > Sphingomonadaceae > Sphingorhabdus_B. The sequence continues at coordinate 58,935 of NZ_JARXAI010000064.1, forward strand.
TTTCAATATCCTTGAAGAAGGCTGCATCGGGCGCTTGCACATCCGAGAGTGCTGGTGTGACTACTCCCATTCGAGTGCTCCCACTTTCCATGCATAAATAAAACCAATGACCAGTTCGAACAGGAACAGCATCATTGTGCCCCAACCAATCCAACCTGTTTCACCGAGGCTAACTGCCCAAGGAAACAAAAAGGCGGCTTCAAGGTCAAAAATGATGAACAGGATGGCTACGAGATAGAAGCGGACATCAAACTGGCTCCGCGAATCTTCGAACGCAGGAAATCCACACTCATATTCCGTCAACTTCGCTTCAGTCGGCTTATGTGTGCCCGTCAACCGAGACACACCCATAGGCAAAAACACAAATGCCGACGACAAACCGAGCGCCACCACGAGGAAAAGCAGTATAGGCAAATATTGCGACAAATCAGTCATATCAGACTCGCTTCCGAACCCCGTAAGATGCGGCGCTTTTAGGCAGAAGAAACCTGACCTGCAAGGCCAAGAATCGGCATTTTTTCTAACATTTTCATGGTTTATTTTATGGCGCCGACCAACAGCTTATGTAGCTTGCTATGAAGTATGTCATTTGCCGCCAAAACCTGAACATCTGCTATGTGCGGGCTCCGTCCGCGATAGTCAGTTACAAAGCCGCCAGCTTCGCGCACCAACAAACATCCCGCAGCCGTATCCCAAGGTGACAAGCCGCTTTCCCAAAAACCATCATAGCGGCCAGCGGCGAGCCAAGCCAGATCAAGACTGGCAGCACCAAAGCGCCGGATACCCGCGACCGAAGGACCAATCGCGCCAAAAATCTTGGCCCATTCGTCAAAATCGCCATGCCCCTTATATGGTGTCCCGGTCGCAATTAACGCTTCATTTAACTGCCGGCGTGCCGAAACACGTAAACGACGATTGCCTAACCAAGCGCCCTTACCCCGTTCCGCCCAAAAGCTTTCATCCGTAATCGGGTTGTACACAAGGCCTGCAAAAATATCACCCCAGCCCGAACCGTCGGGCTTTGGATCTTGCACAGCAATCGAGATCGCAAAATGCGGAATGCCGTGAAGAAAGTTGCTGGTTCCGTCGAGCGGGTCGACGATAAAACGAGGCTTGCCCTCGGCGCCAGCAATCTCGCCGCCTTCTTCCATCAAAAAGCCCCAATCGGGCCGTGCGATTTCGAGTTCCCGAAAAATCGTATCTTCGGCGCGTTCATCGGCCTTGGAAACGAAATCGGCAGGTCCCTTTTGCGACACCTGCAAATGTTCGATTTCGCCAAAATCGCGGCGAAGCTTTCCACCCGCTTTACGGGCGGCTTTTTCCATGATGGTCAAAAGACCGGTTAATGCAGGCATTAATCAGCCTTCCGGACATATTCCCGCTCGTACACATCCACCACGATCCGCGTGCCCGAGCTGATGAACGGCGGCACCATAACGCGCACGCCATTGTCGAGAATTGCAGGCTTGTAACTGGAGGATGCTGTTTGGCCTTTAACCACGGCATCTGCTTCAACGACCGTTGCTTCGATATGGTCAGGTAAAGCCACGGAAAGCGCTTCATCGTCATACATTTCCATGACAACATCCATACCATCCTGCAGGAACGCCGCAGCATCACCCAAAAGGTCGCTTGGCAACGTCACCTGGTCGTAGGTTTCCTTGTCCATGAACACCAAATTGTCACCTTCGGCATAAAGAAACTGGAAATCTTTCTGGTCAAGGCGCACTTTTTCAACGCTTTCCGCCGAACGAAAACGGATATTATTTTTGCGGCCATCCCGGAGATTTTTGAGCTCCACCTGCATATATGCGCCGCCCTTACCCGGTTGGGTATGCGCGGTCTTTACGACGCGCCATAGGCCGCCTTCGTATTCCAGAATGTTACCCGGCTTAATTTCAACCGCGTTGATTTTCATGAGTGCACTCGCTTGACAGATGGAAAGAGCAGGCACGCAAGAACGTGCCGTTGGACGCGGCCTTTAGCGATGACAGCGCGATTAGGCAAGCAGTGCGTTGAACGCCTTTACGGCTACTGCGGGACCCTGAGGATGGGTCCAGACCGCGTTGCTAACGGCAATGAAGTCCGCGCCACCATCAATCAACGGCTTGGCGTTATCAGCTGTGATGCCGCCAATAGCCACGCAGGGCACTTCGGTTACAAGAGACCATTTCTGCAATGTATCCAAATCAGCAATATGCTCAACGGCCTTCGTCTGGGTTGGATAAAAGGCCCCAAAGGCAACATAATCTGCGCCTGCCTCAGCCGCTTCCATCGCGAGATGGCGACTGTTGTGACAGGTAACGCCAATCTGCGCGTCGCGGCCAAGCAGTTCGCGTGCTTCGCTAACGTCACCATCACCCTGACCCAAATGCACGCCGTCAGCCTTCAACCGTTTGGCGAGCGCTACGCTGTCGTTAACGATAAACGCTACATCATGCGCGGCGCAGATTGCCTGCAGGGGCTCTGCCAGGGCAGCAGCCTCATGCTGGTCCACATCCTTTACGCGAAATTGGAATGCGGCGACTGGCCCCGCAGATAACGCAGCCCCAAGCTGAACGGGAAAATCGCCGCCTACTTCAAGCGGCGAGATAAGATATAATTGGCAGGGAAATTCTTTCATACTGGGCTCAATAGCGCGGCTTTAGGCCAGCGGCAAATCCCTTGCGCATTTACTGCCGACCTATATCAAAACTGGCCTCAAACCTCGAATACGAATTTACGTGGCCCTGACCCTAAGTCGCAGACGCTGCGTGAATTTCATCGATAGCGCTGGCGAGTGCCGCGTCAAATTCGTCCGTGGTCATCTGGTGGCGCAGATCTTCCAACAACGCGCGGGAGAAGCTTGCGATCATCCCTTTGTTCTCGGCAAGCTCGGCGCACGCTTCAGGACGGGCATAGCCACCAGACAAGGCGACAACACGCAAGACGCGTGGATGGTTGATGAGCCCATCAAACGTACCCGCCTCGGCCGGAATTGACAGTTTAAGCATCACCTTGTGGTCGCCTGACACATTATTCAGCGCCTTCAATATCTCGTCGCGCAGGATAATGTCGCTTTGCGCGCGGTCAGCGCTTTTGATGTTCACTTCAGGTTCAATGATCGGCATCAGCCCATTCGCTAGGATCTGCTCAGCCACTTCAAATTGCTGCTTCACGATCGCCGCGATGCCCGAAGGCGAAGCCTGATTGATTACGGAGCGCTTTTTCGTACCAAACACGCCCTTGGCCTTCGCGCGCTGAAGCAGTTCATCAAGACCGGCTATTGGCTTCATCAATTGAACACCATCCGCTTCGTCCTCAAGTCCCTTGTCAACCTTAAGGAATGGCACCACGCCGCGATCTTGCAGCGCTGCTGGAACGGGCTTGCCCCCGGCGTCGCCATCCATCGTCCGTTCGAACAAGATCGCGCCCAACACTTTTTCGCCGGAAAAGCTCGGTGCAGTAATAATCCGCGCACGCATGTCGTGGATCAACGCAAACATTTCCTCGTCGTTTGTGTAAGCATCTTCTTCGACACCATAACCCCGAAGTGCCTTGGGTGTTGAACCGCCGCTCTGGTCAAGCGCAGCGATAAAACCAGATGCAGTGGCCACTTTTTCAAGCATTTCAGCGTAATTCATCAGCAACTTCCTTAATTTTACCTCGTGCATACGTATGCACCAACAGTTGAAAAAAAAACGAGGCGCTACCTCGAATGTTTAAACGATATTCAAAGCATCAACACCGGGGAGCGGCTTGCCTTCCATCCACTCCAAAAAAGCACCGCCCGCGGTCGAAACAAAGGTAAAATCTTCAGTTACTCCAGCGTGCGCCAGCGCAGCAACAGTATCACCACCACCTGCAACCGACACCAGCGAGCCTTCGCGCGTCAACGCAGCGGCTGTGCGGGCCAGTGACACTGTAGCCGCGTCAAAAGGTTCAATCTCAAAAGCACCCAATGGACCATTCCACACCAATGTGCGGCAATTTTTCAGTACATCCGCAAGCGCCTCAACAGCGGCAGGCCCAACATCGAGGATCATCTCATCAGCAGCGACTTCATGGACATTCACTGTCCGAACCGGAGGATTTGCGCGGAATTCGCGTGACGTCACGACGTCATAAGGCAAATGCACGGTGCAGCCAGCGGCGTCCGCGGCGTCCATGATGGCATTGGCTTGGTCGGCAAGATCGTGCTCGCACAAAGACTTCCCGACATGCACACCGCGTGCGGCCAAAAAGGTATTCGCCATGCCGCCACCGATAATCAGATGGTCAACTTGCTTGACCAGATTATTCAACACATCGAGCTTTGTAGAGACCTTTGCTCCGCCAACTACGGCTGCCACAGGATGCTCTGGCGAACCAAGTGCCGCTTCCAACGCTTTTAACTCGGCTTCCATCGATCGACCAGCATAGGCCGGCAGGATATGCGCGAGCCCTTCGGTTGACATGTGCGCACGGTGCGCCGCCGAAAATGCGTCATTGACGTAAAAGTCCCCGTTCGCGGCAACGGCACGTGCAAGTTCAGGATCATTCTTTTCTTCACCAGCCCAAAAACGGGTATTTTCGAGAAGCGCGATGTCACCATCGGCCAATATACCCACCGATTGCGCCACAACATCGCCCGCAACTTCCGGTACAAACATGATTTCGCGGCCAACCACCTCTTGCAAGGCATCAAGCACCATAGACACTGACATTTCGCTATGCTTGGCCCCCTTGGGACGCCCGAAATGTGCGAGCAAAAGGACCTTGGCCCCCTTATCCGCCAGTTCCAGCACCGTCGGCAACAACGCGCGCATGCGCGTTTCATCCGTCACACGCCCGTCGGCCATGGGTACATTCAGGTCAACGCGAACAAGTGCCCGCTTTCCCTTTATATCCCCAAGATCGTCAAGCGTGCGAAATGCCATCATTCAGCTCCTTACAGCAATTTGCCTATGACGCCGGCGGTGTCTACCATGCGGTTGGAGAAGCCCCATTCATTGTCATACCAACTCAACACGCGCACCAACTTGCCGTCGATTACGGCAGTTTCAAGGCTATCGATGGTCGAGCTTGCCGGACAATGATTATAATCGATCGAGACCAAAGGCTCGTCCGAATAGGCCAGTACGCCCTTCAAGGCACCTTCTGATGCCGCCTTCAGCAACGCGTTCACCTCTTCGACGCTCGTATCACGCTTTGGCGTGAAGGTCAGGTCCACGATGCTAACATTGGGCGTTGGCACGCGGATTGCAGAACCGTCCAATTTACCTTTGAGTTCGGGCATGACTTCACCAACGGCACGCGCTGCGCCAGTTGTTGTCGGGATCATCGACATTGCCGCGGCACGCGCACGGCGCATGTCATCATGTATCTGGTCAAGGATCTTTTGATCGTTGGTGTAGCTGTGGATCGTAGTCATCAGCCCGCGTTCGATACCAATCGCGTCGTTCAGCACCTTCGCCATTGGCGCCAAACAGTTGGTGGTGCAGCTTGCGTTGGAAACGATCACATCGGCAGAGGTCAACACCTCATGATTAACGCCAAAGACAACAGTTTTGTCGACATTTTTGCCTGGCGCAGAAATCAGGACACGCTTTGCACCTGCTGCCAAATGCTTCTCGGCGCTTGCGCGATCCGTGAAAAAACCCGTGCATTCAAGGGCAATGTCGACACCATTTGCGGCATGCGGCAAGTTGGCCGGGTCACGCTCTGCAGTAACATGGATACGGTTGCCATTGACGATGATGTCATTGCCATCCGCCTCAACTGTGCCAGGGAAAGGGCCGTGAACGCTGTCACGCTTAAACAAAAGCGCATTGGCCTTGGCGGGCGCAAGGTCGTTGATTGCTACCAGCTCAAGATCATGGTCATCGCGCTCCAAAATGGCGCGTGCGACCAAGCGACCAATGCGGCCAAATCCGTTAATTGCTACTTTTACAGTCATGTTTGCTCCAATCAGCCCAAACGGGCGACAATTTGAGGGGTGATTGTGTCGGCTGTTAGGCCGAAATGATCATACAGGGCATCAATCGGGGCGGATGCACCAAAGCTGTCGATGCCAATACGCAGACCGTCGCCGACATAACGCTCCCAACCCATTGTTGTGCCGGCCTCAATCGAAACACGTAAAACGTCCGTGGGCAAAAGCTCTGATTTATAAGCCGCAGGCTGCGCGTCGAAGCGCTCCCAGCTTGGCATGGAGACAACGTCCGCGCCAATGCCTTGTGCTTCAAGATTTTCGGCCACGGTTGCAGCAATTTCAACTTCAGAACCCGTAGCCACTAAGATAACCTTGCGTGCGCCGGAAGCTGCACGAAGCTTGTAAGCGCCCTTGGCAGAGAAATTCTCACTGATATCAGTGCGCAGCTGCGGCAGATTCTGGCGTGATAGCGCCAACACCGAAGGGGTCGATGCGCTTTCGATGGCCAATGCCCAGCATTCCGCAGTCTCAATCGTGTCGCAAGGCCGATACACGTCCAAATTCGGTATGAGACGCATCGACATAATCTGTTCAATGGGCTGATGCGTTGGGCCATCTTCGCCTACACCGATAGAGTCGTGCGTCAAAACATAGATAACGCGCGTTTCTTGCAAAGCGGATAAGCGAATGGCGGCGCGGCAATAGTCGGAGAATATCAGGAAAGTGCCACCATAAGGAATGATCCCGCCATGCAACGCCATTCCGTTCATCGCTGCGGCCATACCGAATTCACGAATACCGTAGTTCACGTAACGACCAGAATAATCGTTTTTATCCAACGTACTAGTAGAAACAGTTCGGGTAAAATTTGAACCTGTCAAATCCGCCGACCCACCAAGTAGCTCAGCTATTGCAGCAGTTGCTGAAGTCAGCGCAATTTCAGATGCCTTGCGCGTCGCGATCTTCTGCGGCGCCGCAATTAAACCGTCCAGATGTGGCTTAAGCCAATCATTACTTGGCGCACCTGCTATAGCCGTTCTGAAATCAGCAGCTTTTGCAGATGCCGCGAACCGTGCGTCCCACTCCGCATGCGCCGCTGCGCCTGCTTTGCCAGTCGCACGCCATGCGCCAAGAACATCATCAGGCATTTCAAATGCAGGGTACGGCCAGTCAAGTGCAGCCCGCGTGGCAACAATTTCGTCCGCCCCAAGCGGGCTTCCATGTGGTGCTTTCGTGCCTTCTTTGTTCGGAGATCCTTTGCCAATCAACGTCCGGCACGCAATTAATGAAGGCCGATTGTCGGCTACCGCCGCCGTAATGGCCCGATCAATGTCCTTAAAATCATGCCCATCGCACGCCTCAACGTGCCAGCCACTGGCCACATAGCGCGCTGCGATATCTTCGCTAGTCGACAGATCGGTCGCGCCGTCGATAGTGATCCTGTTATCGTCCCAGAAAACGATCAAACGCCCAAGCCCCAAATGCCCAGCGAGTCCAACCGCTTCGTGGTTGATGCCTTCCATCAAGCATCCATCACCCGCAACGCCCCATGTGCGGTGATCAACCAGTTCATCACCGAAGCGCGCGTTGAGATGCCGTTCGGCCATCGCCATGCCTACCGCCATCGCCAGACCCTGCCCTAACGGACCTGTGGTGCATTCTATGCCATCAATAAGGAAATTTTCTGGATGCCCGGCGCAGGGGCTACCTAATTGTCGGAAATTGCGGATATCGTCTATGGTCGGGCTTGCGTATCCGGTGAGATACAAGGTCGCATAAGCAAACATCGACCCGTGCCCCGCCGACAGGATAAACCGGTCGCGATCGGCCCAATCGGGCGCCTGCGGATCAAATTTAAGAAATTTCGAATATAAAACCGTTGCGACGTCGGCCATGCCCATTGGCATACCGGGGTGGCCACTATTTGCTGCCTGCACCGCATCCATGGCCAGTGCCCGAATTGCATTGGCCATTTTCTGGTCACTAACGGTCATGTTCTTTCCCCACTTGTTACTCCCGAATGGGAGCGGGTGACGGGGCATATCGCAATATGCGTGACCGCCGAGTCGCTGGTCCAAACCCTTTGCGGATGCGAGCGCCAAGCGTCAAGGGAGCCGGGTGCTTTTACCTGTGAAATCTATGGTGATAAATCCGTTCTCACATTTGCATTCAAAAGATAGTCTGTTAATACTCCTCAGCAGAGGATAGTAACCCATGGCAGATGAACGATTAATTTTTGCAATTGGGCGCATTGAGCGCGCTTTGTCGCGGATCGAAAAATTGGCGATATCCCCAACTGCGTCAGATGAGAGTGATCTCAGCAAGCGCCATGAAAAACTTAAATCTGAAACTCTTGCTGCTATCCATGACATGGATAAAATCCTTGCGGGTGCAGACTGATGCCTGACGTAAAAATCAGCATCGCCGGCCGCGACTACTTTGTAGCCTGCAATCCCGGCGAAGAACAACGTCTGATAGATCTGGGCGCTATGGTGGATGCCAGCGCGCTTGAGGCCGGTGGTGGCTCTCGCGGCCTTACTGAAACCCGTGCCCTTCTATTCTCCGCACTTTTGCTAGCGGATAAGCTGCAGGACGCGGGTGGCGGTGCAGTAGCCGCACCGAACGCACAAACCTCAGCAGCATTTGCTCAATCCGCTGATGTATTAGAAGGACTTGCGGATCGATTGGAAAATCTGGCGCTAAGGCTTGAGAATTAACAATATACGCTTATATTAGCTGTTGGCGGGACTGTCCGGCACGAACTGATGAGAACATCCCTGAGGCGATTATCTATCTAAGGGAGCTGTCCCTGCCTGGGCCGTTTGGGAAACCTTAAGGTCCAGATCACACGGTGCCCACCTGACGTCCTGGCGTCAGAGGATATTCCGGGAAACGACCCATGGTGGTTCCGCCAACAATTTTCAGGAAAAGATGTGAAACCAGAATATGACAAGCAGTCGCAGCGATTACAATATCGCGACCTGCGTGACCAGTTTGTAGGTGCACTTTCGGCGCAAGATCGCGCGCTTGCCTTTTCCAGAATCCCTAGCCCGCTCACAGAACATATTCAGGCTGGCAAAATAGTGGCTGGTTATGTCGCGATAGGGTCAGAGGTTGATCCTTCGGCCCTTTTGGCGCAGGCACATGCACTAGGAAGCGAGATTGCCCTGCCCCATGTTACCAGCAAGCTTGCGCCCATGCGATTTCTGCGCTGGTCGCCTGGCGATGATTTGATGCCTGGCCCATTTGGGCTGCTGCAACCCGCCGAGAATTGCCTCGAATGCAAACCCGATATTATTTTAACACCCCTGGTGGCCTTTGATGATCAATTAATGCGCCTTGGACAGGGCGCAGGACATTATGACCGCGCCTTAAGTATGCTTGACCACTCTTTTGCCATTGGTCTTGCGTGGTCGGTGCAGCGCGCCCCTGCCATCGCATCCGACATATGGGACATGCCCCTAAACGCCATTCTCACCGAAACATCATGGATAACCGTATGACCACACCACTCAAACAACCTACCTGGCGTAAACCAGCAGGCATGCTGGCGATATTGCTGATTATACTAGTTTGGGCTGTAATCGTGGTCAGTATATCTGATTACATAGGTGCGCAGCACATTGCCGTGCAAAGCATCATTTATTTGATAGCAGGAATTATATGGATAGTGCCCATGCGACCGCTTTTGATCTGGATGGAGACAGGATCTTTTCGCGCACCACCCCAAGCCTAAACTAGGGAAGTGGCGCGAGTGACGGGGCTCGAACCCGCGACCTCCGGCGTGACAGGCCGGCGCTCTAACCAACTGAGCTACACCCGCTAACTTGCGGTTGGGGCGCACTATAAGCGGCGCAAGATTCTGTCAACGGCATTCGTAGGAAAAGATTGTTTTGTAACGGATGCCGACAACAACCACGACTTCGTAATAACATGACAATTCTTGAAAATTTTTCTAGAATTCACCTTATTCTATTTCCTTAAATTGACATTTTTATTGCAATTTCAATATGTTGTGATAGTTAATACTATCACGGCACATTAACTGTATATTGATACTACCCGGCATAGGCCGGTACATGAAAAGTAATTTCGAAGTCTACCCCGCCCCAAGGCGCGCGGTTCGTCTTGCGAAAAGGACGCGGGTTGGCATCGACCTCAGGTACAATGGTGTCGCTAAAGTCGGCGAGATCACCGGGACGGAATTTGGGTTCGGGGAAATGCAGATGCAGAGGCGCGAGGTTATTTTTCGGTGCTTGCGCCATATCCATCTCCGCTCTCAACCGCCCAAACGACTTGGGCAGATTATTATCCATGCTTGTTATAATATTTCAAACATGGCTTTAGGTCAACATAACTGACCTAAAGAGAGATTACACCGCGACGGGCGCGGAAATATGGGATTGTGGTTGGTAATTAGGCACCTCAAAATCTTCGATCGTAAAGTCGAAAATGCTATTGGGCGTGCGTAAAAGCTTCAATTTGGGATTACCCAATGGCGCGCGCGACAATTGCTCCTCCACCAAAGAAGCGTGGTTAAGATACAAATGCACATCTCCGCCCTGCCAGATGAGCTCCCCAGCCTTGTACCCACACACCGCCGCGAGCATGCGCGTCAACAAAGCAGCGGAAAAGGCGTTAAATGCAAAACCAAGCCCCAGATCGCACGATCGTTGAAACAATATGCAGCTCAACACATTGTCGACGACATTGAATTGATAGGTTTTGTGGCATGGCGGTAGCGCCATTTGATCAAGCTCTGCTACGTTCCAACCTTCAATGATATGACGGCGCGAACCGGGGTTGTTCTTCAGGCTTTCGACAAGCATGCTAACCTGATCAATGCCCTTTTCAGCGCGCCGGTAGAGACCATTTTCTGTTGCCTCATAACGCGGCCAATTTACCCACTGCGCGCCATAGACTGGCCCAAGATCGCCCCATTGTTCGGCGAAATCTGCATCGTCAACAATCCGCTGCTCGAAATCCTCTTGCGAAATGATCGTACCCGTTTCACGGCGATAGCGGTCCAGCGGCCAGTCAGTCCAAATCCTGACCTTCTGCTCTAACAGCGGCCGAATATTTGTATTGCCCGTCAAGAACCACAGCATTTCTCGTGCCGCTGTTTTCCAATATACGCGCTTGGTTGTCAGCAACGGTATCGCGTCATCGGCAAGCGAGAAGCGCATCGTTGCACCGAACAACGCCTTGGTGCCAACCCCCGTTCGATCGCGCTGCACAGTGCCATCTTCCCAGATCCGGCGCATCAGCGAAAGATATTGATCTTCATAATGTGGCGTGTTCTGCATGGTTTAACGCTAACCCCCGCGCAGCGATTTGGCAACCATCGCCAACCATGTCAGCCTGCAGCAAATTCGGCTTACGCGCGCTATGCAATAAACTGCGTGTGGTATTGAGGCCTTATAAAGCGTGATATGGACCTACATCATGCAAGGGGTTCGCGCATATTCCGTTCGGTAACGATCATGCCCTTCGCAAGCACGGCCAACGCAAGTGCAACAAGCACGTGATAAAGGTGCCAAGAAACCGCCTCATCCAGCCACGCCGCACGCCGGATGAACATAGCATTTGCAAGCATGATGACTACACCAATGGGGACCAGCCATTTTTGCTGCGAGGAGAACGGCCGCGCGGTTGCGGCGATAAATGCAATCACAAGGGCCAGAATGAAAAAAGGTGCAAGTAATGGCCGGGCAAACACATAACCTGCCCCGGCGACAGACAAAATAATCCCCAACCTCAAAGCATCGCCCCTGCCCCCGCCGCGAAACACACAAACAGACGCTACCGCCAAGGTACCTACAAGGCCCAAATATTGCGAAGCGCCGGAATGCAGACTGGCCAGTTCATCCTGCAAACCACCCGCAAATCGCACCACGCCGACTGCGGCAGCTATCCCGAAACAGGCCATGGCAAACGCCAACAAATTTTGGCCATTTTCCCGCAGGGCGTTTCCGGCAAATATCGTGATGAGCACGATAAAAGCGTCAGATAACGCATAATGCGCAGGCATCATGCGTTCCGCATCTGCACTGATTCATTATCGGCGGGGAGCAAACCAGCTTCACGCTTGATATCCATCGACGTCAACCGCGATCCATCATGGCTCCAGCCCGGAGGCGCAAAGATGTAGCAAAACCTTTGCCAAACAGTCAGTCCGCTCTGGCTAGCATCCTTGGCAATACCGACATATTCATGGGTCAAAATTGTGAAAGGGTTGAAGGTCTCAAGGTTCTTAACCAATCCATAGTCAACCGGCACGGCGCGATCTTCTTCAACGAATGTGCCAAACATACGATCCCAGATAATCAGCGAACCGGCAAAATTGGAATCCAGATATTCCGGATTACGGCCATGGTGCACGCGGTGGTGGCTTGGCGTGTTAAAAACAAATTCGAACCAGCGCGGCAGGCGGTCAATCGTTTCGGTGTGCAAAAAGAATTGGTAAGTCGCATTGAGAACGCCGCAAAATATAACCAATACCGGGTCAAATCCAATCAGGATCAAAGGAATTTTGAGCATCATTGTGCCGGTAAAATGCTTCATCCAGCTTTGCCGCAGCGCTATTGGCATGTTGAAATTGGTAGATGAATGATGGACGACATGCATCGCCCAACCCCAACGGACGCGATGACAAATACGGTGGTGCAGATAGAAGCGCAGATCGTCGAGGACGAAGCACAAGAGGAATGACCACCATGTAACGGGTATGTCAGTGATGGCGAATGGCGCGACAGCAAACAAAGCGGCAGTGGTAATGAACGCAAATATTGCATTCACAGGATCGCTGGCCAGACCCAGAAAAATCGAAAGCAATGAGTCCTTCAGCGGCACGCGTCCCGAGCGCTTTAGGAACTTAACCGCGCCAAGCTCTAGCAAGACGCCCATCGCGAAGGCAGCGAGCGTGATCGCAACCCAATTTTGGCTCATGAACTGTTCGACTGTCACAGATTTCTCCCCCGATATTCCATGGGGGGATACACAAATCACAATGATTATAAAATTGAATAATAATATTAAATTATGTTATTATTTGAATATAGACATAGGCCAAACCCGACTGCCGCAAAAGCTGCCAGTATTGGTTAGCAGCGCAGACGGCGTTGTATCCAGTGCCACGGCTATCGAAGTTATAACTTTCAGCGATGGGTTCTTTGGCGCGCGTTCTATAAGGCGTGTGTGATAAACTTGATGATTTCTGGAGCGCCTGGGCCAATCGACATCGGACATGCGTGGCCGTTGATGACCGCGACGTCGAATATCTCCTTGACGTCACCATCGATACGGAACCATTCGGCGCAGACCCCTTTGGCCAAATCGATGATCTGGATGCCGCACCATGGCTCGCTGTCCGCGTCTTTCAGCCTTTGGTCAAGCGCGAGGCCTTCAAAGCGCTTGTAGCGCGGCTTGGACAGTCCGACAAAGGCATAGCCATTTTGGATTGTCAGTCCGCGGACAAAGCCGGGGCAGAACACGCGCGGCACAAACTTGCCTTTACCTTTGGCTGCGCCCTCGACCACGCCGAGTTCGCCAGTGCCCGAATTCAATACCCAGAGCTCGCCATTGTGCAGGCGCGGCGAGTGCGGCATCGACAGGCCTTCACACACCACCTTGTTGCTGCGTACGTCGATGACAACGCCGCCATTGTCGCGCCGGTCACGCCAGCCATCGATTGTGTCTGAGCGGCTTACCGCGGTTACATAAGCGGCTTCGCCATTGTCCATCGCCAGCCCGTTTAAATGACAGCGGTCTTCGTCTACCAGCGCCGAGATGAACGGCGGACGCCATAACTCATGGAAGCTGTGGCGTGGGTCGGTTGTGGCCAGACAGTTGAAGCGCGTATTGACGAAGATAGGCTGTCCATTGCGATCAATGCCGATGTCGTGCGCGTCGAGTTCACCGGTAAAATGCGTATCACGTGGCACATAACAGGCGTCAAATTGCTGGTTTACTAGTTGATCAGGCTCAAGCCCGTTTTTGAACCGCATGATCTGATAGCCCGCAGACAAAGCAAAGCTGTTGTCGTCCTCGACCCATATTCCCATGGGCTTGGGCATCACCGACTGGTGCAAATGCCCGCTGCCATTGGCGGTGTATCCAAGCATATACAATAGGCTCGACTGATAGGACGAGAACATGATTGACGCATTTTGTGTCCCGAGAAGACGCATAAGGCCGTCGGACTGACTGAATGTCGTCACC
>NZ_JARXAI010000038.1 GCF_029865925.1 Sphingorhabdus sp.
GTCTCGCCGGTCAGAATTGCGTTCATCGCCACAGGCGCCACCGCGTCTGCCAGCGAGTTGGTGATGGCCAGCTTCGTTCCGTATCTTGGGGTCAATGCAGCGCTGATAGGCAGTAACAGCTACGGCAAGCCCGTTGGTCAGATCGCCCTAGACTTAACCGCCTGTGACGATCGTATCCGCGTCGTGGCCTTTGCGAAAGAAAACGCAGCGGGGCAGGGCGATTATTATTCTGGGCTTGCAGGTACGATGCGGTCCACCTGCGCGGCTGCAGACGACATCACACGGCCGCTGGGCGACCCGCAGGAGGCATCGCTGCGCACTGCGTTGGACTTCATTGCCGGTCGCAGCTGTACGGCCATTGTTGTCGGCCAGAGCGCGCAAAGCGCTTCCACACGCACAGAACGGCGTGTCCTGCCTGTCCCAGAAAATGCCAACACAGCGCAGCGTGACGTGTCTGGCTCATTTTAGCAGAAGATCAGGCTAAAGCAGGCAGATGGGTGCAGGCAGAAACCTTTTAACTTGATGAATGGCTAAGCTTTCCCATCGACAAGTGTTGCGTGCAATGTCACGGCTTTATTTTGGAATGAAGGTGTGACAACACCCTAAGCCAAACAAAGGCCGAAACGATATGGTTTGGGTCGCAGGAAAGAGATCATTATGGATACCGATGTTTTTGAGCAGTTCATTGAGCAGCTCCAGCGTTATGTGCGCGAGCGCCTTATCCCGGCTGAAAAAGAAATTCTCGAAACGGAAACTATCCCTGAAGCCATCGTGTCGGAAATGCGCGACATGGGTTTGTTTGGCTTAACTATGCCGGAGGAATATGGCGGTGCGGGGATGAATATTCAGCAGTATATCCGCACCATTCGTGAACTTAGCTACGCCATGCCCTGCTATAGGTCTATCACGTCGATCAACATTGGCATGGTGAGTTCGGCATTCAAGAACGGCGCTACAGACGCGCAAAAGGCTGAATGGTTGCCACGACTTGCAGCAGGGGAAATTGCTTCGTTCGGGCTTACCGAGCCAGGCTCAGGGTCCGATTCTGCCGCCATGCAGACCATCGCCGTCAAATCGGGAAATAGCTGGGTTCTTAACGGCACGAAGCGTTATATCACCAATGCGCCTTTTGCGAATGTAGCGTTGATTATGGCGCGGACAAGCAAGGAGGCCTTGCCTAAAAACGCCCATGTTTCAGCTTTCATTGTGCCTATGGACACACCCGGCATTAGCGTAGGTAAGTCCGACAAGAAAATGGGGCAGTCGGGCAGTCATATCGCGGATATCATTATGGATGATGTGAAACTCCCTGCCGATGCAATTTTGGGGGGTGAAGAAGGCAAGGGCTTCGCGTTTGCGATGAAAAGCTTAGATAATGGCCGTTTGTCCATTGGAGCTGCTGCGACAGGCTATGCGCGCCGCGCGCTCGACAGTGCGTTACGCTATGCAAATGAACGTAATGCCTTTGGGGAGCCAATTGCCAATTTCCAACTTATCCAGCAAATGCTGGCTGACAGCGACATCGAAATCTATGCAGCGGAAGCCATGTTGGAAGACGCCGCGCGCCGAGCAGACGCCGGGGAGAATGTGCTGCGCAAGGCCGCCGCGGTTAAGGTATTCGCCAGCGAAATGTGTGGGCGCGTGGTTGACCGCGTTGTCCAAATTTATGGTGGCGCGGGATATCTGGCGGAATATGATGCTGAGCGTTTTTATCGCGATGCGCGAATCTACAGGATTTATGAAGGCACAACGCAAATCCTTCAGCTTCAGATTGCCAAACATATGCTGCGCGATTGGGCTGCCCAAAACTGATGTCGGGGGGCTGATGCGTGTATAATCTGTTGGATGGTCTTAAGATTATCGAGGCGTCGTCCTTTGTGGCGTCGCCGACTGCTGGTCTGTATTGTGCGCAGTTCGGAGCAGAGGTCATTCGTGTAGATCAAATCGGCGGCGGCCCCGATTATCATCGCTGGCCAATTACGGAAGCCAATGGCTCGCTCTACTGGGAAAATCTAAACCGTGCCAAAAAGTCCGTGGCGCTGGATTTGGCGAGCCCACAAGGCCGAGAATTGCTGCAGGAATTGGTGCAGGCAACGGGGCAGTTCATCACAAACTTTCCCGCCGAGAGTTTCCTATCGCATGCGAAACTATCGGAAAAGCGACCTGACCTGGTCACCGTGCGTGTGATGGGCTGGGCTGATGGCGCGCCTGCACTGGATTATACCGTGAACAATGCAGTGGGTTATCCGATGATGACCGGCATGGGTCCCGAGCCAGTCAATCATGTCTTGCCTGCATGGGATTTGCTCAGCGGCGCGTATGCTGCCTTTGCTATGCTCGCGGCCATACGGCGGCGCGAACAGACAGGTGAGGGCAGCGAGGTACGTGTACCCCTGTCTGACGTTGCCATCGGCACTGTCGCCAATTTGGGCGGAATAGCTGAGGTGCTTCACAACAACGCCAATCGTCCGAGGCTTGGTAACGCGGTCTATGGTTTGTTCGGGCGGGACTTTGTGACCAAAGATAATGTGCGGACGATGATCGTCGTTGTTACCCATCGGCAATGGACGAACCTGCTTGGCGCACTTGGGTTAAGCAATGCGGTTGAATCGATCGAAACGGAACGGGGCGTCAGTTTTGCAAGAGATGATGGTGTGCGTTTTGAGCATCGTGATGCGCTTTATCCATTGTTTGAAAAGGCGATTGCTGCGCTTGACCATAGCCGGATGGCAGCAATGCTTGACGACGCGGGTATAGTCCATTCTGCCTATAGGACCATGTTGGATGCCGCGCATGACAAGCGTCTGGTGGTTGATAATCCAATGTTTACGGCATTTAACGCCAACCCATCGGGTTTCAAATATCCTGCTGCGGGTGCCTTTGGCACCATACCCCAAATGGAGCGTGGTGACGCCAAGGGAGCCCCGCGCAACGGTCAGCATAGCGAGGAAATATTGAGCGCTTCGCTCGGTCTGTCCTCGGGCGAAATCGCCAGCCTCATTGACTCTGGAATAGTAGGAATTGCCACATGAATAAGCTTCGCCGTGCAGCCATTGTTGCCCCTATCCGAACGCCTGTTGGCAAATTTGGCGGCGCGCTTGCCTCGTTAAATGCAGGGGAATTGGGCGGCATCATCCTGAAGGCACTGATGGAACGGACAAAGATTGATCCCACACGGGTCGATGATGTTGTCTTCGCCCAAGGCTATGGCAGTGGCGAAGCACCCTGTATCGGCCATTGGTCTTGGTTGGCGGCGGGGCTACCGATTGAAGTACCTGGTTATCAGATTGACCGACGTTGTGGTTCCGGCCTGCAAGCAATCGCGAATGCTGCGATGATGGTTCAGACCGGTGTTAGCGACATTGTCGTGGCCGGTGGATGTGAAAGCATGTCCAACGTAGAGCATTACACCACCGATATTCGCAAAGGCGTTCGCGCGGGCAACTTGACGTTGCATGACCGGTTGACGCGCGGTCGGTTGATGAGCCAGCCCGTCGAGCGCTTTGGCGTGATCAGTGGTATGATTGAGACGGCGGAAAATCTGGCGAAAGATCATGACATCAGTCGTGAAGCCTGCGACGCATATGCAGCGCGGTCGCATCAGCGCGCGGCGGCAGCATGGGCGAATGGTCTGTTTGAAGATGAGTTAGTGCCAGTGAGCATCGCGCAACGGAAGGGCGACCCGATCATCTTCGATCATGATGAAGGCTATCGTGCCGATGCGACGGCCGAGACCATGGCAGCCTTGCGTCCCTTGGAAGGTGGGGTCGTCACCGCTGGTAATGCAAGCCAGCAGAATGACGCTGCTGCGGCCTGCTTGGTTGTGGCAGAGGACAAGCTTGAAGAACTCGGGCTTGAACCCATCGCCTATTTCCATAGCTGGGCAGCCGCAGGCTGCGAACCGTCACGCATGGGCTATGGCCCAGTGCCCGCCGCCGAGCGCCTGTTTGCGCGCAATGGCCTTAGCTGGAATGATATCGGCCTGATTGAACTTAACGAGGCCTTTGCACCGCAAGTTTTGGCCTGTCTCAAAGGCTGGGGCTGGTCCGATGACGATGGCCGTCATGACATGCTCAACGTCAATGGTTCGGGTATTTCGCTTGGCCATCCTATCGGCGCAACCGGCGGACGGATATTGGCGAACCTCGCCCGCGAAATGCATCGTCGCGATGTGCGTTTCGGGCTTGAGACGATGTGCATTGGAGGCGGTCAGGGTATTGCTGCGGTGTTCGAACGCGCATGAGCTTTGCCGCTGTTCTGGAAGCCGCTGAAGGCTACTGCGATGCGGCACTGCAAATTCACGGCAGCAATCGCTATGCGCTTGAATATAAAATTAGCCGCATATTGTGCGACGCCTGTATATTAAACATCTTTGAAGGTGCTGCGGAAATTCAGGCGCAGGTCATTGCCAAGGGCCTAATCGGAGGACGGAGTTCATGAGTGCATGGGATGCATGGGTCGGGCGCGAGGAGGTGCGGACAGATCGTATCGATGATGGTCTGGCGTCGCGCTGGCTTGCGACATTGGATCGTGGCGCGTCGGGTGATGGCACCGTGCCACAGGGGCTGCATTGGTGTCTGTGCGTGCCAGACGCCCCGACGGCCCGGCTTGGCCCTGATGGTCATCCTGCGCGTCATGATAGTCCGGATAGTTTCCTTCCCCCCGTGCCGCTACCCCGCCGGATGTGGGCATCAAGCAAAGTGGAATTTTTTGCGCCCTTGATTTTGGGGGAGGCAGTTTCGCGGACGTCGCGGATTACATCCATTACCGAAAAATCTGGCGGATCGGGCCAATTGGTCTTTGTCGATGTGGCGCATGAAACTTTTGGCGAAGCCGGCCTTGCGGTTCGTGAGGTGCAGAGCATCGTCTATCGGGATGCCGCGGCATCAGATGCTCCCTTGTCACCTCCCGTTGTCAGTGATGAGACATTTGATGCAAGCGGTTGGGGCAGCCACCGCATGCTTTTCCCCAGTACACCTTTGCTGTTCCGCTTCTCAGCGCTGACCTTTAACAGCCACCGCATCCATTATGACTTGCCCTATGCGCAAGACGCGGAACGCTATCGCGGACTTGTTGTCCATGGTCCGTTGACCGCGACATTGTTGCTGGATTTGGCACGTCGCGAGCTTGGCGACAACGCGCTGGCAAATCTTGCATTTAGAGGTCTTTCGCCCGCGATCTGTGGGGAGGTTTTGCATCTGGTGATGCGGGCGCAGGACGATACCATTGAACTCGGTGCTTTCGCCGCCGATGGGCGGCACGTCATGGCGGCTTCGGCCATCAAGAAAGTTTGAAATGACCGACAATGACAACATCTCTGAAATCCGGCGTTCGGTTCAGGCATTATGCGCCGAATTCCCCGGCGCATATTGGCGCGAAAAAGACAGCGCGCGCGCCTATCCCGGAGAGTTTGTCGATGCGTTGACTAAAGCAGGGTTTCTCGCTGCATTGATCCCTGAAAGCTACGGCGGGTCAGGGCTAAAGCTGGATGATGCAGCGGTGATTATGGAGGAAATCCAAGCCGCCGGGTGCAACGGTGCGTCGGCGCATGCGCAGATGTACATCATGAATACGCTGCTGAAATATGGCAGTGAGGAACAGAAACAGGAATATCTGCCGCGTATCGCCACCGGCGAATTGCGCTTACAGGCTTTTGGCGTTTCCGAGCCTACCAGCGGCACAGATACGCTCTCGTTGCGGACCGTTGCCGTGCGTGATGGTGATGAATATGTCATAAATGGCCAGAAAATCTGGACAAGCCGCGCAGAATATTCCGACCTGATGATGTTGCTTGCGCGGACAACGCCGCGTGAAGATGTGGCTAGCAAGACCGAAGGGCTTTCCATCTTTTTGGTCGATATGCGCAAGGTTGTTGGCAACGGCATGACGATCAAGCCAATCCGCACGATGATGAACCATTCAACGACGGAGGTTTTCTTCGACGATATGCGCATCCCCGCTTCCGCGCTGATCGGTGAAGAAGGCAAGGGCTTTCGCTACATACTTTCGGGTATGAATGCCGAACGGATACTGATTGCCGCCGAATGCATCGGTGACGCCAAATGGTTTATTAAAAAAGCGACCGATTACGGAAGCGAGCGCAATGTTTTCGGGCGTGCGATTGCCCAGAACCAAGGCGTGCAGTTCCCGATTGCGCGTTGCTATGCGCAGATGTGTGCGGCCGAACTGATGGTGCATCATGCAGCGCAGGTATCTGACGCAGGCGGCAATCCTGGCGCAGAGGCCAATATGGCCAAACTGCTCGCTTCCGAGGCAAGCTGGGCCGCTGCCGACATGTGCGTACAAACGCATGGTGGTTTTGGATTTGCTGAAGAATATGATGTCGAACGCAAATTCCGCGAAGCACGCCTATACACCGTTGCCCCGATCAGTACTAACCTGATCCTGAGCTATCTTGCCGAACATGTGCTCGGCCTGCCGCGCAGCTATTGAGAAGGAATTAGTCCGTGAATTTCGAACTCGCTGAAGAGCACCGGATGCTTAAAGACCTCGTCCGCAAATTTGTGGACGCGCAACTGATGCCGCTGGAAAGCGACGTGTTGGCGCGCGAGACAGCGGGCCAAGGCAGCTACCTGACTAAGGATGAGCAGGCGCGCGTCGATACCGTTTCTAAAGACCTTGGCCTTTGGGGGCTTGATGCACCCGAAGAAGTTGGCGGGATGAACCTTCCGATGGTCGCGATGGTTGGCGTGGGCGAGGAACTTGGGCGGACCGTAACACCCTATACGATTCCGCCAGATTCCCCCAATCTGCGTATGATGATGGCTGCCGCTGACGCAAAGCAACGCGAACATTATCTTGCCCCTTATGTACGCGGAGAGACGATTTCTGCTATCGGCATTTCAGAGCCAGGTGCTGGCGCCGATCCGCAGTTGATGAAAACCTCTGCAGTTCAAGACGGCGACGATTGGATTATCAACGGCCGCAAAATCTGGATTACCAAAGCGGATGAGGCCCATTTCACCATATTGATGGCGGTAACCGACAAAAATGCTGAAGGCCGCAACGGCATGTCTGCATTTCTAGTGGACCGCGACACGCCCGGGTTCAACGTCCTGCGCAAAATCCCCATGATCGACGGCACCGCGACCTATGAGATTGCGCTCGATGATTGCCGTGTTCCGGGGTGGAAGTTGCTTGGAAAACGTGGGCAAGGATTTCTGCCGATGCAAGTACGTCTTGGCACAAGGCGGATTGAAATGGCGTCATGGTCGATTGGCATGGCGCAACGTGCGCTCGATATGATGATAGAATATGCGCCGCAGCGGGTCACATTTGGAAAGCCGCTTTCGTCACGTCAAACAGTCCAGAACTGGGTATCGGATGCCGCAACACGCATTCATGCGATGCGGTTGATGACGTATGACTGCGCGTGGAAAATGGATGCAGGCCGCGACACGCGGCAGGAAATCTCGATGATCAAATCCTATTGCACCGAAACCGCATATGACATTGTCGACCATGCAATGCAGACGTTTGGTGGCATGGGTATGACGCGCGAAATGCCGCTCTATTTGCTGTCGAACAAGCTACGCACCATGCGCATTTACGATGGACCAACCGAAATTCACAACTGGGTGGTGGCGCGCGATTTGCTTGGAACGCGGGACTGATCTAGCCAAAATTGACCACATAACGCCGGAGGAGGGCGCGAAACGATGACCTATGAAACGATTACTTTGGATGTTGCCGACAATATCGCGACAATCACGCTCAATCGTCCCGAACGCATGAATGCGTGCTCGCTTGAGATGACGGGCGAGATAAATGACGCCGTTTCCAATGATCTGGGCGAAGCACGCTGCCTCGTTATCACAGGCGCAGGCCGGAGTTTTTGTTCAGGTGCCGATCTGTCCGCGCGTGGCGCGCGTTCAATTTCAGGCGGTGAGGGGAGCTATATCGCGCTTACCCGCCATTATAACCCGCTGATGATGAATCTGGCGCGTTTGAATATGCCTATCATCACGGCCATAAATGGCGCGGCCGCGGGGGTAGGCTGCTCAATCGGGCTGTGCGGAGATTTCGTCATCGCAGGTAAATCAGGCTATTTTCTTCAGGCTTTCGTCAACATCGGCCTTGTGCCTGATGGCGGCGCATCTTGGATGCTTCCACGCCTGGTTGGCAAAGCCCGTGCGACCGAAATGATGATGCTCGGCGAGAAGATCAGCGGAGAAACGGCAGCGGATTGGGGTATGATCTACAAATGCGTTGAGGATGAGGCGCTTCATGCCGAAGCCCGCGCTCTTGCAACCCGCCTCGCCAATGGTCCAACGGTGGCTTATGCGGTGACACGCAACAATATCCTGACCGCGCTGGAAAACTCCTATGCCGAACAATTGCTTGCCGAAGCCGAAGGACAGCGCATCGCCGGCAGTTCAACCGACGCGGCAGAAGGCTCAAAAGCCTTTGTCGAAAAGCGCAAAGCAGCGTTTACGGGGCAGTAATAGGCGGACGTGCCGAGGGTTGATCGTCATTGCGGTTGACCATTACAAGATTGTGCGCCCTGATGGGTTCGAACCAGCGACCTGATGATTAACTGATGTAGGGTAGCCTAGAATGCAGAGAACCCTATCGCTGCGTGAAGAGCTTACGTGGGCAGGGCGCATCATTCTCTTGCGCCTTTCGTTCGCGCAGGGATAGAAGCGTCCAAAGGCGCGGCAGCGTGGAACGATATGGGAGCGAATTTGGGCATGGTCGAACAAACTGCCGATGGCCAACTTCACGGTCACCCCAAGGGCCTGTACTATCTGTCCTTTACCGAAATGTGGGAGCGATTTTCCTTTTACGGAATGTCTGCGCTGCTGACACTTTACATGGTGAAAGAGCTACTGCTGCCTGAAAATGCGGCGCAGGTCATTGGGCTAGCCGCACTCCGCAATATGTTCGAATTCCGCGGGCCGATGAGCGATGTGGCTTTTTCGGCGATCATCTATGGCTGGTATGCGGGCCTTGTCTATTTCACGCCTATCGCTGGGGGTTGGGTTGCCGACCGGATACTGGGTGCAAAGCGCACGGTGATGTTCGGTGTAGTGCTGATGAGCGCAGGGCATGTGGCCATGTCCTTTTATACAAGCTTCTTATTTGCGCTGTTGCTGCTGATCCTCGGGTCTGGGTTTCTCAAGGGGAATATCTCCGCGCAGGTCGGCGCGCTCTATCCGCGTACAGATGAGTCCATGCGATCACGCGGCTTTACCATTTTTTCGACAGGCATTTGCATTGGCGCAGCCAGCGGGCCGTTTGTGACCGGTTTGGTTGCCGCTATCTATGGCTGGCACGCCGGGTTTGCGGTTGCGGCAGCTTTAATGTTGATCGCGCTCGTTGCATATATTTTGGGCCAGCGGCACTTGCCGGACGACCGCCCTGTGGCGCGCAAACGGGAAAAGGCGCCCGTCATGACCGCCGCCGAACGGAAACGTGTGGCGGTGCTTTTGCTCGTTATTGCGCTGACCATACCCGCTGAAATCGCCTATCCGATGGTATGGAGCATCGGCATATTGTGGGTCGATCAATATGTGAACTTGGTCACGTCGCTTGGCGCGGTGCCATCGAGTTGGTTTGCATCGATGGACTCGATTGGTGCCATTCTTGCCGCGCCCGCGTTGATTGCATTCTGGGCATGGCAGGCCAAGCGTGGCAGCGAGCCAAGTAGCGTTACGAAAGTAGGTATTGGAACATCCATTATTGCCATTGCTGCACTTCTTTTCGCTTATGGCAATTTAGGACTGAGTGAACCGGACAGTGTGGGTGCGGGTTGGGCAATCGCCGGTTGGCTGATCATGGGGCTCGCGTGGATGTATTATTGGCCAACGACGTTGGCCATCGTCAGCAGGGCTGCCCCTGCGGGGATGGGCTCTTTCCTGATGGGAGTTGCGTTCCTGTCTCCCTTTGTCGGACATGTGCTCGCGGGATGGGTTGGCAGCTATTTTGACCAAATGCACCCGTCCGTTTTCTGGGCGATGGATGCCGGCATCGCGTTTGTAGGCGGCATGCTCATTTTGCTATTCCGCAAGCGCCTTCAAGCTGCGCTGGACCCTGATCTGGCGCCGTAATAGTGCCGCGTAGTTCCCTTATTCTAATTCCGTGCCGGAATTCCTGGTAGCCTAGAGAAGTGGGCGCGCCCTGGCCTTCATAAAGGCTTCATCAAAGTGACTTGCTTTAGACCCCGTTCCGACCCCTAGTAGCCTTTATCGTTCTTTAGTCGCCACAAACTTCTAATCAGGAGTTCGTTCATGCGCCATTTGCCATTACTTGCTATTCTATTGTCCTCAACCACAGCCTTGCCCGCCTTTGCCCAAGGTGTGCCGACAAATGAGGCTTCGAGAGAAGACGAAATTATCGTTACGGCCCAAAAGCGCGAAGAACGTCAGATTGATGTCCCGTTAACGATTACCGCGGTTACGGGAACACGGTTGCGCGAAATTGGCGTTAATGACCTAGACGAGCTCTCAAACTATGTCCCTGGGCTCAACATTCAGGAGCAGAGCGCGAACAACCCTGGCATCGTTATTCGTGGTATTACATCTGACTCCGGCTCTGCACAGCAAGGCGCGCGCGTTACGCTATATTATAACGGCGTTGACATCTCTCGTTCGCGCGGTTCATATCAGGACATATTCGACATGGAGCGGATCGAGGTGGTCAAGGGACCACAAGCGACCCTTTTTGGCACTGCCTCTGCGGTCGGCGCTATCAGCTTGATCTCCGCGCGGCCAGAAGACGGCTACAGCGGTGAATTGGGCGGCACATATGGTAACTTCAATCAACATTCAGCCACCGGGTTTATCAATGCAGGCTCGGAAAAGCTCGCTGGACGCATTGCCTTTGCTTACAAAAAGCGTGACGGTTATGTAAACAATCTGGCCGCCGGCCAAGACGACTTATACGCTCAAGACCAGTTTGGTGCGCGCGGTTCGCTGCGGTTTAAACCCACTGATGCGTTTACCGCCGACTTGATCCTTACCTATGACCGTCAGCGGAATTCAGGCACACCCTTTATCTCCCTTACGTATCCAACCGCGTCGGGCGCGCCCAACGCTTTTGGGGATGCAGCCCTTGGCAGCACACCCAACGCACTCCGGGATCTCGGGCTGAGCAAACTTGGTCTCAAGCGCGATGTCTATGATGCCAATTTGACGGTCAACTGGGATATCGCAGATGATTGGGTGCTCACTATGGTCAACGGCTACCGCAAGTTTGACTCGCTCGAAGTGTTTGATGCGGATGGGACAGCTGCCGAATATCTTGAGTTCGCCGAGCTTGCCCAAGGTGACCAGTTTAATCAGGAAACCCGTTTCTCCTACAACAGCGACAAATTGCGTGGCTCGTTCGGTTTCAATTACTTCCACGAAAATGGCGTGCAAAATGTACCCTTCTCAACGAATGAAAACACGTTTTTTGCATGTCTCAGCGCAACCGCTGCAACGCGGGCGCAGTGCGTAGCTGCAAATGGGAGCGTTCCTGCCGCCGCTGCACCGCGCATCGACTATAGGTCATTCTTCGAAAATCAGGGCCGTAACACCAGCTACTCCATGTTTGCCGACAGCACATGGATCCCGACGCCAAGTCTTGAGATTACAGCGGGTGTTCGCGTGCAGATAGAAAAGCGACTATCAGGATTTCGGGCCGGCGTGCCGCGGTCGGCAGTGACCAAGGGCGCGTCGGTTATACCCGGGCAAGTCGATACGGCAGGGCAGACGTTCCAGTCTGAGGATAGTTATGCCGACGTGCTTCCGCGCTTTAACCTGCTGTACAAGTTCTCGGGCAATTTCAATGCCTACGCCACCGTATCAAAAGGACGCCGCTCGGCAATCGTCAATGTCTCAGCGCGCTCTACATCCGGTGGTCCTGTTGCAAATATATCGCCGGTTCTTGAGGAAGTTCTCTGGAACTATGAACTCGGGGTAAAGGGCACTATGGGTATCCTTTCAGGATCAATCGGTGTTTACTATCTGACATATGATAATTTCCAGGTGAGCATCATCATCCCACCAAGCATTGTCGGCGTAACGCAAAGCGCAGGAACGGCGACGAACAAAGGCGTTGAGGCAGAAGTTAATGTCCGTCCGACATCATGGCTGACAATGTTCGCCAACGGCGCTTACATTGACGGTGGCATAGACAACCGAGCAGATATTGCGGCAAATTTCCGCGGCGCCAAATTCCGGTTGCAGCCTGACTATCAGGCATCCGCAGGTCTGATTATTGATGCTCCGCTCGGTAACGTTAATGTGTTCGCAACGCCAAGCATCACGTATCGCAGCAAACTGTTTTTCGAAACGCCTAACCTTGAAGCACGGAGCCAAGGTCCGGTGACGCTCGTCAATATCGTCGGTGGCGTTCGGTTCGCCGATAATCGCTACGAAATCTCTGCCTTTGCGCGCAACATTTTCAACAGTCGCTACTTGCTCGACGCCGGAAACACCGGGGGAGCCTTTGGCATCCCTAGCTTTATACCCGGTGAACCACGGTTCTACGGATTGAAAATGAGCGCAAAATTCTGAAGCGTGATAAAATAGGAGCGATCACGCTTGTGCTGTAGATTTCGAAAAACGCTTGGCCAGTGCAGACGCTCGCCAAGCGGTACATTTCCCCGAACACAGGAGGGGTGGGCCAAGGATTTGCTAATCATTCTCAAAGTGCTCTAACCAATCCTCGCGCCTTGGCGGATCAGTTCCTTTTTCACGGCGCTTATATCAACGTCGCAAAAATCCCGGTCCGACTTGACCGCCAACGCTGCCGCAACGCCGGCGCCTTGCCCTGCAACCGCGCAGCACATCATGTTTCGTACGGCCGCATGGCTGACCTTGTCGCCACCAATCACGCGGCCGGCGGTAATCAAATGCTTCACATTCTTCGGCAACATCGACCGGTAAGGCAGATGGAAATAGCGCCCTGTCGTCGGCAAGATAAGATAGCCATAGCCATCAATAAATTCCGGGAAGATGCCGATGCTATCGTCAAACCGGCCTTGCTCCATCACGTCGTCTGCTGTCATGTTGTACACCGCATCAATCTTGCGCGTATCGCGAATGCCGAGCGTCATACCGAAGTTACGCAGCTTGGCATCCTCGCAGCCGGGCATGAACGCCTGCAACGCCGCAATGGCGTGCATCGCTTGCTTACGTCCCGCCATCTCGCCATGCGTCAGCGCATCGGGGTTGGTACCGTCGAGATAGAGGTGGCACATGTTGAGATAGGTCAGGTCCCCCTGATTCGAGACTGTACCCCAAGTGCCGGCCATTGTTTTCACGCTGTCTGGGATAAGGCCTGCTTCCAACGCCTTTTGAAACGGTTTACGCAAAAAGGGCGAAAACATCTCATCCTCTTTGCCGCTGGTGATCACTTCCCATTCACCACCCACAGCCCAGTCACCATAGGTCTGCGGGTCGGCCTTTACGGCGTCAATAAACCGCGTCTTATTGACGCCGCACATGGAGAACATGACGGAGACGGACATCATCTCATCCACCGGATGCATATGCGTTGGGGCCCCTGCGCGGTGGGCGATGTCGGCATCTCCTGTCGCGTCGATCACCCGCTTCGCGAGGATAGCTTCGCGTCCCGCCTTGCTCTCCACAATCACGCCGCGGATCGTATTGCCCTCCATGATAGGCGCAACACATAATCGGTGGAGCATCGGTATAACGCCTGCTTCTTCCACCAGCGTGTCTGCTACAAATTTGAAGGCTTCGGCATCCAGACTGTGGCTGATGGATTGGGGCTCCGGCATGGCTGCGCCCATCAACTTTGCGCGGTCTTCGAACTCACGTCCGATGCCTTCACTGTCGATGGTAGCGGGATGACGATACCAAGCAAAACCCTCGACCCCTACTTGCGTGATATTGCCGCCGAAGCAGCCATAGCGTTCCAGCAGCGTCGTTTCGACGCCAGCCCGCGCCGATGCCAACGCGGCGGCAAGGCCGCCAGGGCCGGAGCCAATGACAAGGACATCCGTCTGGCGGATTACATCGATTTTGCGAGCGGGTTCGAGGATAGTATTCATCATCTCTGGGCAACTTCCCAATTTGGCGCGACATAAAAAGGCGCGTTGGACGGCGCAAGCATTGGCTTTCCAAGGATATGATCTGCGCCCTTTTCACCAATCATGATCGTGGGCGCATTAAGATTGCCTGTGGTGATGGTCGGCATAACGCTGCTATCGACAACGCGCAGTCCTTGGACACCGATGACGCGCAATTCAGGGTCCACGACCGCCATTGGATCACGCGGGCTGCCCATCTTGCATGTGCAACTGGGATGCAATGCGCTTTCGACATGTTCGGCGATAAAGGCGTCAATCTGCGCATCGGAGACAGTGTCAGCGCCGGGTTGAATTTCACGTCCACGGAATGGCGCAAAGGCCGGTTGTTGAAAAATCTCACGGGTCAGCCGCACACAGGCCCGCATTTCCGCCCAATCGTCGGGATGGCTCATATAATTGAACAGGATTTTGGGCTTGTCGCGCGGGTCTGCGCTTTTGAGCGTCACTGTGCCTCGGCTTTTGGAGCGCATGGGGCCGACATGGGCTTGAAAGCCATGTTCGGTTGCCAGCGACGATCCGTCATAATTGATCGCCATTGGAAAGAAATGATATTGGATATCGGGATATTTGATTCCGGCGCGGCTGCGGATGAAGCCACAGCTTTCAAACTGGTTTGACGCCCCTAAACCCGACCGCCCGAACAGCCATTGCGCGCCAACCATCGCTTTGCCGAGAAGATTTGCCTTGCCGTAAAGAGTGATGGGTTGGGTGCAGGCCATTTGAAAATAGAATTCCAGATGATCTTGCAAGTTTGCGCCGATACCAGGGCGGTCAGCGCGCACCTTGATGCCATTCGCTTTTAACTCGTCTGCGGGGCCAATGCCGGAAAGCTTGAGCAGCTGCACGGAATTGATAGGGCCGCCCGACAGGATGACTTCGCGCGCAGAGCGCAGTTGATGTATCTGGCCTGCGCGTTCATATTCCACGCCAACCGCGCGCGTGCCTTCAAATAGGATGCGCGTCACAAGCGCCTGTTCAATCACTTTGAGATTGGGCCGCTTACGGGCTTCATACAAATAGGCCTTGGCTGCCGAACATCGTGTGCCGTCACGCACCGTCATATCCATTCGGCCAAAGCCTTCTTGGGCATAGCCATTATAGTCTTCGGTCAGGCCATAGCCCGCCTGTTGCGCGGCATCGAGCCACGCCTGATGCAGCGGGTTGTCGAGCGGGCCATAGCTGGTCGACAGCGGACCATCGCCGCCCCGATACTCGTTTCCACCTTCGGCGCGGCCTTCGGCGCGTTTGAAATAGGGTAGCACGTCGGCATAGCCCCAACCGGTGGCGCCCTCATCCTCTTTCCAGCGTTCAAAATCGAGCGCGTTGCCGCGGACGTAGACAAGTCCGTTAATCGAAGAGGATCCGCCTAGACCCTTGCCGCGCGGGCAGTTCAGGCGTCGGTTATTCAAATGCGGCTCCGGCTCGCTTTCATAGCCCCAGTTCCAACGCTTGGTATTCATGGGATAGGCAAGCGCTGCTGGCATCTGAATGAAGATTGAGCGGTCACTGCCGCCATATTCAAGCAATACCACTTGATGCGTGCCATCGGCACTCAACCGGTCCGCCAGCACACAACCGGCAGACCCTGCACCGACGATGATATAGTCGGCAGCCTCAATAGGGGGCATCGATTGGCTCCATGGCAACATAGACGCTCTTTAGCTGGGTATAATGTTCAATCGCCGCCTTGCCGTTTTCGCGGCCAAGACCGGACTGCTTGTTGCCGCCAAATGGCATTTCAATAGGCGTAATATTGTATGTGTTGATCCAGCAGGTGCCTGCCTCCAACGCCGCGATAACACGGTGCGCGCGTGGCAAGTTATTCGTAAAAATACCCGCAGCCAGACCAAAATCTGTATTGTTGGCCCGCGCAATAACCTCTGCTTCATCTTCAAAATCGAGCACTGCCATCACGGGACCGAAAATCTCTTCGCGGACGATGGCCATATCGTCTTTACAGCCGGTGAGGATGGTGGGCTCTACAAAGGACCCCTGCGCAAGATTTCCATTAATCACACGCTTTCCGCCGGTCAGAAGGGTAGCGCCCTGCTGCTGACCAAGCGCGATATACCCCAGTACTTTTTCCATATGCGCCGGAGAAATTAGCGCGCCCATTTGGGTTGCGGGATGGAGCGGATCGCCAATCACCATCGCCTCAGTGCGCGCCTTCAGTTTTGCAAGAAACGCATCACGGACATTTCTATGAACAAATACCCGCGTGCCGTTGGTGCAAACCTCGCCCGCAGAATAGAAATTGGCGAGCAGAGCGCCGGAAACGGCTTCGTCCAGATCTGCATCCTCGAAGACGATCAGCGCGGATTTTCCGCCAAGTTCAAAGGTCACATATTTTAGCGTACCGGCCGCATCGACCATAACCTTTTTGCCAGTGCCGACTTCGCCTGTCAGCGACACTTTGGCGATGCCGGGATGCAGGCTCAGCAAGCGGCCGGTGTCTGCCTTGCCTTGCAC
>NZ_JARXAI010000047.1 GCF_029865925.1 Sphingorhabdus sp.
AAGGTCGCCAAACTCTACCACAAGAGATAATGAAAATGCATGATCACGAAGTCGCAACAAAAACGGCCTGACTCAACCGGCAGCGCCCCTGTAGTATTTCTGTTCAATCACGATGCGGGGCATCAGGTGGCGCATCTGGCAGGCATTGCTGGTGTGTTTGCGCTGCAGGAAATTGGGCTTCGTGGGGTCATTGCATTCGGCAGTGAGGCAATCAAGAAAGAGGTGGAGAAACTGCTGTCTTCTGCACAGATTGCGGCGTTGGAGTGGCAATCTCTGGCTCTTCCTAGAATGCTGGACGCGCTGACCAGGGGCCTCAACAAGCTTCTGCCCGTCCACCGTCTCATGCGCTTATACTATCATAGCCGCTTGCTGCGCCAATGCTCTGCTATCATCTCGACGGAGCGCACTTGCCTAACCTTGAAACGTCATTGGTCCAGATTTCGCGGGCATGATCGCAGACCTGCCTTTATCTGTGTTCCGCATGGTTCGGGTGACCGGAGTGTTTCCTTTCATCCAGCGCTTGGGCAATTTGATCTGTTGCTCGTCAGCGGGCAAAAGGTGCAAGACCAATTCATCGACGCAGGCATCGCGACTGCGGACCAATTCCGCATTATCGGCTATGTAAAATTTGACATTTTGCGGGGCCGTGTCCCGGAGGTGTTTTTTGACAACGATAACCCCACCTTCCTGTACAATCCGCACTTTGATCCGCATCTGTCGAGTTGGTTCGACTATGGGACCGACATTTTGGAGTTTTTTTATCAAAATCCGGACCGATACAATCTGATCTTTGCGCCACATGTTATGCTCTTCTACAAAATGGTGCATATTTCGCCCGAATATCGGGTGACCCGCAAACGGCCGGATATTGACCCGAAATATTATAATGCACCGAATATACGGATTGATGTGGATAGCGTGCGTTTGTTCGACATGAGCTACACCTTGTCCGCAGACGCCTATATCGGCGATGTTTCAAGTCAGGTGTATGAGTTTCTCTATCGCCCACGCGCCTGTTTTTTCATTGATACGCATAGCAAAGTCGCTCCAAATGCACCGCCGGAATATGATTTCTGGAACAATGGTCCTGTGGTCAGAAATGCTCAGGAGCTGTTACCTCTGCTCGCGGACTATGCGGCGATCGCGGTTCAATATCGCGACGCCCAAGAACGCAGAATGGCGTATACTGCCAATCAGAGCGACCCGCGTCCAGCATCCGAGCGCGGAGCCGAGGCATTACATATTTATGTCGAAAGCTTAAAGTCCGCGGTCTTGGACTGAGCGACGGCATAGGCGTTACACCTGTGTAACATCCCCCGCGCTGCGAAAATCCATCACGCCCCAATTCGCCTTTGCCGCTGCTGCTGCGAAGTTTTTAGAAGGGTTAACGGCATAAGCTTGATCGGCAAAGTTCAGCGTTGGGCTGTCGCTGATATCGTCGCAGTAGAAGACGATATGCGCTGCCTTGCGATCAATGCTGCATTGCGCAAGCCAGCCTTCAATACGGCGCAGTTTTTCGTCTGCGTAACAATTATCCCCCAATATTCGGTTTGTGAGCTGGCCGTGGGCTGTCATAATGTGACGCGTTGCAATGACGGCCTGAAAGCCCAGAAGGTCGCCGATTGTTTGGGCGTAAAATTCCGGGGCAGCGGTCGCTAAAACCAAAAAGGCGCCGCGATCGCGATCAACACGCAGTTGTGCTACAGCGCCCGGCTGCAACCCCCTTGAGGCAACGTTATCTGCAAACTTCCCGACGACTCTGGTTAATGTGTCGGAGCCAATTTTGCGCCCAATAAATAACTGTATGCCAAATTGTTTTAATGGTTTGCGGCCATAAAGCCCAATACGATATCCGATTAATGCCAGTATCCATAATGGCAGCCCAACCAACCGGATTGGTGACGCGTGCTGGGCATAAAATATCAGAAAATGCGTAAATGTCGGTCGACTGGTGATGGTTTTGTCGAGATCATATATTGCAATATTCATATTTGACCGCCAAGCCCCGCCTCAAGGTACCGCCAGACGCGCTGACGTACCCTCCTGATTTTGTCGCGTTTAGGAGAAGCGAGTTGCAAGCGCAATGGACCTGCATTGTTTTGGCTGGGCAACGGCCCGGGCCTGATATTTTAGCCCAACATTTTGGTCTGGATAAAAAGGCGCTCATACCATTGCGCGGGCAGCCCATGATCAGCCGTGTCGTTCGTACGCTACACAAATCGCCGCATATCGCCAAAATCATCATATTATCTCAGGATATAGAGGCGCTACGTCCGACGATTGATGCGGCGGGCGGGGCCATTTTGGTGGAAAGCCAAAGCAGCATTTCGTTAAGCATAAAGACGCAAGTCGAGACTTTGGGCTTTGCCTCGCCGATTTTGGTGACGACGGCGGATCATCCTTTGTTGACTGCGGAGATGCTTGACGAATTTTTAGACAAAGCCGGTGGCGATCTTGCGGTAGCTATGGTCGAACGCAAAACTATGTTGGCCCAGTTTCCCGATGCAAAACGGACATGGCTTCGTTTTTTGGACGGTGCTTGGTCAGGGGCCAATCTTTTTGCCTTAATGAGCCTTAAGTCGGTCCTTGCGCTCGAATTATGGGCGGCTGCTGAGCAGGACCGCAAGAAAGCATGGCGTCTTTTCCTGCACTTTGGTTTGCACCTCGCGTTACGTGCGCTCACCCGCACCATCGGTCTGCGCCAAGCGTTGGAACGCGCGGGTAAACGGATTGGCTTGGAGGCAAAGCTTGTCGCAATGTCCGACCCAGTGGCGGCGATCGATGTCGATAAGCTGAGCGATCATGTGCTTGCGGAAAAAATACTCACCGAACGTGAAGGTCTCAGCGGACATAATCTCGCCGCCTGATCAGCGCCCCATTTTCCGCTGACGGCGGCGCTGCACCGACGAACCGATGCCCATTGCTTCGCGATATTTGGCGACTGTGCGGCGGGCGATGTTAAAACCCTTTGCCGTCAGCATTTCGACCAAAGTATCATCGGAGAGAATTTTGTCTCCTTCGGCTTCAATCAGTGACTTGATATGGCTTTTCACTGCCTCTGCCGATGCGCCTTCGCCATCGGCAGATTGAACGCCCGATGAAAAGAAATATTTGAGGTCAAACAGCCCGCGCCCGCAGTGCAGATATTTGTTGCTTGTCACCCGGCTTACTGTGGATTCATGCATCTCAATCGCATCGGCCACTTGGCGCAGTGTTAATGGCCGCAAATGCGCGACGCCGCGGCGGAAGAAACCTTCCTGCTGCTTCACGACTTCAGTAGCAACTTTGACGATGGTGCGCTGCCGTTGATCCATGGCCTTGATGAGCCAGTTGGCGTCGGCCATGCAATCGCTGAGCCAGGCTTTAGTGGCTTTGTCCTGCCCAAGCTCTGCCACATAGCTTTGGTTGATGAGCAAGCGGGGCAAGTTTGCGCTGTTCAGTTCAATCGCCCACCCAGCGCCGCGCTGCGTGACATAAATGTCCGGCGTCACCGCTATGCTGTCCTCGCGTTCAAAGCGGCAGCCAGGTTTCGGATCATAACCACGCAGCTCAATAAGCATATCGCGCAAATCCTCGTCATCGACGCGGCACATGCGTTTCAATTGGTCAAAGGCGCCTTTGGCAACCAGATCCAGATTGTCGATCAACCTTGCCATGCAAGGGTCGTAGCGATCCGCCTCCTTTGCCTGTAGCGCAAGGCACTCGGACAGGTTACGTGCGCCCACGCCCGTCGGATCAAAGCGTTGGAGCGCAGCCAGTGCGTTCTCCATTTCCGCCACGGGCGCACCAAGCCGTTGCGCCATTGCCAACAGATCCTCGCCCAAATAGCCAGTCGGTTCGACCTGCTCGATAATCTGCTGCACAAGGAAAAGCTGCCGCCCGGAAAGACTTGATCCGGCCTGCGTTATCAAATGCGCACGCAGACTGAGGTCGCGTGCGGCAAAGCTGTCGAAATCCTGTCCGTCCCCGCCAAAGCCCCCAGACATTGTGTTACCCAACAGGCCAAGCACTCCGTCAGAACCGCCCGCGCTGTCAGAGGGCGTGTCATGATGGAAGGTTTCGGCGCTGAAATCGACATCAAGCGCCTCGGACGCGTCATGGCGATCATTACCCAGACCGTCGTCGCTTGAACGTTCGGCGGTTTCGGGGCCGCTTAATTCCGGGTGTTCGCCGAGAGGCATTTCAGGCGCGGGGTCGCTGCTGCCGGCCGCAAGTACAGGGTTGCGCTCGACCTCTTCGGCAATGAAAGCTTCAATCTCGAGCGAAGACAAGGCCAGCAGTTTAATTGCCTGCTGCAGCTGCGGCGTCATGACCAGCGACTGGCTTTGGCGAAGGTCGAGGCGCGGAGCTAAGGCCATGACGTTATGGGTGTATCACTGCCCCCAAGTCACATTGCAAAACTCTCGCCCAGATACAGGCGGCGGACATTCGGGTCGGCAACCAATGCCTCTGGCGATCCTGCAAACAGAACCTGGCCGCCGTAAATGATGCAGGCGCGATCAACAATGTCGAGCGTTTCGCGGACATTGTGATCGGTGATGAGAACGCCAATGCCGCGCGTTTTAAGTTCCTTCACCAAATCGCGGATGTCGGAAATGGAAATTGGGTCGATACCGGCAAAAGGCTCGTCCAGCAGCATGATCGACGGGTTTGCAGCCAATGCACGTGCAATCTCGCAGCGTCGCCGTTCACCGCCCGACAAGGCCATGGCAGGCGCACTCCGCAAACGGGTAAGGCCGAATTCGTCAAGCAGCTTTTCCAACCGCTCGCCGCGCGAGTCGGCATCGGGTTCCGACATTTCCAGAACCGCGCTGATATTCTGTTCTACCGTCATCCCGCGGAAAATGGATGTTTCCTGAGGCAAATATCCAAGCCCTAATATGGCACGGCGATACATCGGCAAGTTGGTGATATCGGCGCCATCAAGGGTAATCCGTCCACTGTCCGGTTTTACCAGACCCATGATCGAATAAAAGCATGTGGTTTTGCCTGCGCCATTGGGTCCAAGCAGGCCAACAACCTCACCCTTCGCCACCGACAGCGAAACATCGGTCAAAACCGCACGCTTATCATAGCTTTTGGCAATGGAGACAACGCCAAGGCCCGACTGCAAACCCGGATCGGTGGTCGCATCCGCAGCAGGGAGGGTGGCAGTCATGCTATCCATATTCAATATTCGCCCGCAATCATGCTTTTGGTTTCGGTCCGATAGCTAGTGAATAGCGAAGCAATTTGCAATTGGCATGCTTCATGCTGCGCCGTTTTAGTTACTGCGTAGGCTCAAACTTAATTTTTGCGCTGCGGGACGCTAAAGCTACCCGTGACTCTGCCACCGGAATTTGTGGTGCCAGGTAAGCCGCCGCCGTTTATGGTCGATCGGCCGGAGTTGAGATCAATGACCAGTCGTCCACCGGTGAGACGGTTGCTACCTTGCACGAGGTTCACGTTTCCGATCAGCGTGATCAGGCTCGAGTCGAGGTCATAAATGGCTGAACTGCTCGTGGCGCGAAGATCATCTTTGGTGACCGTGACACCGCCGGTTGCATCGAGGCGGTTCACATCAACGCCGCCATTGCTGGAATAAGCGGCCGTGACGCGGCTTGCTTTCAGCGTAAGCCCAGCTTGAATGGCAGTTACGCCGCCCGATAACACAACGCGGTCCGCGCGGTCCTGCAACTCCATTGATGCGGCGGAAAAATCGACGGGCGCGTTGCTGTTGTGGTTACGGATGCTTTGCGCAGTCGATGCTGAGGACAGCATACTGATACCAGCGATAGCGGCACACAAGCCAACGGAGATAGAACGGGCAGTCATGAGCAACTCACTTAATCGCATTCTGGTCGATACGCAAACGAACCCCGCCATCCAAACGAACAATGCGGGTGTCGAGATCCGCACGCAGATGCCCCGCGTGGAAGGTACCGACCTTTGTGCGTCCGCTCACGGGACCATAGCTTTGCATCGAAAGGTCTTTTAACGACAGCACGACATTGCTTGCGACCATGTCATATCCAGCCGAGTCGACAGCCAATGGACCGTTCACGCGCATGGTTTCTTTATTGAAGTCGTACACACCGCGCTGAGCGATTATCGAGGCTGGGCCATCGCTCAGCGTAATCCTGCCCGACAATGAAGTTATGTCCAGTAGCGGTTCGGCTGAGGTTTTCTGCACGGCGCTGCCGGCGCGCAATGAAAACGGGCGGCCCTTGCTGTCATCACCGCGATATAATGCCTCGACCACACGCAGCCGTTCGCGGGACAGATCAACTTCATCCTTGTTCAGCACGAAGCTGAGTTCCTGCTTGCCAGTAAAGGGACTGAACGCCAACAATGCGACCAGCAAACCTATGATGCTGGGCAGGACGACACGTAGCGTTCTAATAAGCCGATCTTGTTGCCCGCCGGGCAGCGCCCAGTTTTGCCTTTGCGTGCGTTCGAGATCGGCTTGTGCGGACATTATAGATGCCTAACCAGATTGAACCTTAGCTGTGCCCGAATATGTCGACTTCAGGCCAGCCTGCAAGATCAAGGTCCGCGCGGTGGGGCAGGAAGTCAAAACATGCTTGAGCCAATTTTGTGCGGCCTTCACGTTCAAGGCGAGTGACAAATTCGGCATGCAAGCGGTGCAGATAGCGCACATCGCTTGCGGCATAATCCTTCTGCGCTTCGGAAAGAACTGGGCCACCCCAATCACTCGACTGTTGTTGTTTGGAAATGTCTGTGCCGAGCATTTCCTTCACCAGCTCTTTTAAACCGTGGCGGTCGGTGTATGTGCGTGTCAGGCGCGAGGCGATCTTGGTGCAGAACAAGGGTGTCGCGACGACATTCAAATAATGCGAAATCGCGGCCAGATCGAATCGGGCATAATGAAACAGTTTTACGCGTGCCGGGTCGGCAAGAACGGCGCGTAAATTGGGCGCGCTATAATCACTGTCCCGTCCGAAACGGATAAGGTGCTCATCGCCGCGGCCATCGGAAATCTGCAACAAGCACAGCCTATCGCGCGCGGTAATCAAGCCCATCGTTTCGGTGTCAACGGCGACTGGACCTTCGGCTAAAATGCCAGCAGGCAAGTCTTCTTCATGCAAATATACGCTCATGCATGTCCCTTGCCCGACAGTGTTGTCTAAGGCAAATGAAAGTGCAGCTTTGGCACAGCGATTTTGCGCCGCAATATTTGCTATCGCGCAACCTTTTAATGCGATATAAGTGGTTCTTGCGGAATCATCGACGATTGCGCTTGTGACGTGCAGTACAGTTGCCCTCGACTGCATAACATAGTGGAACAGGGCGCTGAGAAGGCAAGTAAGAAGTTATGGGTTTTGATCGCAAGCGTGCTGGCAAGGGCCGGGACAAAAGAGACGGTTTCGGTGATGAAAGCTACGACGGCTATCGTGCACCAGCCCCCCATCAAAGTGATTTTGGCGGCGGCCGTTCAGGCGGCGGCGGATATGGTGGCGGTAACAGCGGCGGTGGAGCTGGCGGCGGAAGCGGCTTTGGTGCCCCGCGTCGTGGTCCCAGTGGTCCCCCGATGCCTGCGCAAGTCATCGGTTCCGGCAAGGGGATTGTCAAATTTTTCAATGGCCAAAAAGGTTTTGGCTTCATTCAGGTAGACGGTCGTCCAGACGACGTTTTCGTGCACATCAGTGCTGTTGAGCAGGCCGGTCTGTCTGGGCTTGCAGAAGGCCAGCCGCTTGAATTCCAACTTGTGGAACGTGGCGGCAAGGTGTCGGCTACTGATCTTGTCATCGACGGTGAGCCAATGGCAGTGACCGAACGGGAACCGCGTCCTGACCGTCCAGCCTTTGACCGTGACCGCGCCCCGCGCGGTGATGATCGGGGAGGTTTCCGTGGCGGTGATCGTGATTCGGCACCACGAGGCCCGCAGCGCGAATCGATTGGCGAACGCGCCAATGGAACCGTGAAGTTCTTCAACGACATGAAGGGTTTTGGGTTTGTGCAGCGTGACGATGGCGGCGAAGATGTGTTCGTGCACATCTCTGCGCTTGAGCGTTCGGGCATGGGGCAAGTGACTCAAGGCGACCGTTTGGCCTTTGACATCGAAATCGATCGTCGTGGCAAATATTCAGCAACGAACCTGAGCACGCTTTCCGAATAAGCGCGCGCTAGAATTTCAAAAAGTCGGGTGAAGCAAAGCGCTTCGCCCGCCTTTTTATTTCTGGCCCTTTTTATGCCTCGCCGATCGTCGCGGCCAAGAACCAAGCGCGCTGCTCGGCTTGGTCAGTCCAATCATCCAGCAAGCCATCGGTCGCATTGTCACCAGCTTGGTCAGCAAGGGCCTTTGCGTCCTTCAGCGCCCTTATCAGCATCTCATTATCAGCATGCAATGCTTTCAGCATCTGGGCCGCATCGGTGGTAGTCGAATCATGGTCCTTGATCCGCTGCTTTGTTGCAATAGAACCAATCGAGGTTAGCGTATCCTGACCCAGCTTGCGGACGCGATCGGCGACAAGGTCAGTGGTGGCAATCAACTCGGTCGCCTGTTCGTCAAACAGCAAGTGATATTCGCGAAAATGGGGGCCAGTTACGTGCCAATGAAAATTCTTCGTCTTCAAATATAGCGCGTAATAATCGGCCAGAAGGCCATTTAATGCGTCGGCTAATGCCTTTTTGCTATTGTCACCAGCCGCCATAAAATCATTCCTTTTGTGTGGGGGGAAGCTCACATATGGGAATGAAATGCCGTTTTTCAAATCGATGGACTTTAAGAAGTAACCTATCAATTTGCCTGCGCCTTAAAAGATATAAACCAATCCGGTGGACAACTGCACTTAGCGCCCCCGGATTTAGCTGGCGATGATCGACCGAATCAAAATATGATATTCATGATCAAATGCCATGGCAACGTGGTGGCGAAGCAGCGTCAATCACGAGCCTGCACTCGGCTCAACGCGATGGATGTTGGAATATTGGCATGGTTTAGCGTGCCATTCCTGCTTATGGGCTTGACTTTCTGCGCGCGAATCCGCATTGGCGCGGATCTGTGAACCGCGCAGATTTTCACCTGCGCAGTTTTTTTCGGTATTTTTTGAACAAAGGAATGGGCCATGGCGAAGCCAGCCACGATCAAGATCAAGCTGCTCAGCACCGCTGACACGGGCTTCTTTTACGTGACCAAGAAAAATCCGCGCAACATCACCGAAAAGATGACGTTCCGCAAATATGACCCCGTCGTGCGCAAGCATGTCGAGTTCAAGGAAGCCAAAATCAAGTAAGCTAAAAGCTACTTGAAGGTTAATCGATCAGGGCGCTTCGGGCGCCCTTTTTGATTCTTGCTGTGCAGTCCTGGGCGTTGTTAATACCCCCCAATAATCCCCTGCACCGACTCCAAAAACTTCATCATGGACACGGGCTTCGACAAACATCCCTTTGCGCCAGCAGCAACGATTCGATCTTCGTCGCCTTTTCCGGCGTAGGCGGTGACCGCAAGGACCGGAATGGAGGACAATCTAGCGTCCTTTTGCATGGCCTGTATCAAGTCGACGCCACTGACATGGGGCAATTGAATGTCCATAATGACAAGGTCGGGGGCAAATATGTGGGCTTGATCAAGCGCCAACCTTCCATCGCGCAGGCCTTGAACTTCAAACTGATGCGCCTGTAAAAGGTCGGTGAACAACTTGAGGTTGAGTTCATTGTCCTCAACAATCATCACCTTTTTACACATTGCCACATTTTCCCGCTTTGCGTTCGCGAAGTCCATGGCTTAAGCGAAAGCCATGGATGAAACAAACGACAAGTTAGACGCATCGGGTATCGCTTTCCAGGCATTGGTGTGGGCGCTGATGGAAGAATCGCGGGCAGAACGACTGTTGTCGCTCACGGGACTTACGCCGGAGGGTTTGCGCAGTAGCGTGATGGAGCGCAGCACACAGGCTGCGATCCTGTCATTTTTGGAGGCGTATGAGCCTGATCTGATTGCTTGCGCAGCGGTCATCGGCGTTTCGCCGGTTGTATTGGTGCAAGCGCGGCAGGCGCTGGAACCATGAGCGTCACCGGTTCTCGACCACTTCTCATTTCCGATTGCGACGAAGTGCTGCTGCACATGATCGTTCCGTTTCGTGACTGGTTGGATGAGGCGCATCACATCCATTTCGACCTTGTCCATGGCGACTGGGGAGAGGCGCTGCGTCATAAGCATGACGGCACCATCGTCGAGCGCGGTCAGGTGTGGGAGTTGCTCAACGGATTTTTTGATACCGAAATGCACCGGCAACAGGCGATTGACGGGGCGGTAGACAGCCTTAACCGGCTGCGTGAGCATGCCGACGTGGTCATCCTTACCAACCTTCTGGATCACCGCGCAGGGCCTCGTACAGAGCAACTGAGGGCCGTTGGCATCGACGCGCCAGTTTATTGCAATCAAGGCGGCAAGGGTGAAGCGCTTGGTCGGATACTCGACGAGTATAAACCGAGCGTTGCCGTGTTCGTTGATGATCTTGGGCATCAGCATGAATCGGTCGGCGAACATTATCCCGACGTGTGGCGTCTGCATTTCGTGGGCGAGCCATTGCTATGGGAACGCGTCAATCCATCGAAGGCTGCGCACGCAAGGCTTAACCGATGGGCGGACGCCGAAGTTTGGATCAGGGATAAGCTGGTTGCGAACATGCCAGCGCCCGCATTGGAAAAGGTAGTATGATGATTGAAGCAAAACTGGCTGAACTAGGCATTACACTGCCGCAACCTGCGGCGCCTGTGGCATCCTATGTGCCTGCAGTGGAAGCAAACGGCATGTTGTTCATTTCTGGCCAATTGCCCTTTGTTGACGGTAAGGTTTTAACCGGCCGCGTTGGTGACACCTGCAATCTTGAAGATGCCAAGGTCGCCGCCAAGGCGTGCGGGATCATGCTGATCGCGCAGATGAAGGCCGCGTTGGGCGGTGACCTTGATCGTGTTGAGCGGATCGTCAAACTGGGCGTTTTTATCGCGTCCGAACCCGACTTCACCGATCAACCCGAAGCTGCAAACGGCGCCTCCGACCTTATGGAGGCAGTGTTCGGCGATGCGGGTAAACATGCACGCGCCGCTGTGTCGGTGCCGGCCTTGCCACGCAACGCTGCGGTTGAAATCGACTGCGTTGTACAGGTGCGCGCCGCTTAATGACAGACGGCGTAACCGCCGAACTTTTAAGCAAGGTCAGTGATATATCCGCTAAACAATGGGATGCACTGAACCCGCAGGGCAATCCGTTTGTCAGCCACGCGTTTTTGTCGGCCCTTGAACAATCGGGGAGTGTTGGTCCAGGAACTGGCTGGTCGCCATCCCCTGT
Source organism: Sphingorhabdus sp. (assembly GCF_029865925.1). Lineage (GTDB taxonomy): Bacteria > Pseudomonadota > Alphaproteobacteria > Sphingomonadales > Sphingomonadaceae > Sphingorhabdus_B. The sequence goes on from NZ_JARXAI010000047.1 coordinate 11,294, forward strand.
CATTATTCGCGATGCGGAGGGTGTTCCAGCAGCGGCGCTTCCCGCCTATTTTAAAACGCACAGCCAAGGCGAATATGTGTTTGACCATCACTGGGCTGATGCGTTTCATCGGGCCGGCGGGCAATATTATCCCAAGCTGCAAATCGCCGCGCCATTCTCGCCCGTGCCGGGGCCACGTCTTCTGTTGCGTGACGAGGCGATGGCGTTGCCCATCTTGCGGGCCGCCGAAGCCGTGGTTGACCAGAACGGCTTATCGTCCGCACATGCCACTTTTGTCGAGCAAGGCGAGCTAGCGCTGTTCCGCGAAGCCGGCTGGTTGACCCGGGTGGGAACGCAATTTCATTGGCAGAACCGCGATTATGCCGACTTCGAAAGTTTCCTTGGTGCGTTATCGTCGCGCAAGCGCAAGGCCATCCGCAAAGAACGCGCCGGTGCACAGGCAGCCGTCCGCATACAACAGATTGCCGGCGCAGACATTACGCCTGAACATTGGGACGCGTTCTGGATCTTTTATCAAGACACCGGCGCGCGTAAATGGGGAGCGCCCTATCTAAAGCGCGCGTTTTTCGACATCATTGGCGACAGCATGCGCGACAGCATTGTCCTGTTCTTGGCCTATGATCAGGACGGCCCGATTGCAGGCGCGCTGAATTTTGTCGGGCCGGATTGCCTTTACGGTCGCTATTGGGGCTGCACCCGCGATGTGCCATTTTTACACTTCGAACTGTGCTATTATCAGGCGATTGATTACGCCATCGCACATGGCCTAAACCGCGTTGAAGCAGGTGCGCAGGGCGAACATAAATTGGCGCGGGGGTACGAGGCTGTGCCTACCTATTCCGCGCACTACATTGCCAACGAAAGCTTTCGGAGTGCTGTCGCCGACTTTCTGGAACGTGAAACGCAAGCGATGGAGCGCGAGATTGAATTTTTGGGCGACATGGCGCCTTTTAAGAAGGGCTGAAGCCTGTCAAACGGCTCTTGCAATCCTCTTTTTAATCGCGCACTTAAATGGCCAGAGAGGAATCATGTATGAGCACACCAAGCCCGCAGGAACTTGACGCATTTGAAAAGCAGTGCGACGCGTGGTTCGCCGAAAACACCGTCCGCGACCCCGGCTTCATGTTGCCGCTGACCTTTATGGAAGTGTCGACGGATCAGCAGTTTGATTTCCTGCGCGACTGGCAGCGCAAGGTATATGAGGCGGGCTATTTCGGTATGTCCTGGCCAACCGAATATGGCGGCTATGGCATGCATCCCGAATATCAGCGTATCGCCACGCGAGTCATGAAAAGCCATGATGCGCCGATCATGCTCAACGCGATTGCGAACGGCTGGACCGGACCATTGCTGCTTGATATCGGCCGTGAGGAAGACAAACGCCGCTTCATCAAGCCAATGCTGTCTGCTGAAGAAATCTGGTGCCAGGGCTTTTCGGAGCCTGAGCATGGCTCGGACCTCGGCAGCGCGCAGACCAAGGCTGTGCGTGATGGCGATGAATATGTCATCAACGGCTCCAAAATCTGGACTTCCTTGGGTGACCGCGCTGATTATATGATCCTGCTTGCACGGACATCAAATGATGGGCCAAGCAAATATGCGGGCCTCAGCTTTTTCCTCGCGCCGATGAAGGTGCCGGGTATCGAAACCCGGCGTTTGAAGAAACTCACGGGTGAATATGGCTTCACCCAATGCTTTTTCACCGACGCGCGTATTCCGGCATCGGGCCTCGTCGGCGAAGAAGGGCAAGGCTGGATGGTCGCAATGAAGACGCTGGAATATGAGCGCGGTGCCAAGGTTAATCCGGTCGGTGGCTATTTCGTCAAGGAAATGGACGTCATGGGTGTGGTCGACATGGCGCGTTCCGCCAAGCGCGGCGGCAAGCCAGTGCTGGATGACCCCGTCATGCGCGATAAATTGGTCGACTATATGATAGAGATTCAGGCGCTGAACCTCAACAACCAGCGCCGCCGCATGGCCCCGCTGACCAGCGACCGTCCAATGGGCCTTGCCCTGATGAACAAGTTAGCGCGGACCGAGCTGGTGCGTGAGCTGACTGAATTCTCTCTGCAGTTCCAAGGCACGCGCGCGGGCTATTATGTTGGCGATGAAAATGCCGTCGATGATGGCTATTGGCACCGGTCGTATCTCAACAGCTTTTCTGCCACCATTGGCGGCGGCACGAGCCAGATCCAGAAGAATATCATTGGTGAGCATGTGCTTGGCCTACCCAAGGGGCGTTAGGTAAGCTTCATGTTTCATTCCCGCGAAAGTGGGGAACGAAGTGACCGCGAGGTCAATCCATGGCCTGACTGCTTCACACGAAGCAACGGTGCGTAGACTTTAAGATTTGACCATGGCTGCCCGCTTCCACGGGTATGGCGATACAAGAGGAATAAAATGTCCGAAGTTCTAACCCAAGCCGAAAACGGCGTCCTGATCATCACCATCAACCGGCCCGAGGCAAAGAATGCGGTCAATCAAGCGGTCGCGCAAGGTATAGCTGCGGCTATGGAGCAACTTGATAGCGATAAAAGTCTAAATGCCGGCATCATCACTGGCGCGGGCGGTACATTCTGCTCAGGCATGGACTTGAAGGCGTTTTTGCGCGGTGAACTGCCAAGTGTTAAGGGCAAGGGCTTCGCGGGATTTATCGAATCTCCGCCCGCCAAACCTTTGATAGGCGCCGTTGAGGGCTATGCGCTCGCGGGGGGCATGGAAATCGCAATTGCCTGCGACCTGTTGGTAGCAAATGACAAGGCGCAGTTCGGTATTCCCGAAGTGAAGCGCAGCCTTGTCGCCGCAGCTGGCGGTTTGCTGACTTTGCCGTCGATCATCGGCAAGCGTATGGCGATGGAGCTTGCGCTAACGGGTGATTTCATCTCGGCACAGCGGGCATATGAGGTGGGTTTTGTAAACCGCGTTACCGAAGGCGCTGCTATTGATGCCGCGCTTGAGCTGGCAGCCAAGGTTGCCGCGAACGGACCGCTGGCATTGATTGCAACTAAGCGCGTGATCAACGAGCGCCCTGATTGGACGTCTGCGGAAATGTGGAAGAAGCAGAGCGAGATATCCGGACCAGTGCTCACATCGAAGGACGCGCGTGAAGGCGCTATGGCCTTTGCAGAAAAACGCAAACCGAACTGGCAGGGCGAATGATCGCCGCACTCAAAATGTTGGAGGAGTAGAATAATGGGTCACCCCGCCGTCCACGCCGCCGCCAATCCGGACAAACCCGCCGTCATCATGGCGGGTTCGGGTGAGATAATCACATATGGTGCGCTTGAGGCGCGGTCGAACCAGTGCGCGCATTTGTTTCGCGCGCTTGGTCTTCAACATGGAGACACGGTGGCATTTTGCCTCGAAAACCGCGCCGAGTTTTTCGATCTGGTTTGGGGCGCGCAACGGGCAGGGCTGGTTTACGTTGCGATCAGTTGCCGGCTGACCGCATCCGAAATTGATTATATTCTCAACGACAGCGGAGCGAAGGCGCTGTTTGCATCGCCCTATTTAGGCGCGACGCTCGGCCAGTTGGAAAGCGCGGTAAAGCCTTACATTTTGGGCGGCGAACATGCGGGTTGGGAAAGCTACGCTGCTGCCGTGGCCGATTTGCCGACATCGCCGATCGCCGATGAGCGTGCTGGCACGGACATGCTTTACAGCTCAGGCACTACGGGCCAGCCAAAGGGCGTGCGCTTCCCGCTGCCTGAGGATCCGGACATTGCCGGTGCCTATGCGTTGTCCGGGCTTGCCATGATGGCGTTTAAATTCTCTGGCGATAGCATCTATTTGTCGCCAGCGCCGCTGTATCACGCCGCGCCCTTGCGGTGGTGCGCGGTGGTGCACAGGCTTGGCGGCACAGTCGTGGTCATGGAGAAGTTTGATCCCCAAGCTGCTTTGGCCGCAATTGAAACGTACAAGATCACTGCTAGCCAATGGGTCCCGACGCATTTTGCGCGGATGCTTAAGCTCCCCGAAGACGTGCGTATGAAATATGACGTGTCGAGCCTGAATACCGCCGTCCATGCGGCCGCGCCATGTCCTGTTCCCATCAAGGACGCGATGATTGCATGGTGGGGCCCCGTGCTGCGCGAATATTATGCGGGTACCGAGGGGCAAGGAATAACCTTCATCTCCAGCGAAGAATGGCTGACGCATAAGGGATCGGTCGGTCGGCCGCTGAACGCGATTATGCACATTTGTAACGAGGACGGGGATAATGTGCCGGTTGGCCAAGAAGGCACCGTATTCTTCGAAAGCGCGGCGTCGTTCAGCTACCATAATGATCCTGAAAAAACCAAAGGCGCCACCAACAAGCATGGCTGGACAACGCTTGGCGACGTTGGTCGCATGGATGAAGAGGGCTATTTGTACCTCACCGACCGCAAAAGCTTCATGATCATTTCAGGCGGGGTGAACGTTTATCCGCAGGAGATTGAAAACCATCTGGTGACACACCCCCGCGTCCGTGACGTTGCCGTTATCGGCGGTCCGCATGACGAAATGGGCGAAGAGGTCATCGCTGTCGTGCAGCCATTGGATATGGTCGACGCTGGCGATGCATTGCGCGACGAACTCACCGCCTTTGCCCGCGAAAAGCTGTCAGGTATTAAAATTCCCCGCCGGATCGATTTTCGCGAAGAGCTTCCACGCCACGATACCGGCAAACTTTACAAACGCCTGCTGCGCGATGAATATTGGTCGAAGCAGGACAAGCCATCAACTTAAGGCTATAACGCCACAGACTCATCAGGAGATGGACAATGACCACGCAGTATAAAAATCTGATCAACGGCGAACTGGTTGATAACGGCCAATGGATTGATGTTGTAAACCCCGCGACGGAGCAGGTTATTGGACAAGTGCCGGATTGCGGTCAGGCAGATTTGGATAAGGCCGTGGCCGCCGCGCGCGCCGCATTCCAGACTTGGAAAAAGACCAGCGTCGAGGAACGTCGCGCATTATTTGCGAAAATGGCGGACGTGATCAAGGCGAACAGCGATGAGCTGATGCGTTTGTTGACCGCAGAACAGGGCAAGCCGCACATGCAGGCGGGCAGCGAAATCGCTGGCTGCGTCGGCATGACACGCGCGTTGCCGATGCTGAACCTTGAAGAGAAGATCACCGAGGATAGCGATAAGCGCCTCAGCCGCACGCGCCGCGTGCCCGTTGGCGTGGTTGGCGGCATTGTGCCATGGAACTTCCCTGTATTGATGGCGATCCAGAAGATCGTCCCCGCCTTATTGTCGGGCTGCACCATGGTGTTGAAGCCATCGCCGTTCACACCGCTGGCAACATTACGCTTGGCCGAGCTGGTTGCTGGCGTATTCCCGCCGGGCGTGCTGAACATCATCACGGGTGGTGACGCGCTTGGACCATTGCTGACCGCGCATCCAGATATCGACAAAATCACCTTCACAGGTTCAACCGCCACCGGCAAACGTGTCATGGAGTCGGCGTCGAAGGATCTGAAACGAATCACACTTGAACTTGGCGGTAATGACGCAGCGATTGTTTTGCCGGATGCCGATGTCGGTAAGGTCGCCGAAAAGCTGTTCTGGGCAAGCTTCTACAATGCAGGCCAAGTCTGCATCGCCGCCAAGCGCATCTACATCCACGAAGATATCTATGACGAATTATCAGGCGCGATTGCGGCTTATGCCAAAGCGGTTAAGGTCGGCGACGGCGCCGAGCAAGGCACAGCAATTGGACCTATCCAGAACAAGCTGCAGTATAAGCGGGTGCTTGAGCTGATTCAGGATGCCAAGGACAAGGGCTATAAGTTCCTCGCCGGCGGCGACCACGACCCGTCGATCCCAGGCTATTTCGTGCCCGTTACCGTGCTCGACAACCCACCAGAAGATGCGCGGATTGTGGCTGAGGAACAGTTTGGCCCAGTCATGCCGTTGATGAAGTTTTCGACAATCAACGAAGTCATTAGCCGCGCGAATGCTTCGGATTACGGTCTTGCAGGGTCGATTTGGACCAGCAACCCCGAGGCTGCGGTTGAAGTCGCCGAGCAGTTGGAAACCGGAACGGTGTGGATCAATGAGTCCATGCATCTTGCCCCCAACGCCCCTTTTGCCGGACATAAGCAGTCAGGCTTTGGTGCCGAATTAGGTGAAGAAGGCTTGCTTGAATTCACCTATCCGCAAGTGATCACAATCGCGCGCGAAGCGGCGTAACGAAAAATACCTCCCCATCGATCAAAGATGGGGAGGTTATTCCGGCCTTGACTCTCCCCTTTCAAAGTTTAATCGATTGATTAAATTTTGAAAGGGGAGAGATTATGGCAGACGCCTATATTGTGGATGCGGTCCGTACCGCTGGTGGCCGTCGCGGTGGCAAGCTTGCAGGTGTGCATCCGGTTGATTTGGGCGCTGCTGTTTTGGATGCGATTGCGGACCGTAATGATTTTGATCCTGCGGTGATCGAAGACGTCATCATGGGTTGCGTCATGCAAGGTGGGGAACAAGCGGGCGACGTCGGCCGCAACATCGTGCTTGCCTCGCGCCTGCCAAACTCCATCCCATCGGTCAGCATCGACCGTCAGTGCGGCTCTTCCCAGCAATCGATGATGTTCGCAGCACAAGGCGTGATGTCGGGCACGCAGGATATCGTGCTGGCTGCTGGCATTGAAAGTATGACACGCGTGCCGATGGGTTCGACGTCCATGCTGTTCAAAAAAGAAGGCATGGGCACATATAAAAGCCCGCGTTTGGAAGAAGCCTATCCCGGCATCATGTTCAGCCAATTCATGGGTGCAGAAATGCTCGTGAAGAAATATGGCTTTACCCGCGAAGACCTGGACCAGTTCGCGCTTGAATCGCATCAAAAAGCTATCGCCGCGACGCAAAGCGGTGCCTTTGCCAATGAAATCGTGGGTATGGAAGTCGACACCCCAGAGGGCAAGAGCGTCCACAACAGCGACGAAGGTATCCGTTACGACGCGACCTTCGAAAGCCTTTCAGGCGTTAAGCTGCTTCAGGAGGGCGGCTCCATCACTGCTGCCAATGCCAGCCAGATTTGCGATGGTGCGTCGGCGGTTCTGATCGTGTCTGAAAAGGCATTGAAAGAACATGGCCTGACCCCGCGCGCGCGCATCGTGAACTTGACCGTGACGGCGGGTGACCCAGTGATCATGCTGGAGGAACCATTGTTTGCAACCGACCGTGCGTTTCAGCGTTCGGGCATGAAAATTTCGGACATCGACCTTTATGAAGTGAACGAAGCCTTCGCGCCCGTGCCTTTGGCTTGGTTGAAGCATATTGGTGGTGATCGGTCGAAGATCAATGTCCATGGCGGTGCGATTGCGTTGGGCCATCCGTTGGGCGCATCGGGTACGAAGCTCATGGCGACGCTGCTGAACGCGCTTGAAGCACGTGGCGACCGTTATGGCCTGCAAACCATGTGCGAAGGCGGCGGTCAGGCGAACGTTACGATTATCGAGCGGGTTTAACGCGCGACCGCCCACTAGAGTCACCCTGGAGCCAGAGGCGTGCAGAGCACAACTTGTTTCAGGGTCTTATTTTTACCGTCTAAAGTAAGATGCTGAAACGAGTTCAGCATGACGGTCCAAACGATTAGGAGTGTTTATGAAACTGGATTCAACAGTCGCAGCAGTCGTTACGGGCGGCGCATCTGGCCTTGGCGAAGCAACCGCGCGGGCGCTCGCCGCCAAAGGCGTGAAGGTCGCGATATTCGATCTACAAGCCGACAAGGGTGAAGCACTGGCCGCTGAAATTGGCGGCGTGTTCTGCAACGTCAACGTCACCAGCGATGAAAGCGTCGATGCTGGCTTTGCCAAAGCGCGCGCGGCGCATGGTCAGGAACGGATTTTAGTCAACTGCGCTGGCACGGGCAACGCGGTCAAAACCGCTAGCCGTTCGAAGGAAGACGGTTCGATCAAGCATTTCCCGCTCGATGCGTTTGATCGGATTATCCAGATCAACTTGGTCGGGACATTCCGCTGCATCGCCAAGTCGGCAGCTGGCATGCTTACGCTTGAGCCGATGGAAGATGGCGAGCGTGGCGCGATGGTTAACACGGCGTCGGTTGCGGCCGAAGACGGCCAGATGGGCCAAGCTGCATATTCGGCATCAAAGGGAGGCATTGTGGGCATGACTTTGCCTATCGCCCGCGACCTGATGAGCGAGGGCATTCGCGTCAACACCATCCTGCCCGGTATCTTCAACACGCCATTGATGAATGGTGCACCTCAAGCCGTTAAAGACGGGCTTGCCGCATCAGTGCCATTCCCCAAGCGCCTTGGTCACCCGCATGAATTTGCGCAAGTTGCCATGACGATGATCGAGTGCGGATATTTCAATGGCGAAGACGTGCGCATTGACGGCGCAATCCGGATGGCGCCACGGTAACTGAAAGCGATTATGAGACTTAACCGAAGCCCTAAGTTGCATCCGCTAGACGGCTGCCGCTCAGGGCTTCGCTTTTATTGCGAGGCGCGTTCTTATGACTGAGTTCACCCAAATCCAATATGATGTTGATGACGGCATCGCGACGGTTACGATGCACCGTCCGGAAAAGATGAATACATTCACCAACGTCATGATGCGTGAAATGTGTGCTGCATTTGATTTGGTGGACGCCGACGACGATGTGCGCGCTGTCATCGTAACCGGGTCGGGCGACCGAGCCTTTTGCGCAGGGGCGGACCTTACGCCCGATGCGGGCGGCGATGTATTCGCTAGCAGATCTCAAGTCGGATCACTGTCCGATGAGCGTGTCCGCGATTCGGGTGGGCGGCTGACGTTGCGGATATTCCAGTGCACAAAACCCGTTATCGGGGCAATCAACGGCGCGGCAGTGGGCATTGGCGCAACGATGCAATTGCCGATGGATTTCCGTTTGGCGAGCGACACGGCGCGCTTCGGTTTTGTCTTTGCGCGACGCGGCATTGTGCCTGAGGCGGCTTCGAGCTGGTTCCTGCCGCGCTTGGTCGGCATGCAACAGGCTTTGGAATGGTGTATGACCGGGCGTGTGTTCAATGCTGCCGAGGCCTTAAACGGTGGTCTCGTCCGCTCGGTTCACGCACCGACTGAATTGTTGGCAGCAGCGCGGGCTTTGGCACGCGAGATTGCGGACAACACCGCGCCAGTGTCTATTGCGCTGACCCGCGCAATGCTGTGGCGGTTGTCAGCGGCGGACCACCCCATGGCAGCACACCAAATCGACAGCCGCGCAATCTATCGCCGTTCACGATCTGGCGATGCGAAGGAGGGTATAGCGAGCTTTCTTGAAAAGCGGAGCCCCGTCTACCCCGACAAAGTTTCCACAGATTTACCTGACTTCTTCCCATGGTGGGACGAACCTGTTTATAAGTAACCCTACGTAAAGGGGAGCAGAACACCGATGGCTACAACAGGACCAAAGCTAGCAAGCGTTTCAGCCGACGGTAATAATGCGCGCGATCAATTGATCGAAGCAGCAAGCCAGATCATGCGCGAAGGTGAGACGATTGACCTGTCGCTATCCGAACTGTCGTTGCGCGCCGGCCTGAATAGCGCGCTAGTCAAATATTATTTTGGCAATAAAAACGGCCTCATGCTCGCGTTGCTTGACCGTGACATGGGCAATATCGTGCAGAGCCTTGGCGCGTTGATCGCAAAAGACATTCCGCCCGCCGACAAATTGCGGATCCATATTGGCGCGGTAATCGACACTTATTATGCGTTTCCATATCTCAACCGCCTGTTGATGCGGATGGTCCGCGACAGCGCCCCTGCGGAAGCGGCGCGGATAGCGGATTTGTACTTAAAGCCGATTTCGAAGGCGTATGATACACTCATTACCGAGGGCGTGAAGGCGAGAAAGTTCCGCAAAACCGACCCCCAATTCTTCTACTTCACCGTGACGGGCGCGGCCGACCGCTTTTATTCCTCACGACTGGTGCTGCAGCATTGCTATAATCAGGACGGTTTTGACGATAATATGCGCGATGCCTATCGTGAGCACACCATTGACCTCATCATGCGCGGGTTGTTGGTTTAGGCGGACGGAACCTACCGTTGCGGCCGGATTGCCTTCCGATCACATCCCCAACGCCGCCCTAATTTCATCGCCATCGGCATCCAGCATCGGCGGATGCGCATAGTGGGACACAGGCGTTCTGGCATAATGGACGGGATGCTTCATCGATCGATAGGTGCCGATCTCCGGCGATTCCAATTCCTCGAAAAAGCCCACATCGGCCAAATGCGGATCGGTGAGCACATCGGCCATTCGGTTATACTTCATCGCCGGAATGTCATGCTCCGCCAATAGGTCAAGCCATTCGGCGGTTATCCGCGTCGCGCTGACTTCCTCGATCAAGGCATATAGCTCACCTGTATGCTTGGTGCGTTCCTGATAGGTTGAAAAGCGCGGGTCATCGAAGACATTGGGCCTGCCCCCCAATTCGAAGAACGTTGCCCATTGCCGGTCATTATAGGGAACAATCGCAATAAAGCTGTCCTTGGTAGGATAGGGCCGGCGGCGCGGGTTTACCGACCGCGTATAGCCCATGCGGCCATTACCGGGGACGAAGGTTTCACCCCAAAGATTTTCCACCATGTTGAACCAGGTGAAGCATTCGAACATCGGCACTTGGACAAATTGGCCGCCCTGTCCGCCTGCCCGGCCAAGCAACGCCGCCAAGGTTGCATTGGCCGCGAACAGGCCGCTGACCTTGTCGGCGACAAGGCTTGGGGAATAAGTGGGCCGTCCGCCATCGCGCTGCGCGCTTAACGCTGCAAAGCCTGATGCAGCTTGAATAAGGTCATCATAGGCTTGTCGTTCGCCATAGGCACCGCCTGCACCAAAGCCAGCGCAGTGGACGTAGACGATATTAGGATTGATCGCCTTCACTGCCTCATAACCAAAGCCAAGCCGCTCGACACCCGCCATGCGGACATTGTGGATGAATACATCAGCGTCTTCCAACAACGCTGCGAGCACGGCTTTATCTTCAGGTTTTTTAATGTTCAGGTTGATGGCTTTTTTGTTGCGGTTGAGCGCGGTGAATATCGGCCCGTGCTGCTTGGTCGGCGAATCGCCGCCATGGCGCATCAGGTCGCCCGGCGTATTGCCCTCGCTGTTTTCGATCTTGATGACCTCAGCGCCCAAATCGGCCAATTGCACCGTCGCATAAGGCCCAAGCACAACCGTGGCCATGTCGACGACCTTAATGCCCTTCAACGGCCCGGTTGGTTCTTTGTACCATGTCAGTTTCGGCCATTTCGCCATTTGCGCTCTCCTTATCTCTTGCATCGACTGCTAGCATATTTAAGCGTGCAGTTAAGAGATAATCGGGAGTGAAGAATGGTCAATTTTGATGCGAGCGCGCCAGTGATCATTGGCGTGGGTGAGGCAAGCCGGAAAACCGTCGCGGGCGAATGGCCGGCTCCACGTGAATTGGCCGGAGCTGCCATTAAGGTTGCCCTCGCCGACACCGGGCAGCGTGATGCGGTTGCCGCCGCGATCGACACCATCACGGCGATCCGCACCTTTGAGGACAGCGGACTGAGCCTTGGCACGGGATCGCCGGATAATGCGCCTGAAGCATTTGGCGCGGCAGGTGGGATCAGCGCGGCGCGGCTAATCTACGCAGATGTCGGCGGACAAAGCCCGCAAGCGATGGTGAATGAACTGGCCGGCGATATCCGGCGGGGGGCTTGCGATATGGCCGTGTTGGTCGCGGCAGAAGCCACAGGCACTGCCAAGCGCGCACGCAAGGCGGGCGTGACCCTGGACTGGAGCGTGGTTTCCGAAACATCGTTTGACAACCGGCTGTCGACTTTCCCGATATTGAGCCGCACCGAAATCCGCCATGGCATCATTTCGATGCCGCTTGCCTACAGCCTGATTGAAAATGCGCGCCGGATTGGCTTAGGGTTGGATAGCGACGCATATGCGCGGGAGATGGCGGCGTTATGGTCTGCCTTTTCTGCAAAAGCCGAAAAGCGGCTCCACGCGCAATTCTCCGGCTTTCGTTCGCCTGAAGCCATGCAGAGCGACAACAATGACAACTATCCGCTGACGGACATCTACCGCCGCTGGCATGTGGCGCAGGACGCAGTCGATTTGGGCAGTGCAATCATCTTGACGAGCGCGGGCAAGGCGCGCGAACTGGGCGTGCCGCAAGCTAAATGGGTCTGGCTGGCAGGCGCTGCTGGAGCGGCCGAACCGCCCTTGTCCGAGCGTGCGGTCATTCACCGTTCCGCCGCCCTTGATTTTGCGATCCCCGCCGCGTTGGATCAAGCAGGGCTTGCGGCCACAGACCTTGGCCCAGTCGACATTTATAGCTGCTTTCCCTGCGCCGTATTCGCGGCGGTCGACAGCATGCAAGACGCATCGCGGGCACTTGGCGATTATACGCTGACGGGCGGGCTCACTTTCTTCGGCGGCCCCGGCAATGGCTTTGCTATGTATAACATCGCCGCGATGGTGGATGCCTTGCGGCAGGATGGTTCAAAACCTGCGATGGTAACCGCCAATGGCGGCGTGATGTCCAAACAAGCCGTGGGTATCTACACCGCAACGCAGCCGCGTATCGCGTGGTCCGGCGATGTGGCGAAGGGCTATGCTCCCACAGCAATCGCGCTTGATGATGCGCCGGAGGGCAAGGCGCGGGTTCTGAGCTTTGTCCGCCCAGCGGGTAAGGACGGGTTTGGTCCGGCGACGGTTCTGCTGGAGTTAGAGCACGGCGCGCGGGCGATGGCGGTGATCGATTGTCCGGTGGATGCCGACCTTGGCAACGCGGTCGTTCACGTCACCCCGGGCGAAAAACGGCATATTGCGGCACTAATTGGATAATCTAAGGTTCATCCGTCGACACTTATGCTATGCAGCCATTGGAACCGGAGAAAATCGATGCACATTGCCAAATTGGCCCTCTTTGCCTTTCCTTTGACACTATTGGCGGCGTGCGGACAAGTGGACAGCACGCCAAAGCCGCTGACCGAGAAACAGACCGCAGTCTTGATGAAAGAACTGAGCGGCAAGGTCGCGGGCACGCCGGTAAATTGCATTAGCGATTTTAACGCCACCAACACCATCCGCGTCAGCGACGATATCCTACTTTACCGTGTTTCAGGCCGCTTGGTGTACCAAAACAAACTACGGCCCGCCTGCAGCGGCTTGGCGCGTGACGATGACATCATCGTGTCCGAACAATTTGGCAGCCAAAAATGCAAAGGCGACATCATCCGTCTGGTGGACCGGACCAGCGGCATGACCGGTGGCGTTTGCAGCTTGGGCGACTTCGTGCCTTATCGTTGGGAAAAGACCTCGGATTAATTGCGCAAGAATATCGCCTCGATAGGCAAAGCAAACAGATCAGAAATGCGGAACGCGAGTGGCAATGACGGGTCGTATTTGCCCGTTTCAATCGCGTTTACTGACTGGCGCGAAACGCCCAATGCATCGGCCAGATGCTGCTGGCTCCAATCGCATTCGGCGCGCAGGACTTTGAGACGGTTTTTCATGCTTTCCAGCGTGCAAAAGGACCAGCCACTCCAAGCATGGCAAACCAGATTGCACCCATCCATTCCGGACCGCTCGCCACAACATCGTAGACGGCAAGAAATTGCCATACTGTTACGGTTACCAGCGTTAACGCCGTTGCCAGCAGCGTCTGTTTGGCAAATAAAAGCCGTTGATATTCATCATCTATTTCGACCAGCAGCCGAAATATTGCCCAAAATACCCCGATTATTGGAAGTGCGGAGATGAGGGCTAGCCCAATAAGCGTGGCTTGCGAATGTTCGGTGCTACCGCGTGCGAAGGTGAGGCTACTGGTCAGGATCAGCATATAAGATGCCATGAACAGCAGCACCCTGACAGTATATCGCCGCATGTAGGGTGCAAGGTTGTTCCAAGAAGTCAAGTCAAGTTACCTTTTTAATAAGACAAGCTTCCTTTACTATAATTTCTTTTAATGTCAAGTAACCTCTCCATTGTGTTGTTGTCGCCGCCCACAGACTGCCATTTCTGCACACTTGCGACTTCGCCTTTGGACTGGCAAAGGGACGCTTCCTAACGACGTTGAAAGCAAGTAAATCCATGTCCGAGATGATCCGTGTCACCCTTCCCGATGGCTCTGCCCGTGAAGTTGCACGTGGTACCACCCCAGCGGATATTGCCGCCGCGATTGGCCCCGGCCTTGCGAAAGCCGCGATTGCGGCGCGGGTGGATGGTGAATTGCGCGATATCATGCGCCCGATTGAGGCTGATGCGCAACTTGCTTTGGTGACCAACCGTGATGAGGCCGATGCGCTGGAATTGGCGCGCCATGACTTTGCGCATATCCTTGCCGAAGCAGTGCAGGCTCTGTTTCCCGGTACGCAAATCACCTTTGGTCCATCAACCGATGACGGTTTTTATTATGACGTGATGGCGCCCGCCTCGCGCGGTCCATTCACGATGGATGATTTGCCTGCGATTGAAGAGCAAATGCGCGCGATCATCCGCGCCGATAAACCGCTGCGCCGTGAAGTCATGGCGCGTGATACGCTGATCGCGACCTGGCAGAATGCGCGCGAAAGCTTCAAGGCGGAATGGGCGGCTGAATTGCCTGAAGGTCAAGAATTGTCGGTTTATTGGTCCGGCGATGACTGGATGGACATGTGCCGCGGACCGCATCTGGCATCGACGGGAAAGCTTGATCCGGCTGCATTCCAATTGACGCGCGTTGCCGGTGCCTACTGGCGTGGAGATCAGAAGAACCCACAATTGAGTCGCATCTACGGCACTGGCTGGCTGAATAAAAAGCAGCTTGATGCGCATTTGGTGCGCTTGGAAGAGGCTGCCAAACGCGACCATCGCCGGCTTGGGCAGGACATGGACCTGTTCCATTTGCAACAAGAGGCGCATGGATCGGTATTCTGGCACCCCAATGGCTATCTGATTTGGCGTGAGCTGGAATCCTACATGCGCCGTGCGATTGATAATGCGGGTTATAAGGAAGTTAAAACGCCGCAAGTCATGGACGCGCGGCAATGGGAGCAATCGGGACATTGGGGCAAATATCGCGCCAATATGTTCGTCATCCCTGACGAGGTGCCCAATGTCGATGACGAGGGCCCCGTGATTTCGGGCGACGCCGACTGGATGGCGCTGAAGCCAATGAACTGCCCGGCGCATGTTCTCATCTTCCGCCAAGGCATTAAATCTTACCGCGACCTGCCGTTGCGTATTTACGAAAATGGCTGTTGCCATCGCAATGAACCGCATGGTGCGTTGCATGGCTTAATGCGCGTGCGCCAATTTACGCAGGATGATGCGCATATCTTCTGCCGCGAAGACCAGATTGTTGCGGAAGTTCAGGATTTCTGTGCGCTTGCAGACCGGATCTACAAGGAATTTGGCTTTACCTATTCGATCAAGCTCGCTTTGCGGCCCGAACAACGCTTCGGTTCGGACGCCGATTGGGACAAGGCAGAAAACGAACTGCGCGATGCTGTGGTCCACGCTGGCCTTGCGACCGAAGAGTTTGGTTGGGAAGAACTGCCCGGCGAAGGTGCCTTCTACGCACCAAAGCTGGAATGGCATTTAACCGACGCGATTGGCCGGACGTGGCAAGTGGGCACGATTCAGTCCGACCGCGTGCTGCCTGAGCGTTTGGACGCAAGCTATGTCGGGGAAGATGGCGCGCGCCACCGCCCCGTCATGTTGCACCGCGCGATTTTCGGCAGCTATGAACGCTTCATCGGTATCTTGATTGAACATTATGCTGGCCGCTTCCCCGTTTGGTTGGCACCTGTCCAAGCCGTGGTCGCAACGATCACGTCCGAGGCAGATGGCTATGCGCATGACGTGACGGCAAAGCTAAAGGCGGCGGGCATTCGCGTCGAAGCCGACACGCGCAACGAAAAGATCAATTATAAGGTGCGCGAGCATAGCGTCGCTAAGGTGCCGCATTTGTTGGTGGTCGGTATGCGTGAAGCCGAAGAAGGCAAAGTCGCGATTCGAAGCCTTGGCTCCGACGGCCAGCGTATCATGACGCTTGAAGAGGCGATTGCGATGCTGTCGCATGAGGCAACACCGCCCGATATTCGCTAAGCCTGATCCGCGCCCTTGAAGGAGAATGTGATGAAAACGATTCCATTAACGCTCGCTGCTGTATTGCTGCTCGCGGCGTGCCAGCAACCAGCGGCGGAACAAACAGCTGAGACGCCAGATGCCACCGCCAGTTACGACGCCGCGCAAAAGGCGTATGCGGCTGCTAATAACAAAATGCACGCTGGCATGGGCATGATAGATGCCGACGCGGATGTTGCGTTCATGCAAGGCATGATCCCGCATCATGTGGGTGCGGTGGATATGGCTAAGGTTGCGCTTGAACATGGCAAGGACCCCGAAGTCCGCGCGCTGGCGCAAAAGGTCATTGCCGCGCAGGAAGCTGAAATGAAGGAAATGCAGGCTTGGCTCGACAAAAAGGGCATGCAGGTGGAAAAGCCGATGACTGCGGCTGACCACGCGGCAATGGGGCACTGAACATTCACGATCTAATTGGCATGTCGGCAACGCAATTGTTGCTGTTGGCGGCAGTGACCTTTGGCGCTGCCTATATTCGCGGGTTAACCGGCTTTGGCATGGCGATCATACTGGTGCCCTTGTTCGGCTTGATTGTGAAGCCGGGCGAGGCCGTTGTCATTGCTATATTGCTTCAGGCCCTCATTGGTCCCGTTGGGCTGAAGGCTATATTGGCCGATGCGCATAGGCCAAGTGCGTTGATGATTGCTGCATTTGCCGTGTTGGCAACGCCGCTTGGTATCGTCTTGCTGATGCAGACTACGCCAGATGTTGCGCGGGTCCTGATCGCCGTAATCGCAATTGCCGCGTTTTTGCTTGTGCTCCTGCCGCAACGCGGCACGCTGCGTCCTGGGCCCAAGGAAACGGCATTAACAGGCATTGCAGCCGGCATTTTGACCGGTTTTGCAGCGATGCCGGGGCCACCTGTCGTGCCTTTTTACCTGCATCAGCCGATCCCGCCGAAAGAGGCACGCGCATCCATGATGCTCGTGTTTTTCGCCACCGCGATTGCAGGCACGATTTCGGCATTTGTGCTTGGACTGGCGAACGGACGGCTGATGTGGCTTTCGCTCCTGCTGTTTCCATCCGTGCTGCTGGGCAATTGGCTTGGCGCCAAATCCTTCGGCAAAGTGCCGCCAACATTGTGGCGCAGTTTCGTTGCGGGTGTCCTTGGCCTTGCAGGACTCTCGGCGATTGTTCGGCTGCTGACCTAAAGCCCCAGGCTAACACTTACTTCCCGAATTTACGCTGCGTTTTGCCGTAACGCATTTTGCGCGTCCCCGGCTGGCCTTCGGTCGCGCGGCCTTTAGGTGCAGCGACATGTTGCTGGTGCGGCAGGCCAAGCTCGGCTGCCTCTAGCGAACGGATTTCATCGCGCAACCGTCCAGCCTCTTCGAATTCCAGATCGGCCGCAGCCGCACGCATCTTCTTTTCCAAATCTTCGATATACGCACGCAAATTATGGCCGACGAGGTTGTTGGCGCCATCGGCGTCAATTTCAACCAGAACGGAATCCCGGCTGGCGGTGTCAGCGACGATATTGTGAATGTCGCGCTTGATCGTTGCCGGGGTGATATTATGTTCGATATTATACGCATGCTGCTTTTCGCGGCGGCGATCCGTTTCGCGTATTGCGCGCTCCATGCTTCCGGTAATGCGGTCGGCATATAGGATCACGCGGCCTTCAACGTTGCGCGCGGCGCGGCCAATAGTTTGGATCAAAGACGTTTCGCTGCGCAGAAACCCTTCCTTGTCGGCATCCAATATTGCGACGAGCCCACATTCTGGAATATCGAGACCCTCACGCAGCAAGTTGATGCCTACCAGCACATCATATACGCCGCGCCGAAGGTCACGGATCAGTTCAATACGCTCCAGCGTTTCGACATCGCTGTGCATGTACCGCACCCGAAGCCCGGCCTCGTGCATGAACTCGGTCAAATCCTCCGCCATGCGTTTTGTCAGCGTGGTGACCAGCGTGCGGAAACCAGCCTCTGCCGTTTTGCGGCATTCGTTGATGCAATCCTGCACCTGATCTTCGACCGGTTTAATTTCGACCGGTGGATCAATAAGGCCAGTAGGGCGAATAACTTGCTCGGCAAATACGCCGCCCGATTGCTCCATCTCCCAGCCGCCGGGGGTTGCGGAAACGCACACCGTTTGCGGGCGCATGATGTCCCATTCGTTAAAGCGCAGCGGCCGGTTGTCTATGCAAGAGGGTAATCGGAAACCATATTCGGCAAGGGTCAGCTTGCGCCGATGGTCGCCCTTGGCCATCGCACCGATTTGCGGCACTGTCTGGTGGCTTTCATCGACGAACAGAAGTGCATTGTCGGGCAAATATTCAAATAGGGTTGGCGGCGGCTCACCGGGTAGGCGGCCAGTCAGGAAGCGGGAGTAATTCTCGATACCTGCGCAAGACCCTGTCGCAGCAATCATCTCAAGGTCGAAATTCGTCCGCTCCTCCAAACGTTGCGCCTCCAGCAGTTTGCCTTCTGACACCAATTCCTTCAACCGCTCGGTTAGCTCAAAACGAATGGCTTCGCTTGCTTGCTTCATTGTAGGGCCAGGGGTTACATAATGGCTGTTGGCGTAAACGCGCACGCTGTTGAGCTTCGCGCTGGTGTTGCCCGTCAACGGATCGAATTCTGATATCTCTTCAATTTCGTCGCCAAAGAAACTGACGCGCCAAGCCGTGTCTTCATAATGCGACGGGAAGATTTCCAGATTGTCGCCGCGCACGCGGAAATTGCCGCGGGCAAAGGCCATATCGTTGCGTTTATATTGCAGCGCGACAAGCTTGCGGATCAACTCGCGCTGATCAACGCTTTCGCCTTTTTTCAGGTCGAAGATCATCGCGGAATAGGTTTCGACCGACCCAATGCCGTAAATGCACGACACTGACGCGACGATGATGACGTCGTCACGTTCCAGCAAAGATCGGGTCGCCGAATGGCGCATCCGGTCAATCGCCTCGTTTACGCTCGATTCTTTTTCGATGTAGGTATCGCTGCGCGGGACATAGGCCTCGGGCTGATAATAATCATAATAAGAAACGAAATATTCGACTGCATTGTCGGGGAAAAAGCTTTTGAATTCGCCGTAAAGCTGCGCTGCCAAAATTTTGTTGGGCGCAAGGACAAGCGCAGGGCGCTGCAATTTTTCTATGACTTGCGCGACGGTAAAGGTTTTACCTGACCCGGTGACGCCCAAAAGAACCTGGTTTTTCTCGCCCGTTAAAGCAGTTTCAACCAGTTCACGGATCGCCGTTGGCTGGTCGCCGGCAGGCGCATAATCGGACACAATCCTAAATGGCCTGCCGCCCTCCAATTTGGACGGGCGTTCAGGGCGATGCGGGGTGAAGGCGCCAACCGTGTCCGGTTCTTCCAGCCCACGGCGAATGATAAGCTCAGCCATGTTTTTCATATGTGCCCTGCGCAGCGGAAGGGCAAGGGCTGTGCGGTAGATGCTTGGCTTCGCTAAAAATTCATTTTCCAACATCGCCGCAATTTGTTTGACCAATTGTCATGAAAAAGAACGTAAAATCATGGCTACTACGTGAGAACTTAATGTAACCTTATCGGTCGGGCCGTTTATCGATGTTGCGTTTTGGGATATGCAGCGACACAAGAAGAAACCTATTTAGAAGCGAGAGGGTGATTCATGCGCAAGTTCTTCCTCACAAACGCGGCGGCGTCAAAATGACGGGTAAAGCCATCCGTAAGCGGTTTGGGGATTGCTCGGTATGAATTTCACTTTTTTAAAAGCTATAGGTTCATCAATGGCGCTACTTCTCATTAACGGATGCGCCGACAACAGCGCCGATAAAGACGGCAATGGCGTCATCGACAGCAAAGAGCGCGCAGCGGAAATGAACTATGACGCATTCATTCCTATGAAGGCGGGGCTTTGGGAAACCAAGGTTGTCTTTGACGACATCAATGTGCCGACCTTACGCAAGGCCCAAAAGCAGCAGATCATGGACGCGGTTGCGAAAAGCGCGTCAAGCCAGAGTTGCCTCACCGACGCCGAGGCCAAAAAGCCAGGTGCAGATTTCTTCGGTGGCGATGGCGCGGAAAAATGCGTCTACAAGGCGTTTGACGTATCGGGGCAGACTGTGAATATGAAGCTGTCCTGCGCCATGGAGGGTATGGGCACCGTCGACATGGCGCTGGCTGGCGTCATGGGGGAAACCGAATTCATTTACGACAGCAAGGTGGATGTCCGCCTGCCTATGGTTGGGACGGTAGCAATGAAGGGCAAGACAACGGGCAAATATGTAGGTGCGTGCCCCGCGTCATGATTGGTTTGCGCGGTATATGGCTTTCCGCTGCGGCGGCTGCGGCCATGCTGGTTTCCGGATGCGCGCCCCCTCTTGGCCTAGATAAAGCGGCGCCTGCGGTAATCGGCATCAGGCCAGCAACCGTTATGGTCAACTTTACAGCGGACAGTATCACCCCTGCGACGGTTGAGGGCGATGCTGGCGTTGCGGGTCGTCGAGTCACGATAGATGATCCGGCCCGCGTTGCGTCTATTTCAAAGCTTGTGGCAGCGATTGCCGTTATGCGGTTGGTAGAGCAAGGCAAGCTGGATCTCGACCGCGATATAAGTGATTATCTCGGCTGGAAAGTGCGCAACCCGGCCTTTCCGGATGCGCCTATCACGCTGCGTGCGTTGTTGTCGCACCAAAGCGGGCTGCGCGACGCCGTGGACTATATCGTCCCACTTGATGGCAGCTTGGAGCCGGTGCTTGTTGACCCAAAGGCATGGGATGCGGGCCATGCGCCCGGC
>NZ_JARXAI010000093.1 GCF_029865925.1 Sphingorhabdus sp.
GGGCGCCGACCACAGAGCCCGGACTTCGGCGGCTAGAAGGGTGCGGCTTGCATCGTTTCGCAGGCCAAGTGCCGACAACAGGGCCGGATAGGCCGACGCAGGTCCTTGAACGATGTTCAGCGTTCCACCGCCGATCTGAGCTAGAAGTAAGGTTGGCCAACCATCGGTCGAACTTCGGCACGGCAGGGCGAGAACAATTTCACCATCGCGCGGCAAGTATCGCTCTGGTTCGCAGTTCAATTGGGCATTGATTAGCATTTCTGACTTTGCTGCACTAAAGGCGCGCTCAAGCTGTTGCTTGTCGCTATCTTTACTATTTTCGGAAAACAGCAGGCGTGCAACCCTGCCAACCACCAACTCTCCACACAGCAGCTGACTGTCATCAACAAAGACACTGCTCTGCGATTGTGGGGCCGCTCCCTTAAGTTCGCATTTTTCTCCCGATAGCGTTTCCAACTCCGCCGTTGCATTCACCGCGCGCGCAGCAAAATTTACACCCACAATTAAGAATGCGGAGAGAAATAATCGAAAAAATATAAACATTTCACTTTCAAGCAATCGTTGGAGAGTTTGCTATAACCCGCGTTTAGCCTAAGTACTTGAGTGGCCGTATTCTGTAAAGGGTTGTAAAAAAAAGGCACTAGCCACTACTAACAAAAAGCCTCGATTGAGGCTTGGCTATCCGCTTAAGGCCTATAATCACTAGGCTTAGGATTTCTTTAAGGCCATCGCACACGGCGTGTAGCTTGCAGTTCAGCCCGCCTTTTCCCCAGGAAGCGGGCATTTTTTGGTTAGTAGCCGTTCCCCGCGCCTTGGGGTGGGTAGCATCAATCACCAACTGATCTGCTTTGCCTGTGTTTGGCGCCGGGCCAGCAAAGATCTTGTTGAACACGCCCATCCGGCTCGATTATCTGCAAAAATTACGTACGGGTCACATGCACGCCTGTCGCGAAGTAAAGGTCGAGATAATTTCGTCGATGCCGCATGTTGCGAGCACTTTCATCTAATGTTGTCGCGGAGACCGTTGCCGAACGGAGCTAACCAGAATTGCCGGCTGACCCGCCGAACTTACGTTCCTGGAACACCAAGTATTTGGGCTTCTTTCAGTAGCTTGGTTCGTGATTCGGGGTTTGACGCGACCGACTTTGTCAGTGCCGCCTTTGCCTTCGCCGTTTCACCCAATGTCATGCGGCTACGCATCAGCATGATCCAACCATCCACGTTTTTAGGATTTTTGGCTAGCTTGGCTTCCAGCCCCTCCACCATTGAGGTCACCATTTGCTGTTGTTGGCCGGGAGGCAGCTTGGCCGCTTGCGCCATATCTGTTTTGCTCGGTCCAGGTATTGGTGCTGCCGCAATACTTTTTAGGGTCCCTGATAAGTCGCTTGCCCGTATTTTTTGCGTGCTTGCCAAACTTTCTGTAATATCGATTTTGTGAATTTTTCCGACTTGCTCGACGGTCCGGATAAGGTCGCTTTCCCAAGGAGCATCCTTCGGAGTGTCTTTCAATAACTCCAGCCAATCATTGATCGCGCCTTTGTGATCGCCATCCAAATCTTTACTGACGGCAAGAAAATAGCGGGATCGCGGATCTTTTGGGTCAAGTATTATCGCTTTATCAAAAGCCGCTTTGGCTGCTTTTGGCATCGGATTGCGTTCGTCGGCCATAACCAAAGCCTCTCCAAGCGATGACCAATATACTGCGCGAGCCGGTTCTAGTTTCGTTGCCTTTCCGTAGGCATTGGCCGAATCCAGATATCTGCCATTTTCGAAATAAGACCATCCGAGTAACTGCCATGCCTCTACATCACCTGGATCCTTTCGCGTTCGTTCTTCCAGCGACGCGATTACGGCATCAGGTCCGGCTGCATTGGCACTAATGTCCTTTACATCCAGAGCAGTGTTTGGTGTGCCTTCGCTGCCAAAGTTGCGTGATACGCCGAAGGCAATGGCTATAATGAAAATGACGAGGGCGCCCAAGAGAACGGCCCGTGGAATTTTCGATGTTTCAACTGTTTCGGTCATAAACTTCCTAATTTAAAATCAAATAAGGGATAGCACTATCTGTAAGAGTTGGTAAAGTATCGTTAATAAGCAAATTGAAATTAAGTAGGTTAAGAATCGCTTCCTCGTCCGAGGGTAAATTTGCCAGTTTAGTCATGATGGGGGAATAAGGGCGTGACAACACAATATCGCGTTGCAATCATTGGGTCTGGTCCGGCCGGATTGAGTGCTGCTTCGCGCGCCGCTGTCTTAGGTCTGACGCATGTGTTGCTTGAAAAGACTGATCACCTCTCCGACACGATATATAAGTATCAAAAGGGCAAGCATGTGATGGCTACGCCCAGCCAACTGGTCCTGCGGTCCGATGTCGACTTTGACGCAGGGAAGCGTGAATTCATACTTGATACTTGGGACAGTCAAACCGGCGACCACAAGGTGAACGTCCGCTACCATTCAGAGGTCAAAGCGATTGAAGGAGAGCAGGGCAGTTTCAGTTTGCAGATGACCGACGGCGCCGTCATCGAAGCGGAAACCGTCATTCTTGCCATCGGGACGCAAGGGAACCCCAATTTGATGCGTTGCGATGGCGGCGGGTTATCCCATATCCAATATACACTTGATGACCCCGGCGCCTATATCGACGAACATATCGCCGTGATCGGCGCGGGTGACGCCGGTATAGAGAACGCGCTGGGTCTCGCGGCGGATCCTGAGCAACGCAACACGGTTACAATTGTCAACCGGAACGCAGAATTTACCACCGCCAAAGATGCCAATATTAAAGCCTTAATCGCTGCGCGCGATACCGGTCGGGTGATTGTGCGGACGGGCACAACGCCCACGCTGGTTGAGCCTGGATTTATCACATATGATACGCCAGACGGCGAAGCAAAGGTGAAGTGCGATCGGATTATCGCGCGTATGGGGTCGGCACCGCCGCGTAAATTCATCGAGAGTTGCGGGGTGGAGTTTACAAGCGAAGACCGCGTTGCATTTCCAAAATTGTCGCCTTCCTTTGAATCAACTAAGCAGGGCATCTACGTAATCGGCGCTCTGGCAGGCTATCCGCTGATTAAGCATTGCATGAACCAAGGCTATGATGTTGTTGAATTCATCAATGGCAATAATGCATTGAAGCCAGCAGATGAGCCAATTCTTGAGGCCAAGTTTAAAGATTTACCGGGTCGCAAAAGTGTCGAGGAATGGCTTGAATTTCTTCGGTCCAATATCACGATATTGAACGGCCTTACGCCTTTGCAAATGCGCGAGTTTATGCTTGATTCCGAAGCGCGGTTGTACCGAGCCGGAGAAACGATTTTTGAACGTAACGATCCCGGGTCATCGTTGTTTTCCATCGCTAGCGGTTCGGTCGAGGTATTGATCGACGCAAATGATCCGACCAAAATTGTTCCTATAAACACCGGCTCAATCTTTGGCGAAGTCGGATTGATTTCGGGTCGGCGGCGCGGGGCTACGATCCGCGCTGGCGAGGATTCTATCTGCGTCGAAATCTCGCGCACTGCCGCGCTGAAGCTGCAGAGTTCGGTGCCCGCCGCCAAGCGTGCAATTGAACGCATCGCAACCGAACGCCAATTGCTCCAGCTTTTCGGGTCCGGACTTGTTTCGTCAGATTTGACCGAAGTATTGGACAATAGCGAAATCCAGACAGTGAGTGCAGGCAAGCCGGTAATTACCGAAGGTGATGAAGGCGATGACATTTTCATTATCCGTCAAGGCTCTATGATCGTTGAAAAGAAGGTCGCCGGAAAACAGGTATTTTTGTCCTATCTTCCTGCGGGGTCCTATGTCGGCGAAATGGCGCTGATCGGGAATACCCGCCGAACCGCCACTGTTAAAGCAGCGGTCAAATCCGAAGTCATCAAACTCGACGGCGCTGCGTTCAAAGCACTGCTGGAGATGAAACCGCAACTGCTGGCGCGGATCAAATCCGACATGGCATCGCGCCAAGACCTCAACGCATTTATCGAAGCCAAGAAAGATAGTTTCTCCAGCGTCGTCGATATGTATTCCAACGTTGCCAATTTCCTCGTTGAGAACGGAATGGGTGAAGCAACCGATGTGCTGTTGATAGACGAAACTCTATGCGTTGGTTGCGATAACTGTGAAAAAGCTTGTGCCGACAGTCATGAGGGTTTGTCACGCTTAGACCGCGAGGCGGGCCGAACGTATGCGCATCTTCATGTGCCAACGTCATGTCGTCACTGCGAACATCCGCATTGTATGGCAGATTGCCCTCCCAATGCCATTCACCGCGGTCCCGATGGCGAGGTATTCATTGACGACACCTGCATTGGGTGTGGCAATTGCCAGCGCAACTGCCCTTACGGCGTTATCCGGATGGAAGCCGAGCCACCAAAAAAGCCCGGATTACTAAGTTGGATGATGTTGGGTATGGGGCCGGGGCCAGGCGAGCCAAGTAAGAAATGGTCTTATAAAAATGCTGACCCCAATGTCGCTAAGCCCAAGAAAGCAATTAAGTGCGATATGTGTTCTGGCATTGATGGTGGTCCTGCTTGTGTGAGGGCCTGCCCCACTGGCGCAGCGATACGCGTGTCTCCCGAGAAGTTCCTGACGGTCGCCAGACTTGAAGGCGAGGGCGGCTGATGGCTCGGCAGGCAGCACAGTCCGGGCGGGTGCGGAGCGACGGGACGCATGAGGGGTTTTTGCGCCACGAGAATTTTCGCTGGCTAAAAATCGCAACGATAATTTCGCTCTTGGCGATAGTCAGTTATCTTTTGATTGATGTCCAGCCGCGCCACAATGGCGGCAGCTGGCTCGGCTACACATTGGGTACTATTGGCGTCCTGATAATCTTGTGGCTCAGTCTAATAGGTATTCGCAAACGCAAGATGTCGCGCGGCCATTGGTCCCTAAAGGCATGGACTTCGGCGCATGTCTATCTTGGGCTTAGCCTGATTGTGATCGGGACGCTGCACACAGGGTTCCAACTTGGATGGAACGTCCACACACTCGCTTACGTACTGATGATGATTGTTATCTTGTCGGGTGTCTGGGGGATTTCCGTCTACGCAACCTTGCCAAAGGTTATGAGCGCCAATCGCGACCAGACGACCGAGGCACAAATGCTTGCTTCTTTGCGGTCGATTGACCGGCAGCTTCATGACGCGGCGCAACCGCTTGATCAAAACCATGCCGAACTTGTGCGAAGTTCGCTCGACCAAGATCCGTTTGGTGGCGGCATTATCCGCAGGATGGCCAATCGCTACCCGGCCTGCAAGACGCGCAAGGCGCATGACGAAATTCTGCTTATTATGGGAAGTCAGCCGGGGGACAAGGATGATCCGTTGGAGAAAGTGGGCTCGCTTTTGGGACGCAAAAGGGCGATCCTAGCGCGGACACGAAAGCATTTGCAGTTAAAGTCCATGCTCGAAATATGGCTCTATTTGCACGTGCCGCTGACATTCGCGCTCATTGCCGCGCTTGTCGCCCATATCGTTAGCGTCTTTTTCTACTGGTGATTGTAGCATGAGCTTTCTTATCCGCCAAATATCGCGCACCTCCGATGGCCGGGAAATTATCCGTGCTTATCCGCATGATTTGCGTGAGATTATAATTGGCCGTGACGCGTCGTGCGAAATCCACCTCGCCGATTTGGCCGTTGAACTGCGCCATGCCCGGCTGACGTTGCAGGAAAATGGCAAGCTTGATGTTGTGGCGCTCGCTGGGAACGGTTTTGAGGTAGACGGTAGTAAAACGTCGCAAGCGATTATTGACCCGGCGGGTGGCGCCGAGCTGCGCTTTGGCAGCCATTTGTTGGTCATTTCTGTCGAAGATGCCGTAGTCGTCATTACCGCAGAGCGCATTGAAGTGCTGTCGGACTCAACCCAGGAAAAGGATGAAATTGGCCTATTCACGTTACGGGCTCTAATGCCCGGTAGACGGCGAATGGCCTGGGCATTGTCGATCATTATTCTTCTGGCACTGCTGGTTTGGCCCATCCAAACATTTTACAATTATCAAAACGCGGAAAAGCGTCCGGCGGGCTTTCATGCCGACAGTCTGTGGAGCAGCGGGTCGCTATCGTCGTCGCATGCCGGATTGGGAATGGACTGCCAGTCTTGCCATACCGAAGCATTTGTTGCGGTGCCAGATAGTTCCTGCGTCGCTTGCCATGACGATGTCCACGACCATGCCGATCCCAAAAGGCTTAAGCTTGCCAAAGCTCCGCTGAATTGGGATGGAAAAATATCGCGTAAAATCGCTGATGGTTTTAACCGTCCCGAGGGTCGCTGCGTTGAATGCCATACCGAGCATGAAGGCGCTGGACCAATGGAAGAAACCAAGCAGCAATTTTGCAGCAGCTGCCATACCGATATGGACAAGCGGCTGACCGACACCAAGATTGCCAATGCGGGTGATTTCGGCACTGCGCATCCCCAATTCAAGCCAGAGGTGATCACAGCGAACGGCTCTCCACCGAAACGGGAGCGGATATCGCTCGATCAAAAGCCAGTGGAAGATAGCGGATTGAAATTCCCGCACAATGTGCATCTGTCGAAGACGAATGGTGTCGCGCGTATGGCTGGGCGGATGGGCAAGCAATTTGGTTTTGGTCAGGCGCTTGATTGCAAGGATTGCCATGTAAAGACCCCCGATGGTGTTCAGTTCCAGCCCATCGATATGGAGCAGAGTTGCGCGATGTGTCACAGTCTGGGTATTGAAAAGATCGGCGACACGGTCCGAACGCTGCGCCACGGCGATCCAAAAATGGTCGTTGCAGACATACGTGCCTTTTATCGAGCCGGTGGCCCTTACCGTGTGCGTACGCAGCAAGTCACGGAAGGACGCAAGCGTCCCGGCGATTATGCCCGCAGCCAGCCATATTACGCTTATTTTGGAAGCGTGAATTACAGCCGTGCTGACAGCGCCATCCGCTCGGTCTTTTCAAAGGGTGGGGCATGCTATGACTGCCATACCGTGATCACGCCACCTGCCGGATCAGACAATTGGCAGGTGCAAAAGGTCTATCAAACATCGCGCTATATGATGAAGGGCTGGTTCGACCATGCGGCGCATGACACTGAAACCTGCTCATCTTGCCACGCGGCAAAACAATCAGGCAGTGCCAGTGAATTGTTGCTGCCCGGCATTAAGTCATGCCGAACTTGCCACGGCGGTGAGGCTTCTAACGCAGATGTCCCATCAAGTTGCGCAATGTGCCATAGTTTCCATGCAGATGATGGTGCGCCATGGGTACCGAAATTTGATATGACGCGTAAACGGGATCTTAGCAAAACCAGAATAGAGAATGACAAGGCACGCAAATAGAATGAAGGATTTGCTGTGTTAATCGCTCAGGTTACGGACATCCATTTGGGCTTTGAGAAGGGTAATCCTGGCGAGTTCAACCGCCAGCGCCTTGATCAGGTGTTGCGGCATTTGAACGATGGTCCAAATCGACCCGACCTGCTCATTGCCACAGGTGATTTGACTGAACATGGCGATGCTGCAAGCTACAGGCAGTTGGCAAATGCTTTTAGCATCTGCAGTTTTCCCGTTCATATGTGTATTGGTAACCATGATATCCGAAGCAATTTTAGCGCGCAATTTCCTGAACTTCCTGTCGCAGATGGTTTCGTGCAATATGCATTGGAAGTTCGCGGTGTGCGGATACTAATGCTCGATACGGTGGAAGAGGGACGTCATGGCGGCGCTTTTTGTGACATGCGCACCAAATGGCTTCGATCGACACTTGCCCAAGATCGCAATACTCCAACCATCATCGCCATGCACCATCCCCCTGTCGAAATCGGTATTGCGTGGATGAATACTCATCCCGAAGAACCATGGGTTAGCAACTTCACTCAAGCCATTCAGGATGCTCCCAATATAAAGGGAATAATGTGCGGCCATGTCCACAGATCCATTGCTGTGCCGTGGCAGGGGACGGCAGTTGCGATATGTTCCTCAACCGCGGCGCAAGTGACGTTGGACTTGAACCCGATTGATCCGGAAAAGCCAGACAACCGGCCCATGATTATCGCCGATCAGCCCGCTTATGCGCTGCACTTCTGGAACGGACGGGAACTTGTGTCGCATTTTGACAACGCAGGCGACCATGCCATGCTGGCTAAATATGATGCCTATTTACAGCCGCTTATCAAACAGTTGATTGGCGAGCGCCCTAATTAGGTAACTTCAAGGGCGGCCGCCAGTTGGTGACCTTCGCGTCGTCGGTTACCATATAGGGCTTGCCGAGGCTGTTAAGGAAAAGCTTTTCCATTTCCGACCGGGTAAACGGCCGCGAACCCAGTCGGCCAAACACCGCAATCTGTCTTCCGGTTTCATCTACCGCACGGTCACGGTCTATACCCTTGGAAATGGCATAAGCAGGCGAGGGCGTTCTTGCCCAAGCAATCAGTTCCGGTTTTGGCGCAGGCGAGAAGCCATAATAATTAGGCTGGGTCGAAGGCGACGTTAGCTGAATAACCTTCATCCCGTTTTTGCCGTCCGCGACATATGCGAAAGCCGAGGCGTTTGTGGAACCCACGACAACATCTTCGACATCCGACAACTGCCCACCAAATGTTTCTTTGAGATATATCGATGGGGCTTTCGGT
Source organism: Sphingorhabdus sp. (assembly GCF_029865925.1). Taxonomy (GTDB): domain Bacteria; phylum Pseudomonadota; class Alphaproteobacteria; order Sphingomonadales; family Sphingomonadaceae; genus Sphingorhabdus_B. The sequence goes on from NZ_JARXAI010000093.1 coordinate 8,607, forward strand.
TTTGTGACATTGACGATAACCAAGCCATCCTGCTTGCCGGCAACATATAGATAGGTGCGCGCGACATAGAGTTTGCGGGCGTTTGCCAGCGCGATTGTGCCTTCCGACACCGCAACTGGTTCAGCCAATTTGGTCACGTCAAATAACTTCACACCCTCCGCATCGCTGACCCATAGATAGCGGAACTGGATTGCTGACGCGCGAGCATCGTTCATTTCAATCACGGCGGTTGTTTTTGGTCGCATTGGGTCATCCAGATCGACCACCACCAGCCCGACATCGGCGGTAACATAAGCATAATGTCCGGCAAGCGTGATGTGCCGTGCACCTTTTAACACGCCTTGATCGTTCCAAGTCACCGCACGTTTCAGGAAATTATTGCGGAACTCACCATCAGCCATGGTGTTGATATCGACAAGGATAAGCCCTTCAACGCTATCGGTAATCACCGCAAAATTATAAATCGGGTGAAATGCCTGCTCCTGATTGGCTTCACGCATTTCGGGCGTGTTGCGCAATGGACTGATCGGCTGATTAGTTGCCATCGCCATGCACGTCGCATTCTTAGATTTGACCCGCGTATTATGACCCAGCTTGGAGAATGGACCAGATAATATCCGATCGGAAAACCCTTTGTTAGCTATCGACGCGACGTCATAAGCTTGAAATCCGCGATTGCCTTGGGCGACATACATGTATTCGCCCCGCAGCTGCAGACAGCCAACTTTGTCGCCGGTGCCTTGAACAATGTTGGCGAATTCCTCTGTGCCGTTGGGTTCACCCGAAAGGTTTTTGTCGAGTATGTTGCCGCGTACCCAATTTTTAAGCTCGCGGCCATTTTGGTCCACGTGTAGCTTGTAAAAATCTGGATAAGCATAGCGTTGGAGATACGAGCCTATCACTGCCTGCGGCTCGTCCCATTCAGTCACTCGCACTGCTTCAAACCCGTCTCCCAGACCAACCCATGCGTTTAAGCCCACAAAGTTCACGTAATTTGTGCCAAGCAGCATCAATTGCGCCATGATTGCGTTATTATCGCCGGAAGCAGACAAATGGCAGTCGGTGCACTGTTTTGTTTCGGTTTTGCGCACCGTATGGGGAAAATGGGGTGCGAATGCTTGGCTAGAAAATCCGATCGAACTGATCGGTGGCTGCTGAATGTATATCCGCTCGCGGTTGACGTTTGTTGACGACAGGATCAGCGCAGAAGTAGAGCGAACGGGTGCGATGATATTGCCCTTGGTCGTCTGATGCCGCCCGAGCTGGAACATATCTTCACGCGCAACCTGCGGGTTATAGGTCGCGAAATTGCGTGTCTCTTCTTCCTCGTATTTATGCGTTTTTGTTTTCCAATTGGCCTCAATTGGCAAATGGCATCCGCCGCAACTCGTGGTCCAAGATAGGTGGCAGGTGAAGCATGTCATTTTGTCGTCACCGTGGGCGCGTTCATCTAAGGGGACATCAAGTCCATAATCGTACTCGCCAGTTTCTTTGCCCACGCGACCCATAAGTTTTGCACGCGCCGCTTTAGCGTTGAAATGCCCACTGCCGGGGTTCATGCTGTCTTTAACTAAGCTGACTTCCCATTCCAGCTTGGGATCAACGATGGATCTCTGTATCAGCTTGCGACTGCCATCGGGCTCAAACAGCCATTCAAAACGGCGGCGACCATCGGCATTGCGGAGCAACGCGAGATTCCCCCCTTGCGGACGAGCAGCCGGACCAGATGTCAGCAGCGTGGGGTAGGCGTCGGCGGTGCCGTGGCAATCCTTACAGCCTATCTCGACAGCATTGGCGACCTCCGCATAGATCAATCCATTACCATGGCTATCCTGCGCGAAATGGCAGTCTGCGCATTGCAGCCCTTTTTCGGCATGAATATCCATCATATGCACCGTCTTGCCGGGATTTACCCCAGGTTCAACAAATTTGCCTTCACCCTTTTTGCGCCATTTTTCAGGATCGTCCGGCGCCACTATCTTGCCATCTGCATCAAGCAAATTGCCCTCGCGGTCACGCTTGAAGATGCCGCGGAAATTCCAGCCATGGCCGTGATAGTCGGCGAACTGTGTATCCTTCAGGTTGGTATTGAGGTCATACACATTGCGCAAGAAATCAAGATCAGACCATTTGCCCTTGGGCGCAGCTGCCTCGGGATTGCGATCGAGAACTTTGAACTTTTCTGCGGCTGTCGGATATTTCTGCTTCTGCGGCCACATCGAAGGCGCATCGGATTCGTAATCCCACATCGTGTAGCCGAGATAGCTGTTCAGGAAGATATTCGGCTGATGCATGTGGCAATTCATGCACTGCGATGTTGGGATGGCGCGGGTGAATATATGGCGAAGCGGGTGGCCTTTTTCCTTTATCGGCCCTTCGTCATGGCCGGGCTCTTTCACAGCGCCATGGCCTTTGTCATCATGATCTGCCGGCTCCATCTTATTGGCAATGGTCGGATCAATCGTCTGCGTCTGTCCATCCCTACCATATTGTGAATAGCCCAGACTATGCCTCGGCTCGCGGTCATTGGCATATATCACATGACACGCGGCGCAGCCCGAATGGCGATAATCGCCCGGCTGGTCATTCGTGCCCATGAACCACATAAATGGATCGTTGAGCCGCGTTTTGTGGATGTTGAGAATGGGGATGGCAACACGCAAACCGGTAGCCGGACCGCGATTGGATTGCTTGATATCGGGACGCCCCGGTTCTTCCAGCCTTTGTATACTGCCAGTTGGGTTTGGTAGGCCAACTTCGGCAAACTGCGTATTCACATTGCGCCCGCCGCGTTCGAATACACGGAACACATCGCCGGGAGGGACTACGGTCCACATCGGCAGTGGATAAAGCTCGGCCAGCGCGCCACGCTTTTTCTGTTCCTCAGTCACTGTGCCGACAGGACTTCCGGGTGACATAATTTTCGCCGGTTCGCCGTGCTTGGTATAAGCCTCGCCAGTGACGTAATTTTTGTAGGGTAAAATGCCGTTGTTATACGCCGCCCCACCCCAGAGCATCGCGCCAGATGCCATAATCGAACGCTCTCCCGCTTCGATCACTTCCATATGGCAGGCACCGCAGGATTCTCGGACGACGCGATAATCAGTCGGGTTGTTGAACCGGATGAACTCGGGGCTTTCCTGGTTCAACAAGGCGTAGCTGCGTTTGGGATTGGCAGACGAAGGAAAATGCCAGCTTTTTGGATATTTGGGAAGGACGTGTGCCTTGTCACGCGCTGCGACATAGGTAGGGTCATCATGTTTCAGATTGGAATTACCCATGACTTTCGGATCGCCACCATGACAATCAACGCAACCCAGTTGCACGGCTGGAGAGCTGTGCATCGTCGGCGCGTCGGTTTGGATGTGACATGAATAGCAGCCCGATGATTTTGCCAGCACATCTGAAGCTTCTTGCGTACGTGGTGCAGGCGGAAAGGTCGGGTAGATGCGCTCAACTGGCTTTTCCTTGTCCGAAGCATAAGCCAATGTCGCTGAAAACACGCAGCATAACAGCAGTAAAATGACGGTCCAAATCCGTTTGCTGTTCAAGGCAAAATCGGCGCGCATCAATAGGTTAATATCACGTTCGCGAGCAGCGAGTAATATTGTTTGTCGCGCGGTCGATTGGTAAACAAGTCTTTAAATCCTTTGCCGGGTAACAACGTTGCAGCCGACAATCGAAAAACGATATTTTGGGTAGCTTTGGGTCGCCATATCGCTGCTGCTGACAGGTCGCAACCGATATCTTTTGGAATGCTGCCCTCAGAACGGAGTACTCTCAGATTTGATGTATTTTCGAACCACAGATAGTTAGCGTTTGCTGACAGACGCATCGTCGGGGTCAGATCAAAATCGGCCCCAGCCCCAAGCAATATCGTGCCAGGATTGTTGAAATTCGACTGACCTTGTTCTTTGGACGAGCGCAGCGAATTTAATATGCCGTTACGGCCGTTGATGCTGACTGCACGACCGCCGCCGGCAAAGGGAATTGTTTGGCGTATCCAGTAGCTTGTATCGGCTCCAGCAAAAATAGGATTTTCAAAAATAGCATCAAAGCCAGTTTCTTTTTTATCGAACGGGTCACGGTCACCAGTTGCATAAAGACCAGACAGACGGAAGCGCATCCAGTCGAGGTCGTAGCTGGCCTCAGCAGCCGCAAAACCGGCGCGAATTTTACCCTTTTGGCCTGTGAAGAAATTTTGACCATCGGTACCGAGCGCGCCATAAATTGATGCGGTTAGATTGACCCGTCCAATCCGGCCGTCAGCATTATAGCCGAGATAGACAACGTCGTAATTCCGGCCGCGCAAATTGCCAAGCAACGCAGGTCTGACCGGAAAGCCATTGTCATCAATTTCGACCCGATTTTTCTCGCGGTTCATATTGTATACGGCTGTAATTTGGCTGGTTAGGCCGGGGAATGGCATATCCTGCCGATATAGATTGGCGATGAAAACCCAGTCATTGCGCGGTCGCTGCACAATGCTGTTCAAACCTGAATTGGTGTCCTTTTCCAGTCGCCAGAATGCCGCGAGATTAAATTGGAAGCGATTGTTGTCGCGGTTGCCAAAATAGCGGATGCCGAGCTGCTGATCATTGAACAGAAATCCACGAAAGTCGCTTTGGAAGGGCTGGATGCCGACGCGTATTGATTCAAAGTCATAACGATCCGACGTGTTTCGGACGTGATAATCAACGAACAATTCCTGCAAGCCCAGAAAATGGTCAAGCCGGTGCGAGGGTTTGGATGGCTGAACAAACAGCACGCGTTTTTCCGGTACGTTCACATAATTGACGTTGAGGGCAAGCGCGACGCGATATTCTATGTCAGGCGGCTTGAAAGCGGTCAGGCCCTTGATAAGTGCGGCGCCAAGGATAAACGTCTGCGAATATACCTCACTGCCGTCTTTGCCAAAAATATCCAGATTGCCGGGACCCTCGGTGGTCTGGACACCCACCGGGATCGGAAAAGTGCGCGCCTCGACAACGGTGTCGCTAACTGCGCTCGCAACGAAAAACCAATCGTGGCCCTTAATGGGCAACCACGGAACTTTCGCAGGATCGATTGGCCGGTCACCTTTATACGTGTTCTGATTATAGGGGTCTAACCAACGCTCCTTCACCAGCCCCAAAGACTGGATCAGGCGCCACCTGTCGGGGATCGGAAACTCATCGGTCGGAAATGCCTCAGGCGGCGGCGGACGCACCGCGCCGATATTATCTTGCGTAACTTTGTCGGGCAGGCGCTGCTGATATCCAGGACGCTTGCGGCCGTCAATAATGCCACTATCGGGATCCGCAAGCGGATCGCCTTTGGGCTCCTCTGGCAATGGGGCTTTAGCTTCTGGTGGCGGTGCCTTGACTGCGCGCTCTGCCGCAGCAGACGACTCTAGAAATACCCCGAGTGAGGCGAACGGATTATAGATACCCACTGCAGCGACTGTCGATATCGGTGGCAGATCAGCAGCAACCATCATAAACCCTGACACACATTTTGCAGGCTGGTGTCGAGAAATGGCGCGAAGGGGCAGCCTATATAGCGCAGCCTTATTTTTGTTCCGCCCACGGTGACTTCGATCTGATCGGTGCGTATGGCAGGAGGGGCATTCCCAATGCCGCCAACGCGCAGACCCGCGTTATTGGCGCCTAAGAAACCGGCCATATCGTCCTGATCGATACCGTCCCCCGAAACGCCAATTGCTCCAACCAGTGTCGATCCGCGATAAACCGGCACAGATCCCGGGAAAATCTGGATTCCATTTTGCAATCGATTTTGTCCGGTCGCAATATCTGGCGTTGTTGTGCAGCGCGCGGGGGTATCTGGATTGCTGCCAAGCAAAAATCCAACATGGCTAGTAATGTTTCCAGCAATCAAGGCGGACTGAAGTCCGGTAGAAAAAGGATTAAAGCCGTTAATGTCAGGCGAAAATGGTCCCGGAGGGCGTCCAATTTCGCCGTCAGGAAAATAGGGACGTGAAATATTGCTGATCGCGCGGGTGGTCCAAGCATGCTGGCCAGTGAAAATATTGCTGTTGCCGAAAAATGTCCGTGCTTTGCCAAGAAATGTCCCAACGTGTGGACTGGCATTTGCTGCCAAATCGGATGCCGCGCGCGGGTTGGAAAAAAACGCGGCAGTTCGCGCTTTTTGCAATGAAACATCTGTACCAAAGACTGGCGCATCAGGACCGCGCACAATGCCCAGCACTGCGCCATGCGTGTCAACCAGACTGATCGTCATTTGTGCACGACTATCATTAGGGCGGCGTATTTGTCCGCGAGAACGGCTCATTGTAGTGAAGGACTCTTCCAACAACGCCCGCGCCTCGGCAATGCTGAGCGGTGTTGCAACTGACGCGGCGTCGGTTCCTGCGCGTATCGGGAAACGATTGGTTCCCGATCCATCGGATAATATATACGCGTCGCGGTTGGAAAACTCCGCCGAAGTGGCAGCACGGACGCCTGATGCTTCGCTACCAAAAACCGATCCGGCGACTATGCTGCCGCTCGAATAACCTGGCACCCGTGCCAAATTGCCGACGCTACCGTTCAATGCCGCAAAGCTTTGCGCAGTGCGGCCCCGCAATCCGGCCGTCGTCGCGTCAGAATAGCGCAATAGCGTTCCGTCGACGCTAATCCGCTCTGCCTTAATATCCTCACCTGGCGCGAACCCTTGCGTGGCTGCCAGCGCGATAAATTCCTCAGTATCACTGTCGACATCCAAGATGTTCGGGTCGAAACCATAAATGCCGTCGCCCATCACGCCGATGCCGCCAACAACTACTCCGTTTTTGTAAAGCGGAAATCCGCCCGAATCTGCCGATAGCCCGAGCGGCGAACGCTTGGGTCCAATAAGTGCTGCCGCACCAAAGCTGCCAAAGCGTTGCATCATGTCAGAACATGGGAGTTGGCTGAATTGCACGCCGTATAATGGGCCGCTTTCAAGGCCCACAGTTGTTGGTGCCGGTGGAAAATGCTGCTGGACAATCTGGCTTGCCGTGCGGGTGGAAAAGGCGTTGCCGCTGCTCGACAGATAGGCGCCGGTAATAGCCTTTGCGATGGCTCCGGCAACCGCCGCCGGAGCGGGCAGATTTAAGCCTTGCAGATCGGTATTGGACGAAGCCCCCACCGGCGCATCAGGGATCTTTAGGCCCAAATTCGCTCCGTTCATAACGAACACGCCGAGTACATTGCCAACGCGGTCCACCACCGCGATGGTTGAAGGCAAGTTACGCGCCTGAGCCTCCGCCACCGCGAGCGATATCACGCGTTCGACATCTGCAACCGAGAGCGATTCCGGCGCGGGATCGCTATATAGTCTTGCCGCACTGGACGGTGGCGGCGGCGAAGGTGGCGGTGCACTGTTGCCGGTGCTGTTTCCGTCATCACTGCTTCCGCCGCCGCCACAGGACGACAATATGAGCGAACAGCTCGTAATGATTGCGGTTATTTGTTTACGCATGTTTATCGCAACGACCTGACTGCACTTGCCGCGGCACCAATCGAACTGCGAAATTCGGACGGACGATAGGCGTTGGGATCACGCACCGCGTTATAAGCGCGGTTTACATTGGCACGGATGCCAGCTGCCGCACCTTGCGTGATGTTGCCGGACCGGACGAGTGCACTTAGCAACGTATCAACTGCCATAACGGCTTGCACCGATCCCTCATAGTCTGTCAGGCGCGCAGCAATGGCTTCGGTTGCAATAGTCTCGATGATTGCAAAAGCTTGGCCGCTGCCAAAACTGCCCGATGCAAAATTATCTGCCAGATTATCTGCTGCGATGGATAAGCGCCGCGCCGCAGCGATTGCGCTGCTCCGGTCGAGCGCCAAAGCTGCATGGAAATCCTTGCTTGCCTTATCGAACTGCCCTGCCGAGGCTGGTGCCGTTACCCGCGCAGCCGCCGACAGCATGATCATGTTTTCATCATTATATGGCGGCATGCCTTCCGGAATTGGCCGTCCGGGATTATTTACCCCAGTCTTAACTGCGTCCGCTTGGTCATAAATCCGACGGTGGCAGCTATGGCAATCAAAAAAATAGAATTCGGGAAATGCACCCTCGGTGCCACGACTGGCGCTCGCATAAAGATCAAGCGAGCGTTTGAGCGCAAGCGCCTGTCCAACGGCCCATAGCTGCACATGGTCGGTGCGCCCCTTGCGCGCCGCATAATCGGTATCCTCATCATGATGTTGCTGCAGAGACGAAAACAGGTCGAGTTCGAAAGAAATACGCGGGTGCCCTGCCGCCATGATCCGATGGTTTACAAACTGCCCTTGGGTGGCGCTTCCAAAATGGCAGTCAAGACATACGGCTGCGTGCACCTTTGGATTTTCTAGCGGTGTCAATCCGCGCGCAACATTATTGGAGTGACTTGCGCCAACAGCGTAATGGCTGGCAATCCAATTTGAAGCACCGCCATGACATGACTCACAACCTACACCGTCGGCTAACTGAAAGGTGTTGCCCCGCGATGTGGCTGGCGTGGCGTGACAACCAAGGCACATCGGCGCAGACGACGCCTTGCCGATACCCAAATTGCGGGCTATTTGCTCACTGCGTTTGCCCAATAAGGCGGAATAGGCTTGGCTATGTTTTCCGGCAGGCGATGAGGGTTCCTGCCAACGCAAAACCTCATCCTGCCGCACCACTGTGCCATCGGCTTCCAACCGGCCATGACAGGTTGAGCCAGCGCATGAGGCAACGCCCAAATGTGTGTTATCCGAAGCCCCTGTGGCCCGCACAGGGGCTAAAATTGGAAATACAACTGCCATAAGCAGAACAAGGATGCACAACGTAAGTAGCACACCCGGCATAGCCTTCAAGAAAGCACGGCTTTTCCCAAATTCTGCCATTGATCCTGGATTCCCTCTAAAACCGGTAAGGCCGCAACCCTAAGTCATTCGTTACGACAATCCGGTCCTTTGATCAATTATTCAAGCAGATTGGCAGCAAATTTTATTTGCTGCCAATCTGCTGCAATCACACTACACCAAATGCGAGCATGGCGTCGGCCACCTTTTTGAAGCCCGCGATATTTGCGCCCCGCACATAGTCGCAATAGCCACCCTTGGTCTGGCCATATTCGACGCAGCTGCCATGAATGCCGTCCATGATATCGACCAGCAATTGCTGGAGCTGCTCTACCTTCCACGAGATGCGGCCTGAATTTTGGCTCATCTCCAGACCAGAAACCGCAACGCCACCCGCATTGGCTGCCTTCCCCGGTGCAAACAATATTTTTGCGTCCTTGAAGACGTGGACGCCTTCGAGGTTTGTAGGCATATTAGCACCTTCGCTGACCGCAATGCAGCCGTTTTTGATCAATTCCCTGGCGTCATCCCCGAGCAGTTCATTCTGTGTCGCGCAAGGCAGCGCAACGTCACAAGGGACGCCCCAAGGACGCTTGCCTTCATGATATGTTGCCCCTTTGAACTGATCTACATATTCACTAATCCGACCGCGCCGCACATTCTTAAGTTGTTTGATCCAGTCGATTTTCTCTTGCGTGATACCATCAGGATCATGGATGAAACCGGCACTGTCGGACAAGGTGACCACTTTGCCGCCCAGCATCGTGACCTTCTCGGCCGCGTGGGTTGCAACGTTGCCTGATCCTGAAATTACAGCAACTTTGCCGACCAGATCGTCATTCTTGGTCTTAAGCATATTGGCGAGGAAATATACCGCACCATAGCCGGTTGCCTCTGTACGGATCAACGAACCGCCATATTCCAGACCCTTACCGGTCAACACGCCGGTAAACTGGTTGGTGATCCGCTTATACTGCCCAAACATATAGCCAATTTCGCGGGAACCAACACCGATATCGCCAGCAGGTACATCGACATCGGCCCCCACATGGCGGTAGAGCTCGGTCATGAAAGACTGGCAAAAGCGCATCACTTCATGATCGCTTTTACCCTTGGGGTTGAAGTTTGATCCACCCTTGCCTCCGCCCATCGGCAGACCGGTGAGCGCGTTCTTGAAGGTCTGTTCAAAAGCCAGAAACTTGAGTACACTCTCCGTAACCGAAGGGTGAAAGCGGATACCGCCTTTGTATGGTCCAATTGCATTATTGTTCTGCACACGCCAGCCGCGCTGCACCCGCACGTTGCCGTTATCATCCTCCCAGCAAACGCGGAATGAAATAACCCGGTCGGGTTCGGCGATGCGCCGCAATATCTGCTCCTTGTGATAGCGTTCTTTGCCTTCCATAAAGTCAAAGATATCTACCGCAACCTCCTGCACCGCTTGGATAAATTCAGTCTGCCCTGCGTTGCGCTTGCTAACGCCCTGCATGAATGTGGGTAGGTCGACATGATCATTAAATGCCATAATATTTGTCCTCTTCCGTTAGAATTTGAGCGGTAAATTTCTATCAAGCGACAGCGAGACAGATTAACTATAACACATATGTCTTATTTGCGCCGACGGATCACCAAATTGCGGATTTCAGTCATATCTTCCATTGCGAAACGAATTCCTTCGCGGCCCAAACCTGAATCTTTGACGCCGCCATAAGGCATATTGTCGACGCGGTAGCTTGGCACATCATTGATCACAACGCCGCCAACATCCAAACGGTCCCAAGCGTCCAGCGATTTGAAAATGTCCCGGGTGAAGATGCCTGCCTGTAAACCGAACTTGCTATCGTTCACTTCGTCGAGCGCTGCATCGAAGTCGGTAAAGCGCGACAAGATGGCAAGCGGTCCGAAAGCTTCTTCGCGATTTGCCTTCGCCGTGCGTGGAACGTCTTCGAGCAAAGTGGCCTCGAGCATTGCCCCAACCCGTTTTCCGCCACAGAGCAGCTTCGCTCCGCCTGCGATCGCTTCCTGAACCCAGCCATCAAGGCGCGCCGCTTCCTTAACGTCGATCATTGGACCAATAAAAGTCTCCCGATCATGCGGATTGCCAGACACCAGTTTGCCCGCGCGCGCGACCAGCATGTCACGGAACTTGTTGTAGATGCTGTCATGGATAATGATCCGCTGCACCCCGATGCAGCTTTGCCCAGATTGATAAAATGCACCGAAAATTACGCGCTCCAGCGCATCGTCGAGATCGGCATCTTCGTCGATTATAACCGCAGCATTGCCGCCCAGTTCGAGAACAACCTTTTTCTTGCCCGCCTTGGCCTTCAAGGCCCAACCCACATCGGGAGATCCAGTGAACGACAGCAGTTTTAGCCGGTCATCTTCGGTGAACAAATCTGCGCCGTCACGGCTGGCCGGAAGAATCGAAAAAGCCCCCTCCGGCAAATCTGTCTCTGCAAGTATTTCGCCCATGATGATGGCGCCCAGTGGTGTCCGGCTGGCCGGCTTCATCACAAACGGACAACCAACGGCGATGGCAGGTGCGATCTTGTGTGCCGCTAAGTTTAGTGGAAAGTTAAACGGTGAAATGAAGCTGCATGGGCCGATAGGCACCCGCTTCCACATGCCCTGATAACCCTTAGCGCGCGGGGATATATCGAGCGGCTGAACTTCGCCGGTCATCCGGACCGATTCTTCTGCCGCAATCCGGAAGGTATCTATCAGCCGGGTGACTTCACCTTCGCTGTCCTTGATCGGCTTGCCTGCCTCGACGCATAGCGCATAAGCCAGTTCGTCGAAGCGTTCCTTGAACCGAGAGACACAGTGCGTCAGGACATTCTGGCGTTCGTAACTGGCCATCTGCGCCATCGGCTCAGCCGCTTTTACGGCTCCGGCAATTCCTGCATCAATTGTCTTGCTGTCGGCCAAGGCCACCCGGAAAGCAACTTCGCCGGTATACTTGTCTGTTACAGCAAGGTCGGTGTTCGACTGAACGGCCTTGTTATTCAGATATAACGGATAAGCGTCTTTCAACATGCTCATAATGCAGCGCTTAGTTCTTTGATTTGCACGTTGAGGATACGATCATTCTCCGTGTAATCGACAGGGCAGTCAATGAGATGTACACCTGGCGTATCACGGCAGTGCTTCAGCACTTCGGTTAGATGCGCCGCGCTTTCGACGCGGTGTCCCTTGGCTCCATAGCTATCTGCATATTTGACGAAATCGGGGTTGCCGTAGGTTAGCCCCCAATCGGCAAAGCCCATATTCGCCTGCTTCCACCGGATCATTCCATAGCTGTCATCGCGAAGAATTAGGACGGTGATGTTAAGTCCAAGCCGGACAGCAGTTTCCATCTCTTGGCTATTCATCATGAAGCCGCCATCGCCGCAAATCGCCATAACCTTACGATCAGGATAGACCATCGCTGACATCATAGCAGACGGCAGGCCTGCGCCCATTGTGGCAAGCGCATTGTCAAGCAGCACAGTGTTTGGTCGGTGCGCTGAATAACCCCGTGCAAACCAGATTTTATAGACGCCATTATCGAGGCAGATGATGCCGTCATCAGGCATCACGTCGCGCACTTGTTGCACCAAATGTGGCGGAAAAATCGGGAACCGCGCGTCGCCAGAGAGGCTAGCGGTATGTTCAACCTCGGCCTTGTGGTAATCTAGCATATGGCCGCAGTTCCAGCTGCCACTAGGAACGATGTCCTCCTTCATTTGCCAGATTGCATTGGCAATATCGCCGATGACTTCGATGCCGGGGAAATAGACAGGGTCTACCTCGGCGGTTTTGCTGGAGATATGAATGACTTGGGCGCCGCCTGGTTTCATGAAAAAAGGCGGCTTTTCGATGACGTCATGCCCGACATTGACGATGCAATCCGAAGCTTCGACGGCGCGGTGGACAAAATCACCCGCGGACAAGGCTGCGCAGCCCAGAAATTTCGGATGACGCTCATCAATCACGCCCTTGCCCAACTGGGTCGTCAGAAACGGGATGCCGGTCTTTTCGATAAATTGGAGCAACATCCTGCCAGTCATCGTCCGGTTGGCGCCAGCGCCAATAACAAGCACCGGCGATTTCGCATTTTCCAGCGCTTCGACTGCGGCGCGGACCGCTTTAGGGTCGGCACTGGGGCGGCGCGATACGCTGCGTTTGATGGGCAGGGCGTCGGTATGTTCGTCAGCAATATCTTCGGGCAGTTCGATATGGACCGCGCCGGGCTTTTCTTCCTCGGCCAAACGGAATGCCTCACGCACGCGGCTCGGTATATTGTCAGAGGCGGCCATTTGATGGGTATATTTAGTAATCGGACCCATCATGGCAACGACGTCCAAAATCTGAAAACGCCCCTGCTTTGATTTCTTGATCGGCTTTTGACCGGTAATCATCATCATTGGCATTCCGCCCAGCGTGGCATAAGCCCCAGCTGTTACGAGATTGGTTGCACCCGGGCCAAGCGTTGCCAAACATACGCCGGTTTTGCCGGTGTGTCGTCCGTAAGTGGCGGCCATAAAGCCTGCACCTTGCTCGTGCCGCGTAAGGATAAGCTTGATTTTCTTCGAGCGTGACAGGCTATCTAGGAAATCGAGATTTTCTTCTCCTGGAACACCAAAAATATATTCAACACCCTCTTCTTCGAGGCAAGCAATGAACAAGTCGGAGGCTTTTTGGGTCATGATATGCCTATTCTATTAAGGGACAGAAATGGGTGAGATCGACGAAGGTTATCTGTAAAGGGGTCTCGCGCGGATTAATTAACTTTTTATGACAAACATCATAAAATAAGAAGGCTGGACAGCGGAAAAACGTTAACAAAAGCGTACGCAGGTAGGTTCCTCTCTCAAGCCAGCTAAGACTCCTCAAGCCCAATTATGTTAAAACAAGATAACCAGTGCTGTGAAACGGGGCAAGTGGTTTTCTAGTAGCTCAGTCAGACACTAAGATAAACCTGAAACGTTTTCCTGTTTTATGTGGCCAATCTGTCTTTTGAATGCGGACGGGAACAATGGCTTGAAACTGCTCACGTCAGTTTCAGCACACGGCAACCGTAGGGGGATAAAATTTCTTTGTATCGCGTGAAATGGGTCTGCGCGCAAAAGCTGGCAGGTGCGGAGCTTGAACTGGCGCGCACTGTAATGGAGCGAAAGGGTAGCTATAAAATCGACCCAGCAACGCTTTCGTAAACGAAAGTTACAAATGTTGTGGCCAAGCCGACCAGAAAGGCGCGATAAGCCCAACCGAGATAGCGGTATTTTTTGGTCTGAAGGATGCAGCCCATTTGATAGATGTCATGGAGCATCGCTTCGAACACATCTTCGGGTTCCTTAAGCTTTGCCATTATCGTTTCCCGAAACACTAGTTCTTCGGCTTGCGCGAATGTACCGAAAAACAGCCAATTGCTGCCTTTGGATGATTTTGGAATAGTGGAGGGCATTACTGCCACTGTGGCTAGGCAAGCGGACATTAATGCCGACACTGCCAATATGAGCAACGGAAGAGAGAAACTGCTGCTTTGGCTTTGACCAATGGCCAGTGTCAAAACCACAAAGGTCGCACCAATAAGCATGTTGGCCTTCTGGTCGGCCATAACACTTAGTTGCATGTGATGCGCCTGCATGGTGCGCACCATAAACATTGCCTCGCTTGGCCATTTTTTTTCTTCGCTCATTCCCCCCCCCGAAGATGCCGACTTAATGAAGTGTCTTAGAGATTTTCGTCTGCGCAGCAGACCCTTAACCGCGCCGTATCTTGCATCCAAATGCCCGCCAAGCCGCACCCATCAGAGGACTTGCTAAAGCAAACCGCGTTAAGACGATTCGGAAAATGTGCAGCTTGTTACCTAGCTTGTTACCTAGCTTGTTACCTAGAGCTAAATACTCCAGGATAATTCTTGCTAAGTATATGAAAAATGGTGCCGGCTACAAGGTTCGAACTCGTGACCCCCTGATTACAAATCAGGTGCTCTACCAACTGAGCTAAGCCGGCACTAGGCGTGCCCCATAGCGTCAAATAACTCCAAAGGTCCAGCCCTCAGTTGCAGCAATTTTTCTATTAAGTGCATTTGGTGCCCAAAATAGAGGATTTCCGACAATATTCCGCAGCCAGGCCGCGCTCAACTTGTATCGCTCTGCAGCCGGTCAGGCAACGCAGCAGCACAGTGGCGACCTGGAATGTCAGCAGCGCGCTATAACAGTCGCCCTGCAATCTGTTCATATACGAAGGTTACAAATGCTATTATTAACCCAAAGAAAAGCCCGATATGCCAACGCAAGGAAACGATATTTTTTAGACTGGAGTATGCAGCCCAGTTGATAGATGTCGTTCAGCATAGTTTTAAATACATCTTCAGGCTCTTTTAACAGGGTCAATACTTTTTTTGAAATACTGTTTCTTCAAGTTGCGCGAACATCTGAAAGAACAGCCAGTTGTTCCCTTTCGCAGATTTTGCAGCCGTGGAAGGCATCACTGATAATATAGCCAGCCCAGCTGAAATAAGCGCACACAGCGCCAATATCGCTAAGGGAAGCGAGAAGGCGTTGTTCTGACTTTGTCCGATCGAAAGTGTCAGAACCAAGAATGCTGCGCCGATAAACATGTTGGCTTCCTGAGATGCCATATCTGGCGGCAATAGAAGCAGCAGCATTGCCGAGCTCTATTTCTCGTTCATCATCCACACCGCGTCCCAATTGGCGGGCGGCGGATTAGTGCGTAAAAAGTCGCACCGTTCGATATAAGTGCGAGACAATTTGTCTTCTGGGTTCAACGAAAGACAGCGTTCAAATCGCTCGACTGCCTTTTCAAAATTGCATGATCGATATTGCATAATGCCATCGTTGAACTGGTTGATCACGTCGGTGAGGTTCGGAAACGTCTCTTTGTCGTGGTAATCGAGAACCTCGAAAACGCGCACGGGCTCAGTTTTTCCCTTAACTACAACAAGATCAATATCGCGCATTCGGTAAGTGCCGCGCAGGTGGCTAGCGGTGGTTTCACTGATAAGAATACGGGCGGAATAGGCTTTGCAGGCACTTTCCAAACGGCTTGCAAGGTTTACGCCATCACCAATGACAGTGTAATCCATGCGCTTGGGACTGCCGATGTTGCCTGACACTACCATACCGGTGTTGAGCCCAAGCCCCATATCGACGGTCTTGAGCGACTTAGCACGGCGCTCGCGGTTCCACTCCCACAAGGCGTTAATCATACCAATACCTGCACGTAGCGCTCGATCAGCATCGTCCTCTTTGGCAACCGGCAATCCAAAACAGGCCATGATCGCGTCGCCAATGAATTTGTCGAGCATGCCCCCTTCTTGGGCAATACAGTCGACCATCAGGCTGAAATATTCATTGAGGAAGGAAACTGTGCCCTGAGCGCCGTATTCTTCAGTGATTGTGGTGAACCCCCGAACATCACTGAACATGACTGTCGCTTCGGCACTGACCCCGCCAAGCAAGTCCAGACCTCCTTCGCCGTCCAGCATTTGGGATGCGATCACAGGGTCCATATAGCGGGACATAGTGGATTTCATCCGCTTTACATTGCTGATGTCATCAAACATCAGCATTGAACCAAGCTCCTTGTCACTGTCTTCGGAAATCAGTGGGCTTATAGTAAGATTTACCGACCTGGTCTGTCCACCCAAAGCCAAGGAAACATCATTGAACACTTCGCTTACCCCAGCGTCTTGCACCGCGGCGATCCGCTCCTGCACCCAACTGCTGTCATCGCTCAGAAGATCAGAGAGAACACTGCCTACAAGTTGCGGCACTCCTTCCCAAATTTGGTCCGCAGCGGCATTGCAGGTAACGATTTTGAGGGCGGGATCGAGCGTAACAACTCCATTTGACATGCTTGCGAGCATTGAATCATTATATTTTTTGACTCGGCGTACGTCGTCAAACAGTTTGGAATTCTCAAGCGCAATAGACACCTGCGCGGTAAAAGCCTTGAGCCGCTGCTCGTCCTCGTCTGTAAAAATTCCGCCTTTCTTGTTCAGTACTTGAGTCACCCCGATCGTCCGATTTTCTTTGTTGACAATAGGTACGCAAAGAATCGACCGTGTAAAGAAACCGGTTTGCTTGTCAAAGCTGGGGTTGAAACGCAAATCCGCATAAGCGTAGGGAATGTTCATACTCTGCCCAGAGGTGAACACCGCACCAGCAATGCCCGCATAACTTGGTAGTCGAATTTCAGAAATTTCCGCCCCACTGGCTACGCGTGAAAATAAGGTCGCAGTCTCTGTATCGTGCAAGAAAATTGTAGCTCGCTCGGCATTAAGCATAGAGCAGGTCTCATCCACGACCCGATTAAGAAGCGCAGACAAATCCAATTCGGAATTGATATCAGATACCAATTCTATAAATGCCATCTCCTTCGCCCGTTTTCGTTCGCTTTTCTCGATATATTGTAAACTTTGAAGCGCAATCGCCGCCTGACGCGTCATTTCCTCCAAAAGTGAGAGGTCGTCATCGGTGAATTGACCTTCGAGTTTGTTGAGGCTTTGCATAACCCCGATAATTTCATCCGACATGGTGCGGATCGGTACGCACATCATGTTGTTAGTGCGATAACCTGTGCGTTCATCTATTAAGGAGTTAAACCTAGGGTCAGCATAATTATCATGAATTAATTCTGCTTCCCCTGACTGAAATACGGCGCCTGCAATGCCGGAGTTATTCATAATACGAATCTCGCGAGTAAGGCCGCCTTGCGCTACCCGAGAAAAAAGCTCCTCAGAAACAGGATCGTTGAGGAAAATCGTCCCGCGATCACAGTTTAACTCCAGTGACGTCATCTCCACCAGCACAGTCAATATGCCATCAAGCGTTGTCTTTTGGGCGCAAAGCCGTGATATCTCGAGTAAGGTAGAGGTGCGTTTTAATGCTGCAGAATTTGAGAGTTTACCGCGCGCGCGATTAGCCTGCTGAAGGGTTGCGCTCATGCTCGTTGCTCCAATTCGTTGCGCAAGGCTTGCACTTGTGCCTTCCAATTTACTTGCTCGCGTGCAAATTCAGCCAGCTGCTCATCCAACTCCCTCATCCCTTTGTGCTCCAGGACTTCTATCTCAATACGCAACTGATTGATGGTAGCGATGAACTGCTGAATTTCGCCATGTGCTGACGCGCGCTCTGCCTGCAAGGCAGCATCGTGGTTAGCCTGCTGGAGTTCTAGTTGGATACGCATGGCCTGGATAGCATTTTGGAGGCCCCGATGTTCTTCGGCGATAACTGCATGTGCCTGCGCAATACGATCGTCTCTAGTCTGGTGCTCGGCTTCAAGCTTGGCCCGCATGGCTTCGATTGTTGCGTGTAACTGACGGTTTATAAAGGCTAAGTCGGTGAGGTTAGCGTCATCCTGTGGCATTGCCACTAGTCCCTTATTCATTCCGGCCGCTCATCGATCAGATGGCGGACCAGACCCTGCATCTTTCCATCAAATCTTGCTAGCACTTGGTAATCCTCGACAATATCAAACAATGTTACCAAGCCTTGATCTGTCCAACGGTGCAAAGCTAGGGCCGGTGGACCATTTATGACCATTGAGCGACTGTCTGGCAGTTCGGCGTCGATTGTATTGATATCCAGCGTTAGTTCCGCCGAGGTTGAGCCGCACACCATCACAGAGATGCCCTGCCAAACCGCGGAAATGGGCCGGTGCAAATGGCCACACCAAATCGCAACTATGTTCGTATGACCCGCAATCGCGTCGCTAAAGCGCCGCACCCAAGGTTCCGCAGGATGAGTATCCATCCAGGCGATACCGGCCTCAAATGGTGGATGATGCATGACAATTACGGTGGGAGTTTCACGATCCTCATTTAGCCGGGCGCTAAGCCAGGCCGAACGTACAGCGCAAAACGCGCCGCCGTGACGCTGCGGTTCCAATGTGTCGAGGATAATCAATCGCAGCCCGTCGAGAGGTAAACAATATTGCACAAAGCCATCGGGCATTGGCACCTCGGCGAAAATTCGGGCGAAGTTGTCTCGGTCATCGTGATTACCCATCATTGGGTAGACTGGCACCGTCGCCTTAGAAAACGCGTCGCGCAGCCGGGCATAGCTGTCAACATCGCCGCGATCGACCATGTCTCCAGTGGCAATAATCAAATCGGGTCTATTGATCCCTTGAGACAGACGGAAGATCGTCTGATCAAGCCGCTGACGATTGGGTTCATCAATCTGGTTCGGTTCGAAGCCGAGATGCAAATCTGTAATCTGCGCAATTAACACGGGGACCTCGTCGCAATCAAAGCAAATTTTTCCGTCCGTGATCGAACGATTTTGGACTGCTAGCGCGGAATAGCGTCAAATAACTCCAAAGGTCCAGCCCTCAGTTGCAGCAATTTTGCTATTTAGTGCATTTGGTGCCCAAAACTGAGGATTTGCGGCAGCATTCCGCAGCCAGGCCGCGGTTATAAGGGCATCGGTTGCGTGATCGGTATAGCGTTCCAACGGTTTGTGTGGCTGCGAACCAAGTGCGTGCAACGCATTGTCGAGTGCATACCCGTCGCGGACTTTGCTTCTGCCTTTGGCGACACCGGCTGCGCGGGCCGCGATGCTGGTGTAAATTTCCAGAACTACGGTGCCGTCTGCGGGAATGGCATCGAACGGCCAAATAGCAACCTTATCGCGCACATGGTTAAGGAAGCGCATGCCAGCAAAGCTCGCTTTTGCGACTTGCGCGGCGCCAATGGCGTCATAGACGGTGGACGCCTTTCCAGTTCTGTTCTTGTTGAGAAGTTCGCACTGGCGCCAGAATAGATAATCGGACTTCGTGCCGTCGGCCGCGCCCAAATAGAAATGACGGCGATGGTGGTATTCGAGGAAGGACGCGGCACCCAAATCCGGGTCATCGCAGAGATGATCGACATAAGCCCAGAAATCTTTGGCAGACGATGGCACATCATCGCCGGGTAAATAGCTGCCGCGTTCAATCAAGGGCGGTGCGAAGCTGAAATCGAAGCCAATAAGCAAGTCATCATCTTGCGCCAGAAGCCAGTCAGCAACCGCTTGACGCGACCAGTCTTTGTCGGGTGGCGTTACAAGGCGAGGTGCCTCATCGCCCATTTCACAAATGGCCAAAGCAATACCGGGATGTCGGCTGCCTTTCGCTCCTGACCAATCGGCGCACGCAAAACGCGTGAATGGACGCATTAGCTTGCGTCTGGCTCTGCGTTAAGTGCGCGCAGTCTTTCCCAATATTGCATCCGTTCGAGTATCTTGCGTTCAAAGCCGCGTTCGACCGGTTGATATAGCTCCGATGGCGGCACAGCGTCGGGCCAATAATTTGCGCCCGAAAAACCGTCTGCACTGTCATGGTCATAGGCATAGCCTGCGCCATAACCAATATCCTGCATCAGCTTTGTAGGCGCGTTCAGAATATGCGCTGGCGGCATTAACGATCCGGTGTCGCGTGCCATTTTCCATGCGGATTTCTGAGCCTTATAAGCGGCGTTCGATTTCGGCGCAGTGGCCAAATACAGGCACGCTTGAACGATGGCGACTTCGCCCTCAGGACTACCCAAAAACTCATAGGCTTGCTTGGCGGCGAGACATTGCACCAAAGCCTGCGGATCGGCGAGGCCGATATCTTCGCTGGCAAAGCGGATGAGGCGTCGCAGAACATATAACGGATCTTCACCCGCCACCAAAATGCGCGCCATCCAGTATAATGCCGCCTGCGGGTCCGACCCGCGCAAGCTTTTGTGCAACGCGGATATGAGGTTATAATGCCCTTCACGATCCTTGTCATAAACGGGCATCCGCCGTTGCAGTAGCGCTGCCATCGCCTGCAGGTCGAGTGGATTTTCGATGTGAATCGCAAACAAGGTTTCGGCTTGATTGAGCAAAAAGCGGCCATCACCATCGGCGCTTGAAATCAACGCGGACCGTGCGTCCTCGGTGACGGGCAGGGCGCGGTCCATCACCGCCTCCGCACGGCTGAGCAAAGTTGCCAAGGCTACTTCGTCCAGACGGTGCAGCACGATGACCTGGGTGCGCGAGAGCAATGCGGCGTTAAGTTCAAATGACGGGTTTTCAGTCGTAGCGCCGACAAGCGTGACAACGCCGCTTTCCACAAATGGCAGAAAGCCATCCTGCTGTGCGCGGTTGAAGCGGTGGATTTCGTCCACGAACAGCAATGTCTGCTGGCCGGTCCGAGCCATCGTTTCTGCCTCGGCAAAGGCTTTTTTAAGGTCAGCAACGCCCGAGAAAACGGCGGATATTGGTTTATAATGCATGTTGACCGCGTCGGCCAACAGTCGGGCAATGCTGGTCTTGCCGGTGCCTGGTGGCCCCCAAAGGATCATCGACGATAATTTGCCGGCAGCGACCATGCGGCCAATCGCGCCTTCGGGACCCGTCAGATGTTCCTGACCAATGATGTCGTCGAGCTTGGCGGGACGCAGTTTCTCCGCCAGTGGCGCGTTTTTAGGCGAACGCGATGGTGCTTGCAGGCTATCCCCAAACAGATCGCTCATATTACTATTCTGCCCGAACAGGCATCACGGGATACCCATGAACACCCCAAGCTGCGCAGATGTAAGACCGACTTAACGCGAAGCAACGGCACTGGCCGCGTGTTGACGGATGAGGCGAAGATAGGTGTCGGCCATAGTTTGGTTGATGGCATCCCAACTATAGTCCAGCGACCGTTGTTCGCCAGCAGCACCGTGCTTCGTGCGTAAATCCTCATCCAAGCAATAGGCCTGTAGTGCGTCGGCGAATTGGTTGATTGCACCTGGGGTGATCAATCGCCCGGACACTTTGTCTTCGACCAGACTTTGGCTGCCGGTTGCCTTCGCGGCGACCACGGGCAGGCCGCTGGCCATGGACTCTAGCGTCACATTGCCAAAAGTCTCCGTTACGGAAGGGTTGAAAAACATATCCATGCTTGCAACCGCGCGGCCCAGATCCGAACCCATGTGAAAACCAGCAAATTTCGCTTCGGGAATGCGCGTTTCAAACCAAGGACGGGCAGGGCCGTCGCCGATCACCACAACCTGATGCGGGACTTTGCGCCGTTTGAGTTGGTCAATTGAATCGGAAAAGACATCAAGGCCCTTTTCCATGACGAGTCGTCCTAGAAAACCGATAACGGGGATTTCGTCAGCAATGCCAAGCCCGCGCCGCCAGCTCATATCCCGTTGGCTTGGGTCAAAGATATCCCGGTCTACGCCGCGTGACCAAATGTCTATGTCATAGTTCATGCGCTGTTGGCGCAGGACCTGAGCAAAGCTCTCCGATGGAGCGACTAGCGCATCACATTTCCGGTAAAGACGGCGAATCCAAGCCTCAAGGACCGGCTCCATAAATGACAGATTGTAATAACGCAGATAGGTCTCGAAACGTGTGTGCACAGAACATAATACTGGCAAATGCCGCTTTTGCGCCCATTTTACGGCCTTGCGGGACACCCTATCTGGGCTTGAAATATGGACGATATTTGGATTGAACGCCTCCAGATCGCGACGGACTGAACGGGATAAGAACAACGGCATGCGATATTCAGGCCGGCGCGGAAATGCGACCGACGGCACACTCACCAAATCTCCGGTTGGCGCAAAGGCGGGCTCGACGACTGTAGGCGAATAAACCCGCACTGATGCGCCCTGACGAAGCAGATATCCCACAAGCTGGTTCAGTGCCTGGTTTGCACCATCACGCACAAAATTGTAATTGCCGCTAAAAAGCGCAATGCGAAGGTCGCTTGACTGCATATTGGCGCTTTTACCGGCGGCAACGCAAAATGCCAATGGGAATGCTACATGTGGTGGGATAGAAGCTAGATATGATATTGAGCCAGGTTGATGCGTTGCTTATTGGAAAGCCAAAGCCGTTTCGCGCCGACGGGACGATGAGCGCGATGGCGCGTACCGCAGTCGACCGACCCGTTTTTTTGCGCAAGCACGGTTTCGAGGGCGACGAGGTTGCAGATCTGATGGTGCATGGCGGCGCGGACAAGGCAGTGCATTTCTATCCAGCGGAACATTATCCTAAATGGATTGCGCATTTTGCGGCAGAGGGTTTCGCCCACTCATTACTTGACCAAGCTGGCGCATTTGGCGAAAATATAAGTGCATCCGGTTTAACCGAAGGCAACTTGCGCATTGGCGATAGGCTTCGCATCGGGCGAGCGTTGGTCGAGGTTGCGCAGGGGCGTCAGCCATGTTGGAAACTCGACCATCTTTTTGGTGTGCATGGCCTGTCCGGTATGGTCATCAGCAGCGGTCGTTGCGGTGGCTATTTCCGGGTTATCGAGGAAGGCGAAGTGGCACCGGGCGACCGAATTCAGATGGTGCATCAAGCCGAACATGACTGGACCGTTGCGCGCACGTTTAAGCTGCTCATTGGCGGCGGACATCGCGCGCAAGGGTCCGACGCACAATTGCGGGCGCTTGCCGCGCTGGAGACGCTGGCCGATAGCTGGAGGGGTAGGGCGGCTAAATTGGCAGGGTAACGATTACTGCATTTGGCGTGCTGCGGTTATTCGCCCAGCAGGCCCTTGTTATAGACGGGCGCGTGTAGGCGGATATGGGTCACCCGTTTTTCATCGGCTTCCAAAATCTCCAGCGTCCAACCGCTTGCCTCGTGCATCAGCATTTGGCCGACATCGGGCACTTGACCAGCAATAATGAAGGCAAGCCCGCCAAGCGTATCGACGTCTTCATCAACTTCCGCCAGCTTGGGGTCGATGGTATCGGCCAGATCGTCGAGCTCCGCACGCGCGTCGGCTTCCCAGAGATTGGGGGCTATTTGCATGAAGAGCAATTCCGGCTCATCGTCATGTTCGTCTTCAATCTCGCCGACGATTTCTTCGACAAGGTCTTCAATCGTGACCAAGCCCTCGGTCCCTGAATATTCATCAAGGACAATAGCAAGGTGAGTGCGTGTGCGCCGCATTTCGTCCAGCAGCGCAAGGACGCTCATATTTTGCGGGACGAAGCGCGGCTGGCGCATGAAAAGCTCAAGGCTATCGGGGCGGTTTTGCCCTGACGCGAGGACAGCAAACACATCCTTGATATGGATCATGCCGATCACGCTGTCGAGCGTGTCGCGGTACACTGGCAACCGGCTGTGGCCATGTTCGGCGAAGACCGCGATGCAATCGGCAAAGCCAGCGCTTTCCTCAATTGCGACGATGTCGCTGCGTGGCACCATGACGTCGTCGACGCGGTGCTCACTGAAATGCAGCAGGTTGCGCAGCATCGTGCGCTCAACGGCGGTCAAATCGCCGTCATGATCCGACTGTCCGTTGTCTTCACTGTCCTCCTCATGCTCGGCAATGGCTTCTTCAAGCTGCTCGCGCAAGGTAGGCTCGTGATCGCGGCCAAAGAACATCGTCTTAAGCCGCTGCCATATTCGTCCGTCGTTATCGTCGTCGGTTGCGGTTTTCGAACCGCTAAAACTGTCACCCTCAGGCATAATGGAAGCTTACTGGCCTCTTTTTGGTCGATTTAAACCTCATATGGATTGCGAAGCCCCATGGATGCAAGCGCTTTTACCTCAAGCGCCTCCATCGCTTCGGCCTCTTCCTTCTCAATATGGTCGTGGCCGAGCAAATGCAGCATGCCGTGAATGACCAAATGGGTCGCATGATGTGCGACGGGAATGTTCTTTTCCTCGGCCTCGGCAGCGCAGATTTCATACGCAAGTATGATGTCACCTAGCATGATTTCGGGG
>NZ_JARXAI010000067.1 GCF_029865925.1 Sphingorhabdus sp.
GTTCGCAACAGCGGCTTCAAACGCGGCCATTGCCTCTTCGCTTTGGCTATATAGCGTGATCGTGACCATGACTGTCGCGGAAAGTCCCAGCTTGCGTAAATTCACGTCGGCGCGATAGCCACGCAATATGCCTTCGTCTTCCAAGGCTTTTTGCCGGCGCGCCGCGGCACTCGGTGACAGGCCTGCCGCTTCACCCAACTCCATCTGAGTCGCGCGGCCATTTGCCACTAAAGCGCCAATTAATTTACGGTCAGCTCGATCAAGTTGCATATTATCTCTATTCTTCTTTAAAAATACGACGAATATATGCACTAATCCGGTGAATAAGTCGAATCTTTGCGGAGTATCGACGGTCCGACAATGCTATTTTTGCGTTAGACATATTTTCAGGAGCAAAAATCATGCGTGTTGGTGTCCCTAGCGAAATCAAAGTTCATGAATATCGTGTTGGCCTTACCCCGGGCGCGGTCCGCGAATATGTCGCTCATGGTCATCAGGTCGTCGTGCAATCCGGCGCTGGCGCTGGCATTATGGCGAGCGACGATGCCTATCGGGCTGCCGGTGCCGAAATCGCCGCAACGGCGGCTGAAATTTTTGCTGGCTGTGACATGGTCGTCAAGGTCAAGGAGCCCCAACCCAACGAATGGGTTCAGCTTCGCCGCGGGCAATTGCTCTTCACCTATCTACATCTTGCGCCCGACCCCGAACAGGCAAAGGGCCTGATCGCCAGTGGATGCACCGCCATTGCGTATGAAACCGTCACCGATGACCGTGGCACCCTGCCCTTGCTTGCCCCGATGAGCGAAGTTGCTGGCCGGCTCGCCATTGAAGCCGCTGGCCAAGCGATGCGCCGCAGCGAAGGCGGTGCAGGCATCCTGCTTGGCGGCGTCCCGGGTGTTCCGGCTGGACGTGTTACCGTTCTTGGCGGGGGCGTGGTTGGCACACATGCGGCGCGCATGGCTGTTGGCTTGGGCGCAGAGGTCACCATTGTTGACCGCTCAATCCCGCGCTTGCGTCAACTTGACGAAATGTTCAACGGGCGGGTCCGCACGCGTTATTCCACGCTTGAAACGATTGACCATGAAGTCAGCATTGCTGACGCTGTCATTGGCGCCGTGCTTATTCCGGGCGCAAGCGCACCGCGCCTCGTGACCCGCGAAATGCTGAAGCACATGAAACCGGGATCAGTGCTCGTTGATGTCGCCATTGACCAAGGTGGCTGTTTCGAGACATCGCGGCCAACGACCCATGCCGATCCTACTTATGTCGTCGACGGCATCATTCATTATTGCGTCGCAAACATGCCCGGCGCAGTGCCGCAGACAAGCGCGGCCGCGCTCAACAACGCGACCTTGCCTTATGGCCTTGCTCTGGCAAACAAGGGCGTCGCAGCGCTTGAAAGCAGCACGGAAACCGGACGCGGGTTGCTTGCCGGATTAAACGTACATCAAGGAAAAGTGACCAGCCAAGCCGTTGCAGAAAGTCTCAATCTGGAATTTGTCGCACCCGCAACCGCGCTCGCTGCGTGACTTGACCGCATGCCAGTGCTAACGGCGCCGCATGGTTAAAGAGGTTCGCATTACTGCGCATCAGATTGCGGCAATGCTTGGGGTGTCACAACCGACCGTATCGCGCGCCTTGCGTGGTGATAAGAAAGTCAGCGAAACCACGCGGGCGCGTATTGTCGCTCTGGCCAATGAGCTCAATTATTCCGTTGACCACAATGCCCTTCGCCTGCGCACACAGCAAACCAACTCCATCGCGCTCGTCATTTTGTGTCGGCGCGGCGAGAACAAAGCGAACATCAACCCGTTTTATCTGTCGCTGCTCGGTTGCATCGCGGCATCGGCATCTGAACGCGGTTATAATCTGATTATCTCTTTTCAGGACTCCCCCGATAACTTCTTTGCCAACTATACGGGCAGCCGGCAGGCCGATGGCCTCATCGTCATCGGCAGCGGGCAGAATGTCGAAGGCTGGCAGTTTTTTGCCGAATATGCGCGGCGCGAGACCCCAATGATCTGCTGGGGCGCAAGCAAAGAAGACCTTATTGCTGTTAAAAGCGACAATGTCCAAGGCGTTCGGCTGGCGATTGACCATTTGCTGCAAAGCGGTTGCAAGCAAATTGCATATATCGGCCCGACCAATAGCGAACAGCCGCAGTTTCAGGATAGGCTGACGACCTATATGGACGAAATGGCCAATAAGGCTATGCAGCCCATTTGTCCGCCCCTGCCCGAAAATGCCGTGCGGGAGGACCAAGGCTATGCCGCGGTCAAGGGCCTGATCCTCGACAAAATCGCGTTCGATAGTTTGTTTTGTGCAAACGACTTTATCGCGCTGGGCGCCATGCGGGCGCTTGACGAGCATAGCATTGTCATTGGCAAGGATGTCCGCGTTATCGGCTTTGATGGCATCGCAACGGGCGCCTATGCGCAACCACCGCTTACGACGATCGAGCAAGATTACGTCCAGGCCGGCGAAATGCTCGTCGAGGCATTGATCGCGGTGTTGAACGGCAAAGTGCCTAGCACTACCCCTGTTCCGGTAAAGTTACTTACGCGCGGAACAGCCTAGACGGCCTTTGGTCTGCCTTTTTCTTGCGTGCGCCTCATTTGAGTGCGAAACTGCGACGCAAACCAAACCTCAAAACGACATGCAACAGATAAGGCTGACGGGAACTTAGATGTCATTGAAGTGGGAAAATGGGATCATGGTGCACAATTATTGTAACGGTATGTTGCAAGAGCTGCCCAGATGAGAACCCCCAATATTCTGCTGCCGGTATTTTTGTTGTGCGGGTGCGGTGGAGAGCAACCACAGTCTGCACCGGCGGTCGTCATATCTTCAGCTCCTACTGCAACTCCGACGCCAAGTCCTGCCCCTATGCCATTTGTTGCACTCAAATTTGCGTATGAGGCACATCGCTTTTCAAACCGCGATGTCGTTCCAGAATACACATATGCAGGCGTGGTTTATTCGGGCGGACTGGCTGGCATATTCCCGCAAGG
Organism: Sphingorhabdus sp.; assembly: GCF_029865925.1. Lineage (GTDB taxonomy): Bacteria > Pseudomonadota > Alphaproteobacteria > Sphingomonadales > Sphingomonadaceae > Sphingorhabdus_B. Next base: position 3,012 of record NZ_JARXAI010000067.1, read on the forward strand.
AAGTATCAGCGTAGATTTCCAGCGTGATAATTATCCCGAGGTCGTAGTGCCGCTTAATAAGGCGTACGGGACACCTGCATATGCCGCCATGCACTACCTACTTCTATCAAACGCAAACGGACGGTTAATGTATGACGCGGCGCATAATGCAGCCATGCCTTCTGTCTTCGGCGCAAGAAGGGCCGCAGTCTTATCGGTAGGTGGCAAAAGCGCTGCCTTCTTTATCGCCCACAATGTATCCGGCGTTTATGGAGATCCAAAGGCGCACGGTTCTGCAATTCTGCTTGGGCAAAGGGCTGGCGCAGTAACGACGCTATTGGACACCATCCCGCGGATCACAACCAAGCAAGGCTTGCCAGACAACGCTACCGACGCTCACTCGATGGCAACAGGTGACATAAATGGCGATGGTCTTGACGACATATTGATCGGGAATTGGAACCCATGGGGAGGTTTCCCGCCGACCATCTTACTGCAAACGCCCAGTGGCCAGTTTGCCGCGTCTAGCAGCATTTTTCCCGCATCCCTGCTGTCTGTGCCTTTAACAAACCCGAATTCCGAAGGTAATGAGAACAACAACTTACTGCTCGATCTGCATTTTGTCGACGTGAATGGAGACAAATACGCTGATCTGATTGCTGGTTTCGGCCATGGCTCCACGCCGAGCTTTTTGTTTATAAACCGGAACGGTCAATTCAGTTTTGAAGACCGGATTGCTCTGCCGCCAAGCGTGTATGGCATTAACACCAGCTTGCATATGGCGACAAAAAACGCCGACATTGATAATGATGGCGACCAAGATCTGGTCATATCATACTCACGATACGTGCCTTATTATGGCGGGAATTATATCCAGATTTTACGTAACGACGGCGGAAAGTTCACGGACACCACGGAAACTGCACTTCCCCAAGACCAGAGCTACATAATGGCCAAGCGGTTGGAGTGGTCATCTGATGTATTCATGCGTGATCTTGACAAAGATGGGTTGGTCGACATCTTGCACGGCCTTAATGACGGGCGCCTAATGGTCTATTTTAACAAGGGCGCAGGGCAATTCACCAGACTGACCACAACACTGCGCAACAACGCTTTCGGTCGATTGGTTGCCGTTGACGACTTTAACGCAGACGGCAAACAGGAGCTGTCATATTTCGAATACACAGGTGGTTCGAGTACCGAAAACACCTTCGCCCTAACTGTTTACGAACTAGACTTTCAAAAGCCCTCGTGACTGTTGCGGCTCCGATGACTTTTGTCAGGTGATTTAAGCCCCTCGGCCAGAGCCCACGGAGGCCCCAAGGCAAGCAAACAGAGGCAATTTAATACATTGGTGCTGACATGGAATAAGAGGGTAAATGGTGGACAGGGCTGGATTCGAACCAGCGTACGGAAAACCGGGCAGATTTACAGTCTGCTGCCTTTAACCACTCGGCCACCTGTCCACATCTTCGTCGGGGCATCATGTGTTGGCATGAGGGCCGGTCCCGCTGAAGAAGCAGCCCAATGGCGAAAGGGCCCTTGCCTGTCAATGCCTCAAGTGGGAAAGGGAGCCAGAACGTCCTCTTTTTAATTAGCAGGTAAATGAAATGTCTTCACATAAAAGCCACCGTCGCCGTGGTGCAGCCGTCATAAGCGGTAATCCCAAATTTTATGGGCGGCATGCCGTCTATGCCGCCCTCGACAATCCCGAGCGTCGCCTTATCAATTTATGGGGTACGCGAGAAGAAATCGGCAAAATCGTCGTGCCTGACGGGTTGACCGTGCAATATGCCGAGGTGAATGATTTGGCGCGCTTTGTGCCTAAGGATGCCCCGCATCAGGGCATAGTGCTTGAGGTTGCGCCGCTTGAGGATGTGTGGCTGACGGATGCGCTTGCCGTTGCCAATGACGACAACAGGCCTTTACTGATCCTTGATCAAGTGACCGATCCGCACAATGTCGGCGCGATTTTCCGGACCGCGGCTGCCTTTGGTGCCGTTGCGGTTGTTACGCAAGACAGGCACTCCCCACCCGAATCAGGCGCCTTGGCCAAAGCAGCGTCCGGCGGACTTGAAGTCATGCCATGGGTGCGTGTGGTAAACCTTGCCCGCGCGCTCGAGGAAATTGCCGAGGCTGGCTATTGGAGAATCGGCCTGACAGGCCATGCGGAGGTAACGTTGGACCAAGCGCTGACGCCGGGGCGCAACGCCCTTGTGCTGGGCGCCGAAGGCGACGGGATGCGCCACAATATCCAGGAACATTGTGACCAGCTGGCAAAACTGCCGATGAGCGGACAGATGGAGTCACTGAACGTCTCCAACGCAGCAGCGATTGCGCTGTACGCGGCGACCGTCCGGCGCGGCTGATGGGCGCACGCTAATGGGTATTCGGGCACAGCAGCTTCATGCCGCGCTTGACGCACTGGCGGCGATTGAGCCGGGTGTCGCCTCGGCCCTTGCCGTAACCGGCTATCCCGACGAACGGATAAGCGCACCGGGCTATGCCACATTGTTGCGCACGATAATTGGGCAACAAGTTAGCGTCGCATCAGCAGCGTCGGTCTGGAACAAGCTGGAGGCATTGCTGGGTGCAGGATGCCCGCCGGAGCAGTTGCTGGGGCAGGATTTCGATGCGTTGCGCGGCTGTGGCCTTAGCCGGCAGAAACAGGGCTATGCCCGGTCGCTGGCGGAACTGGTGCTGTCGGGCGCGTTGCCGCTCGACGCCTTGCCCACCGATGATGAGGAAGCGATTGCCTATCTCACGCAAGTGAAGGGCATTGGCCGCTGGTCAGCAGAAATCTATCTGCTGTTTGCCGAGGGCCGCGCCGACATCTGGCCCGCGGGCGACCTTGCGGTTCAGGAAGGCGTTGGCCGCTTGTTAAAGCTTGCGGTGCGGCCGTCCGAAAAGGAAATCCGCGCCATCGCCGAACGCTGGCGCCCGCATCGCGGGGCTGCGGCGATTTTTACTTGGCATATTTACGCCAAGGGCTTCCAAGCGATTTAGCTTTAGGCCTTTGTTCAGGCGCATGATTTGCGCCCTAGCGGTGGCTGAAAACGGGCTTAAAATCATCATAATCAGCAATAACCAATTTCAAACTATAAGCACTCGTCAGGCCCTTATGGTGCATCCCAGCTATGCAACATCTGCAATAATCAGTTGACGTTTCGAGCAAATTAATGTTGCTGACAACCATGTGAGTAAGAGAGGAATCATCATCATGTCGACAGCACAAAAAAGCATATTCATCACAGGCGCTGCGTCTGGTCTTGGCCGCGAAGTCGCGCGCTATTTTGCAAATATGGGCTGGTTTGTGGGTCTGGCGGATATTGATGAAAAGGGTCTGGACGACACCGCGGCCTTGCTACCAAAGGGCGAATATTCGCGCCACAGGCTGGATGTCGCAGACCGTGCGCAATGGAAAAAGGCCGTTGCCGCATTTGCCAAGCACACCGATGGCCATATGACCGTGTTGTTCAACAATGCCGGAATTGGCGCCGGCGGTCCCATTCAGGACATGACCGACGAAGATATTGACCGCATGATCGCGATTAACTTGACTGGCGTGATCAGCGGCACGCGCGCGTGCTTCGACCTGCTCAAAAACACAGCCGACGCGTGTGTGCTATATACCAGCTCAGCCGCGGGCATTTACGGTTCGGCTGGCTTAAGCGTCTATAGCGCCACTAAATTCGCAGTGCGCGGGCTCGCTGAGGCGCATGATATTGAATGGCGTCCCTATGGCATTAAGTCACGCAGCCTTATGCCCGGCTTCATCGATACCAACATCATCGGTAATGTCGACGCCAGCAGCAACATGACAGGCAAGGAGAGGCTTCAGTCCGCAGGCGTCGAGGTCAGCCCCGTCTCGATCATTGGTCCCGCCGCATGGGAAGCGATCCATGGGGAAAAGGTGCACACGCCAGTCAACAAAATGGCGAGGCAACTTGCCTTTTCAGCGCGCTGGTTCCCGAACCGCTTACGCAAGCAATTGGGTCTATTGGGCGGCCTTGGGGATGTGGTGCAGCTTAAACCATGATAGCATCAATGGCGGTGGCAAGATTAACGTCACGTTGTGACAATCCGCCTGCATCATGCGTTGTCAGCAAAATGTCGACGCGGTTGTATACGTTGAACCATTCAGGATGATGGTCCGCTTTCTCGGCCAAGATGGCGACGCGTGTCATGAAACCAAACGCCTCGGCAAAGTCGCCGAAGCGCACGCTACGGCGGATGCCTTTGGCGTCAGCATCATAGGTCCATTGCGGCAATTGTTGCATCGCTGCGTCGCGAGCGGTGTCATCCAGTCTTGAAACCTGCATCTGATAATCCTGCTTTTGCAATTGAACGAATTCATGCCTAAGTCGCGATATGTCGTCCCGTCAAGCATCCTTGCCGTCGCTTAGCCTTGAAAATGTCGCGGTCATTCGCGGTAATCGTCTGGTATTACGTGACCTGACGGTAACTGCGCGCGCAGGTGACATAATCTGGATAAGGGGCGCCAATGGATGTGGAAAATCCACTCTTCTGCGTCTCGTTGCAGGGTTGCTAACCGTTGCGTCCGGCGCGGTAAAAGCCGAAGGACGCATTGCCCTTGCCGATGAAAGCCTTGCGCTTGATGCGAATGTGACCGTTGAGCATGCGTTACAATTTTGGGCAGACATGGACGGTGCATCAGCGTCGGAACGCAGCGCAGCCTTGGCAGATATGGATTTACAAGGCCTAGCTAAAATCCCGGTACGCTTTCTTTCCACCGGGCAGCGCAAGCGTGCAAGCATTGCGCGGGTGTTGGCATCAAAGGCAGAGATCTGGTTGCTCGACGAACCCTATAATGGCCTCGACAGCGCAAGCTGCGCCCGGCTTGATCAAGCGATTACCAGTCGCGCAGCGTCGGGCGGGATTGTTCTTGTCGCTGCACATCAACCGCCCTCCATCAATGTAGCGCATAGCCTTGTGCTCGACAGCCAAGGGGATGTTGCATGAAGAGCTTCATCGCACTGGTCACCCGCGAGGTGCGCCTTGCTTGGACAGGGGGTGGCTTGTGGCTTCCTATTTTCTTCTATCTCGCAGTGGCCACGCTCTTTCCCTTTGTCACCGGTCCGGACAAGGCGCTGCTGGCGCGGACGGGCGGCGGTATCTTGTGGATAGCGGCGCTGTTGGCGACGCTTCTGCCCATTGAGCGCCTGATTTTACCTGACCGGCAGTCTGGGGTGCTTGATCAATTGGCACTGCGCGGTTGGTCAGATGAACTTGTCGCGACGGCCAAAATCGCGAGTCAGATTGTCGCCTTTGCCCTGCCATTGCTTCTCGCGACGGTGGTGGGTTCGGCGCTGATTGGATTGCCTGAGGCGCAGTTGGGCACTTTGCTGCTTGGCCTCGCACTCGCTTTACCCGCATTGTCGGGGCTTTCAGTGATGATCGCCGCACTCACCGCTGGCCTTAGCGGTGCGAGCGCGCTCGGCGGGCTGCTGCTTGTGCCGCTCACCATTCCCCTGCTTATCTTTGGCGCAGGTACTTTAGCCGAAGATCCCAGAAATGCGATGCAGTTGCTTGCGGCAACGTCGCTGGCAATAACGGCACTGTCACCCTTTGCGGCGGGCGCAGCATTAAGGGCGGGCCGCATCTAGGGTCGGAATGCCCATGCACCAAATAATGCATGGGCCTTAATTCTCAACCGCCTGCGCAATACACCGCTTTATTGCGCAGAAATCTTCTGAGCATAGCCGTCGGCCACCATCGCCTCGACCAAGTCGAACAGTTTTTCCGGATCCTGCGCGCGCAGAACGGGAATGCTGGCTTCCATGCCTTCTGCGATGACGATTTCGCGTTTTCCAGTGGCTACAGCGTCCCAAATGCGGCCGGCGACATCGTGCGGGTCAATGCCGTTTTCAATCGCGGCGTCGCTCACGCCACGAACCGAGCCATCGGCATTGAGAGCATTGCGCGACACGTTGGTTTTGACAGACCCCGGCGCCACAACGAGAACCTTGACCCCCTGCCCGGCCACTTCGCTGCGTAAGGCATCGGCATAGCCAATCAGGCCGTGCTTTGCCGCACAATAGGCCGTGCGCATCGGAATGCCGGCCTTTCCGGCCACGCTGGAGATCATCACGATCTGGCCAGCGCCACGCGAAACCATGTGTGGCAGCAGCGCCTGCGTAAGCGCAATCGGTGCGAGCAAATCGACATCAACAATGCGCTGGTACACCGACAAATCAGTGTCCACAGCGGGCGAGCGTTGCGATATGCCCGCATTGTTGACCAACACATCAACACTGCCTTGAAACGCAATAGCCTTCGACACTTTGTCGGCCAAGCCGTCATAGTCCACAGTGTCGAATGGCAAGACTAAACAACTCTCCGGCGCGCCAGTTTCGTCCGCAACACGTTGCAACTCGGCGACGTTGCGTCCCGACAATATCGCATGACCACCGCCGCCGACAAACGCCTTAGCAAGTGCCTCACCGATTCCCGACGATGCACCTGTGATCCAAGCTGTTTTGTGTGATTGACTCATTTTCTTTGTTCTCCTTATGCTATGTTACGTCAACATGGGCTTGGCCGCTGTCAAGACATTCTGGCTTGCACTTTGCTGTCCGCCGCACCACATGCGGGGAATGCTTATAGAAACTGAACTGACCCCTAACCCTTCGACCATCAAATTTCTGCCGGGAACTGTGGTCATGGACACCGGAACACGGGACTTTGCCTCTCCTGAAGAGGCAGAAGCTTCGCCTCTTGCCGAGGCGCTGTTTACGCTTGGCGATGTCACGGGCGTGTTCTTCGGACATTCGTTCATTTCGGTAACGGCTGCGCCGGGCGTCGAATGGGCAAGCCTAAAGCCAGATGTGCTTGGCATATTACTTGACCATTTCAGCGCCAATATGCCCTTGTTCAAGCCGGCGGCAGCTGGCTTCTCGGTGCCATCGGGTGACGCAGACTATCCACTTGATGATCCGGAAGATGCAGACATAGTGGTCCAGATCAAGGAATTGATAGAGACCCGCGTCCGCCCTGCGGTGGCCAATGACGGCGGCGACATCATTTATCGCGGTTTCCAAAAAGGCGTAGTATTCTTGCAAATGCAAGGCGCTTGCGCGGGTTGCCCATCATCCTCGGCCACGCTGAAAAACGGGATCGAACAATTGCTTAAGCATTATGTTCCCGAAGTCACCGAAGTGCGTGCAGCTTAAATTTTTTCCGTTTAGAAAGTTAACATCATGTCAGAACCATTGAACGATGCTGCTCTTGATCAGCTTTTTCGTGAGGCGCGCAGCTACAATGGTTATTTGGATACGCCAGTAACACAAAAGCAACTTGAGCAAATTTGGGATGTCATGAAATTTGGTCCTACATCAGCCAATTGCCTGCCCGCTCGGATCATCTGGTGCAATAGTGACGCTGCCAAGCAAAAGCTTGCCGCTCTGTGTATGCCAGCCAATGGTGACAAAATTCTGCAAGCACCGGTGACCGCCATCATTGGCATGGACTTGGAATTTTATGAAAACCTCCCTGAGCTGTTTCCGCACACAGATGCCCGCAGCTGGTTTGTTGGCAATGATGCGCTGATTGAAAAAACCGCCTTCCGCAATAGCAGCTTGCAAGGCGCCTATTTCATCCTTGCGGCGCGTGCGCTTGGGCTCGATACCGGAGCAATGTCGGGCTTCAACAATGCGGCGGTTGACGAGGCATTTTTTGCAGGCACAAAAGTGCAGTCAAATTTCATCTGCACCTTGGGCTATGGCGACAAGGCAAGCATTTTTGAACGCAGCCCCCGCCCTGCATTTGACCGCTTCAACAGCGTCATCTGATCCCGAAGCGGCAGCGGACCGTTATGCGGACATTGGTTATAGATACCGCGACGCGGGCATGCTCAGTCGCTTTATTCGACGGCAATGATCTCGTATCCGCACAACATGAAGTCATTGGCCGTGGCCACGCGGAACGCTTGCTCCTGCTCATCGCTGCTTTGCCAGATAGCGGCAAGGCGGACCAAATCTTCGTCAATGTCGGGCCTGGAAGCTTTACCGGCATTCGCGTGGGCGTTGCAGCGGCGAAGGCTTTAGGGTTGGCGTGGCATATCGACGTGCAAGGTTATGGCTGCCTGACATTAATCGCCGCAATGGCCCGTGCCCAAATGGCCGAACCCTTGGCAGTCGACGTGATTATGACTGGTGGCCATGGTGAGTATTTCTTTGAAGCTTTCGCCGCCGATGGGCAGTCAATGGAACCAGTATGCTCCATTCTGCCTGAGGCAGTGTCATCGCTTGCCACTGCGCTGAATGTCGCTGGAGATATTGATCTGCAGCGCGTGAACGGGAAATGGTTCGACCTGCTGCCCGATGCGCGCCATTGGGTGCACCTCCCCATGGGCAGCGGCCTGCCGCCGGTCCCTATATATGGCAGGGCGCCCGACGCGAAGCCATTGGCTATAAGCATATGATTCAAATCATTGAGGGCGACGCGCGCAATATTTCGGCCGTGATGTCGGTCATGAATGATGCATTCGATCCGCGTTTTGGTGAAGCATGGACTGCTGCGCAGCTTTTATCGACACTTGTTCTACCCGATTGTCGGCTATTACTTGCTATAGTTCAAGAAAGTGTCTGCGGTTTTGCGTTCGGCCGCTGGGTTCTTGACCACGAAGAACTATTAATGATTGGTGTGATGCAGCAGTGTCGGGGGCAACGCATCGGAAAAATGCTATTGTCAGAAATAGTTAATCGCGCACGCGCCGCGGGGGGAAAAAAATTGTTCTTAGAGGTCCGTGACGGCAACAATGCTTATGATTTCTACCTTAATTATGGATTCTTACCCATTGGTCGTCGCAAAAATTACTACAAAAATGCAGATGGTATCAATCCTGATGCGATTACTATGGAACTAAGTTTATAATAATGGCATTATATTACAGCGCAATTTGACGGCTAGAATTAAATCGGATAACTTAAGACACGATAAAAAAAATAACGGGTCTGGAGTTTTTCAAAATGTCACAAGAAAGTAACGATGTCACTGAATTTTTAATTACACTGACTGCAGATATTGTTGCAGCGCATGTCAGCAACAATAGCGTTGCCGTTTCAGATGTATCAAATTTAATCTCTAACGTACACGCAGCGCTCTCCGGAATTTCCGGACCTGCAGTGGTAGAAGAAATTGCGTTGGAACCAGCCGTGCCAATCCGTAACTCCATTAAGCGCGATTATATTGTCTGTCTGGACGATGGTAAGAAGCTGAAAATGCTGAAGCGTCACCTTATGACGCATTATGGCATGACGCCTGATGACTATCGCGCCAAGTGGGGCCTGCCCGCCGATTATCCAATGGTCGCCCCTGCCTACGCCGAACAACGCCGCGAATTGGCCAAGGCGATTGGCCTTGGGCGCGCGCCCGGATCTGGCCGTAAGAAAAAGGTGAAATAAGCTTTTTGCTTATCCGCGAGAATATAGGGCCGGGGACCTCTCCGGCCTTTTTCTTTGACGAATCATAGGGTGACACTAAATGTCTGTTCGGATGGATAGCAAAATCGACATTGAGGCGCTCTGCAACGACAGGGGCCTGCGCATTACGGACCAGCGTCGCGTTATCGCGCGTGTAATTTCCGATGCAACCGACCACCCCGATGTTGAGGAGCTGTATCGCCGTTCTTCGGCAATCGACCCCAAAATTTCGATTGCCACCGTATACCGCACTGTGCGTCTTTTCGAAGAGGCAGGGATATTGGACCGCCACGATTTCGGCGATGGCCGCGCCCGTTATGAAGCATCGCCCGAAGCGCATCATGACCATCTGATCGATGTCGAAACCGGCAAGGTCGTCGAATTCGTCGACCCGGAGCTTGAGGCATTGCAAAAGATTATCGCTGAGCGGCTTGGATATCGATTGGTTGATCACCGTATGGAGCTTTATGGCGTCGCCATCGACCGCAAGGAGTGAACGCCGCAATCCAGCCGCATTTGTCGCAGGGCAGTTCTTGTTTTTGGCCCGCCTTCTGCTCATGGCCTGCAGCCTGATCGCCACCCTGTTGCTACATAATATATGGCGCTTGTTCCGCAGACCATCACCTTGGCCACGCTTGTTCCTTTTGTCGATCAGCTGGACCAGCGGCATCGCGACCGCAACGACAGGCACACGCCTGCGCGCCAATGTTTTTTACGCGGCAAACCACCATAGCTGGATCGATATACCGGTAATGTCGGGTGTCACTGGTTGCACTTTCGTAGCCAATGACGGAATTGAAAGCTGGCCGCTGATTGGTTGGCTCTGCAAGATTAACAACACGATCTTCGTCAACCGCGAAAATCGGGCGAGTGTTGGCAGTCAGGTCAATGTTCTCCGCGCCGCCATGACGGGTCCCCAGCCGGTCACGATCTTTCCCGAAGGTACAACGCATGATGGGTTTGGTCTACTGCCGTTCAAACCGTCCCTTTTCGCGGCGCTCGTTCCCCCGCCAACAGGTATGCTCGTTCAGCCAGTCTATCTCGATTACGGTCACCACACCCCACGCGTTGCCTGGATTGGTGACGAAAAGGTGACCGAGAATTTCTGGCGGTTACTCTCTTATCTAAGACCGATAACGGCCATCTTGCATTTTCTTGAGCCATTTGATCCAGCCCACTACCCCGACCGCAAGGCGATTTCCGCTGAAGTAAGGGCGCGTATCGGCGCTGCAATGGATGGTGGCGGCAACGCGGCCCGCTATGTATAGACACGCGTTATGAGCACGGATTCCCCAAAAACCTATTCGATCAAAAACTATGGCTGCCAAATGAACGTCTATGATGGCGAACGCATGGCCGAAATGTTTGAAAGTCAGGGTATGACGCAAGCTGACGAGAAGGCGAATGCCGACCTCGTCGTTCTCAATACCTGCCATATCCGCGAGAAAGCGGCGGAAAAGGTCTATTCGGAAATTGGCCGCTTGCGCCGCAAGGATGGGACCAGCCCCGTGATCGCCGTGGCCGGCTGCGTCGCGCAAGCCGAAGGCGGTGAAATCAGCCGCCGAGCGCCCGAAGTCGACATTGTCGTCGGCCCACAGGCCTATCATAATCTGCCCGACATGATCGCAGCGGTTGGACGCGGCCAACGCGTGGTTGACCTTGATCTACCAGGCCTCGACAAATTCGGCAAGCTGCCCGCGCGCCAGAAACAACCGCCATCAGCGTTCTTGACGGTTCAGGAAGGCTGCGACAAATTCTGTACCTATTGCGTCGTACCCTATACCAGAGGCGCGGAAATTTCGCGTGGTTGGGCCGATCTGATCGACGAGGCAAAGGCCATTGTTGACGCTGGCGCCAAAGAAATCACCTTGCTTGGCCAGAATGTAAACGCATGGGCTGGCGAGGACGACACAGGCAGGCTCCAATGCCTTGATGGCCTTATCCGCGCGCTCGACAGAATAACGGGACTTAACCGAATCCGCTACATGACCAGCCATCCGAACGATATGACCGAAGGGCTGATCGCCGCGCATGGGGATGTTGAAAAACTGATGCCATTCCTGCATCTGCCGGTGCAATCAGGTTCCGACCGCATCCTCAAAGCCATGAACCGCAGCCATAGCCGCGACAGCTATATGCGCATTCTTGATCGCGTCCGCGCCGTGCGGTCTGACATCGCCTTTTCCGGCGACTTTATCGTTGGCTTTCCGGGCGAAACTGATGCCGATTTTGAGGACACGTTAAGCCTTTTGCGCGAAGTGGGCCATGCGCAGGCTTACTCATTCAAATACAGTCCGCGTCCTGGAACACCAGCCGCTGACATGGCCGACCAGATACCGATGCCCGTGATGGACGAGCGACTACAAAAGCTTCAAGCGCAGATTGTCGCTGACCAGACAGCGTTCAACGATAAGACCGTGGGCCGTACAACAGATGTCTTGTTGGAAAGGCCGGGAAAGTTCGCCGGGCAACTTATTGGTAAATCGCCATGGCTTCAGTCCGTTCATGTCCTTGCGCCGGACCTTTCAATAGGCGATATCGTTACAGTACAGATTACCGATTCTGGACCACTTAGCCTAAAAGGTGTACCAACGATGAGAGCAGCTGCCTGAATGGCCAAAAAAGCCCAAGCGCAAGCCGGTGACTTGTCCCGGCTCGAAATGAGTTTCGACAAACCGCACCTAATCAGCGCGGTTTTTGGCGAATTTGACCGTAATCTGGTTACAATCGAAAACCGCCTTGGCGTGTATATCTCAGCCCGCGGCAACCGTGTCCAGATTGAAGGGGAGGCTGGCGCCATTGGCCGCACACGCGACGTTCTCAACGACATTTATTCCCGCCTATCGCGCGGACAGGAAATCGATACCGAAGCTTTGCAATCCATCATCGCCATGACCGCAGAACCTACCTTGGAGGGCATTGTCCGCAAGGATGCCGCTGACGCACCGGGCATCATGATCCGCACGCGCAAGAAAACCCTCGTCCCCCGTTCTGCAACGCAAATTCCCTATATGGAGGCGCTTGCGCGCGACGAGATTATCTTCGCACTTGGGCCAGCAGGCACTGGTAAAACCTATCTGGCCGTTGCGCAGGCCGTTGCCATGCTGATTACTGGCGCTGTTCAACGCCTTATCCTGTCACGTCCAGCGGTAGAGGCTGGTGAGCGGCTTGGCTTCTTACCAGGCGATATGAAGGAAAAGGTCGACCCCTATTTACGGCCAATTTATGATGCCTTGTATGACTGCTTGCCTGCAGAACAGGTGGAGCGGCGCATTGCATCGGGCGAGATTGAAATCGCGCCAATCGCGTTCATGCGCGGCCGAACACTGGCTGATTCATTCATTATTCTGGATGAAGCCCAAAATACCACAGCTGCGCAGATGAAGATGTTTCTGACCCGTTTTGGCATGAACAGCCGCATGGTCGTGTGCGGAGACCCGCATCAGGTCGACATTCCCGGCGGCGAACGCATGTCGGGCCTGAACGACGCTGTGCAGCGCCTAGAAGGTGTAGACGGTATCCAGACCATCCGTTTCAACAGCAGCGATGTTGTCCGCCACCCACTCGTCGGCAAGATCGTCGACGCATATGAGGGCGGGCATGATTGATGTTGACCTTATGCTGGCCACAAATCAGGGCGGCATTGACTGGGGTATAATCGAGTTTGGGCAGATCGAGGCAGAAAAAGCCGTCGACGCGGCTGTTCGCTTTGCTGCGATCCCTGAACTGGCGGATCCAGTCGTTCCCGTAAGCGTCAGTGTCAAGCTGTCTGACAATGCTGAGGTACACGCACTGAACCTCGAATGGCGCGATAAGGACAAGCCGACGAACATTTTGTCTTTTCCAATGCTCGATGGCGAAGAATTGGATGCCTTACTTGCGGGTACCTATGATGCCCCCGAAATCATGCTAGGTGACATCATACTTGCGTATGAAATCTGCGCTGCCGAGGCCGAGGAAAAGAACATTCCCGTCGCACATCATGCGACCCATTTGGTCATTCACGGCATGCTGCATTTGCTCGGCCACGACCATAT
>NZ_JARXAI010000014.1 GCF_029865925.1 Sphingorhabdus sp.
GCCTGTCCGTCTATGCGGATCGTAGCAAGCAGTTGCCCTGTCGCCGGGTTAATCGTGTCAAAATGCGATGCAACCGGCAAAGGCCGAGGGGATTCTAAATTTCGCGCGATGAAATCAAAGATAAGGTCCCGCGCTAAGCCAATTTGTAATGCCCGGCCGCCATTCATAGCTGCGCGCAGCCAAACGCCATCGATCATCGCGGCTATGGTGTCCGCCATGGGCGATACATCACGCGCGTCGACCAACTGGCGCAAATCAAATTTAAGGTTGGACAACATGCGCTTTTGATGTGCGCGCTGCACGCGGGCAAGTTGCGACACATGCAGCGTCTGTCCCCAAAAGGACAGCCAAATTCGGGCACTATCCTCGGCATATTCATTATGCCCCAGATGTGAATCCACCAGTGCCTCTATGCGCGCACGCGGCCCCGCAGCAAGCCCGATGCGCACTGCTGCCTGATTGTTTAACTGACGCACCACAGATCGGAAGGCAGCTTCGAGGAGGGCTTCTTTACTACCAAAATAGTGGACGATCAGCGCTGCAGAGACGTTTGCTTGTCTCGCCACCTTATTGAACGTGAATTCAACTATTCCATATTCAGCTATAACACCGATTGCCGAAGCAATAATATTTTGGCGACGCGCGTCAGAATTTCGAGGCATAATATAGTTGTATCAAATATTGAACGTTTATTCAACTACGATAACAGATCCATGCCCACCGTACTAGAAAAGGCTTTGGACCGGAGCCATTCTGCGCACACTATAAGTGGCCTGAGAGGAAGACTCCGGTAATAGCTAACAACATGCCCCCAACATTAGTGCGTGCTTAGTTGGCCCAATAGACATATTCCTGATCCTTCTTCCACCGCGCATTGAGAGGAACGTCGATCCGGATCGCGCCCTCGAGTAGGCCGGGCCATAATGGCTTGGGTAAACCGGTATTTTGTGCGTCGATCAACTTGCGCAGTTCCGCCACGCGTGCGGGCTCCTTGGCGGCCAAGTTGATTTGCTCGGTAGGATCGGTGGCCAGGTTGAACAGCCACGCCGTGTCAGGACGTTTGGAAACTTGCAATTTCCAGTCGCCGGCGCGGACAACGCGGTAATGCCCCGAACGCCAGAAGGTGATGTCGCGTTTTTGCCCAGTGCCAAATAGGTTGAAGCTATCCATTTTGCGATCATTGGGTATGCTTGCACCGGTTGCCGCTGCAATCGTTGCAAACATATCAAGGTGCTGAGCGACATCGTTGCGCACGGTACCCGGCGCGATTCTGCCCGGCCAGCGCATCAGCATCGGCACATGGATGCCGCCTTCGAAGAACGTACCTTTATACCCGCGATAGGGCGTGTTGTGGTCCTTTATGCCCGTGTACCACGCCCCGCCATTGTCGCTGGTGAAGATAACCAGCGTATTGTTGTCGAGCCCTGTATCCTTCAGTTTTTGCAGGACATCGCCAATCCGCCGGTCAAGTTGGCGCATCATCGCGCCATAGACGCGCTGGGTATGATCTTTGATCTGCGGCAGAGCGTCATAATCCGATTTCAGCGCCTGTAACGGGGTGTGCGGCGCATTATAGGCGAGATACATGAAGAAGGGCCGGTTCTTGTTTGCGTCAATCGCGGCCAGCGCATTGTCGGTGAAATAGTCGGTCAGATGGCCTTTGGGACGAAAGCGCTGACTGTCCCCCCAATAGACGGCATGCGGCAGATTTGCCCATAAAAAGCGGTCTATTGGATCCCATGGGAGCTTTGCATTGACGACCTGGGGATCGTCTTCGGCCATAAACAAATCTCCACCCGCACGCATGCCAAGACTTTCGTCAAAACCCTGTGACGTTGGCCGGTATGGTTTGGCTTCACCCAGATGCCATTTGCCGATGTGGATGTTATGATAACCCTTGGCTTTCAGCACCTCTGGCAACATGATTTCCGCATTGGGCACCCCCATGTCGGCATAAGCGGGCAGGTCGTGATTCAATTCTTTATGATAGATCGTCGGATAAGGTGACGTCCCGTTGTTATGCGCTAGGCTTGAAACAAAAGCAGCTGGAACGGCGGTAAATTCAAAACCGAACCGCGTTGGATAACGCCCCGTCATCAAGGCCGCGCGGGAAGGCGAGCAGGTGGCATTTGCGGCATAGCCATTGGCAAAGCTGACACCCTGTTTGGCAATCGAATCGATATTGGGGGTGGGCACTGCCCCACCGGCAACCCCGCCACCGTACAGCGAAATGTCGTTCATCCCCAGATCGTCGGCGACAATCAAGATCACATTGGGTGGACGTTTGTCGGAGGGCGCCGCCGCAGGGCCCTGCGCCCATTCAATTGGGCGGTTTTCGGCAATGGGTTCAAACCATTCGCCAATGATACCGGGCAGATAGATTTTATACTGCTGAAAACCCAAATAGCCCGCGCCGATCAATAGCGCCAAAGCTCCGATCCATGTGCGTTTTTTCATGCAGAAATCTCCGGTTGGTGTAAGCTCGAGCGCCGCACTGAAAGCCACAGAAACAGCAATATAACGGGTAGAAAAACTAGGCTGCTATAATGTTCGGGCGGGTGATGGCCGCTGACGGGTGCATGCTTTATCCAACCGGACCAGCTGAGCATCAGGCGCTCGATAAAAGACACAATAAGAAATAGCGGCACCAATGCGCGGTAACGCAATGCGACCACGAGGGTGACGATGCCATGCGCAATCTGAGTTGCCCCCGCCCACGCAAACAGGCCAAAAATCATTGTGGGATTATGGCTGAGATCCAGCCCTGCAATAACACCCGCGCCACCGTCGGGCAGGAAACTGTGGATCATCCCCGGAACGATCCAGACGATGCCATATAAAGCCAAAAACCACGCAGAGTAGCGCGAGCCATGATACTGCTCGTTGTTACTCGGAGGTAGGAAAACGCTCATCCTGCAAAGCCCGAAAGGGCAATAGGTGCCAATGCCTTTATCCATGTGAGTGTGCGCATTCCCAATATCTTCCCAATCCTCACTTTATTAATCGATATTCCGTCCGGCAAAAAACATGATCGCCCAGCCACTTGCCATCAAGACCCCTGCAATAGCGGTCAACCAGTCGGCCAAACCCCAAAAACCCAACGCGACGCCATAGTGAAGCAACGCAAACAAAAGCGATCCGCCCAGTAAAAAGGCCGGGGCGTGCCGCGCGGAACCGGCCCCGACATTCATGAAAGTGGCGCAAGCTATGCTGGCCATGCTGTGCATAAATTGAATTTGGGCGCCGAGGCGCACAAGCGCCGACATATGCTCAGACAGATGAGTGGAGAGGATAAGTGCGGTGATCGATATAAGAGCATTTATCGTGGCAAGCCGCATCCATGATCGCCGTGTCCAGCGCATTATTTGTGGCTCTGTCGGTCGCACATTCATCCTGCGCTTGTCAGCAGTGCAATGTGTGTCAGCGCAGCAAGCAGAGCCAGAACCAGCGCAACAGTTACCCGTGGACTGAGATAAAAAGACACAACGCGCTGCGTAGGGAATGAGAATGTAGCAAGCGTACCCAATAGCTTATCGGAATGGCCTTCGGTAAATAGGGGGTCCATCACGAGCTTCATCATGTCGCGGCGACTGCGGTAGCGCATCAGGCCAAAGATCGTCCAGTCGGGATCCGCCTCGGTGTTCCACGCATCAATATAGCCGCCAACCTTGCGTCCGACCATGCCGGGATAGCCGCCCGTGCGGAACAGAACCGACATGAAGCGTTTCGAATAGCGCTTGAGCAGATCAAAGCCTTGAACCATTTGCCCCGTTTTTGGGTCCTCAACCTGCTCCATCTGCGCCTTGACCAGATTGAGCATGACAAACTCGCGGCCGTCATCGGCTTCAAGGAAAGCCCGCATAACATCCGCGCGATTGCCTGTGCCCTCGAAACGACCCGCCACTTGTGCCAGAAACGCATCAATCTCGGCAGGTTTCAGGGGACCGGACCAATTGTCATACCAGAGCCGAAATATGCCATAAGAGAGCAATGCTGTGACCCAGATTATCCATATAGTCATGTCTCTAATTGCTCCTTGTCTTGGCGCGCTCGGCATCGCGCCGCGCCTTTGCGGCCTTCTGGCATGCGGGTGATGTTTTTTTGATATTCTTGATCAGACAAGCGCGGACATTTTCGCGGTTAAATGTTCCCAATTCTGCGGAGCAATATTTAACGATGTCGGGCATGCAAGCTTCGCGCACATTGTCTTGCGCCGACACGGGAACGGCAGAAAGCAGCAGGGCAGACGCCCCCAAAATGAGCACTATTCTTGGCATCTTTACCCTCATTCTTCCCAGATAGCTTGGCGGATTGTTATTGGCATTAATTGTGCCAAAATATATTTGCAATCGCTTTTGTCGCTTGCGCCGGCACCCATTTGCCGCAAAACAGGGGCCTATGACCAACGTATCGTACAAAATGACATCACGATCGGAAGTGCCACTGACTGATGGCCGCCGCGAAAGAAGCCGATCCAGCCGGAGTAAGATTGTCGCAGCGATGCTCGATCTTGTCGGTAAAGGTGATGTTGCACCAGGTGCTGCGCGGGTTGCGGAGGTGGCAGGCGTCGGTCTCCGTTCGGTTTTTCGACACTTTGACGATATGGATGAGCTTTACCGCGAAATGGGCGAGGAGATTGAGGCGCAGGTTATGCCCATCATTCTCCAGCCGCCAACGGGCGCTACTTGGCGGGAAAAGCTATTCGACATCGCTGATCGTCGGGCGATGGTTTTCGAAACCATTCTGCCTTATCGGATTTCAGCCAATCTCAAACGTTTCCAGTCGCCCTATCTGATGCAGGACTATCGCCGGATGCTGCGGCTCGAATCTGATACCATTGGGTCATATTTGCCAGCGATGGTAAAGGCCGATGTGGCGGGTACCCATGGTCTAAATGTCATCCTGAGCTTCCAGACATGGCGGCTGCTGCGGCATGATCAGGAATTGCCTTTTGAGGACGCCAAGGCTGTCGTGCGGCGTTTGCTCGGCGATGCTATGGCCGGAATGCCGGAGGATTGATGCAGCGCTTTGGCTTTGCTCTAGCTCTGCTGCTGTTGTCTGCTTGCGGTGATGCATCTGGGCCGCCCGAAACAGTCTGCACTGGCCAATCCGGTAACAAGATGTTGTGGGTGCCCGGCGGTAGTTTCGTGATGGGGGACAATCCGCATTACGCTGAAGAAGGCCCTCCGCAGACCGTTACAGTCAAGGGATTTTGGATCGACGCGCATGAAGTGACCAATGCCGAATTCGCAACCTTCGTAAAGGCGACTGGTTACAAGACAATGTCGGAACGTAATCCGCCCAAGCTGCCCAATGCGCCGCCGGAAATGCTGGTGCCTGGTTCAGCTGTATTCAATATTCCCTCGGACGCAGACCCGCGCTGGTGGCGCTGGGTACCGGGCGCGCAGTGGCGGCACCCTTCGGGGTTGAAGGAGAGTATTGTCGGGCGAGATCGCGAACCCGTTGTCCAGATCGCCTATCAGGACGCAGAGGCCTATGCGCAATGGGTCGGGAAGGAATTGCCGAGCGAGGCGCAATGGGAAAATGCCGCGCGCGGCGGCGCGGCGGCTTTGCCGGAGCCGGTTGATGTGAAGGGCCAGCCGCAAGCAAATTATTATCAGGGGGTTTTCCCGGTCAAAAACGTAAACACTGATGGCTATATCGGTCGTGCGCCCGTGGGCTGCTTCAAACCAAACGGATTTGGACTTTACGATATGATCGGTAATGTCTGGGAATGGACCAGCGCCAGCGGATCGCGCGCCGACGCCAGCGAATCGGTAAACGTCATTAAAGGCGGCTCCTACCTCTGCGCTGCTAATTATTGCGCCCGCTATCGCCCCGCCGCGCGCCAGTTTCAGGAACGCGGGCTTGGAACAGATCATATCGGGTTTCGGTTGGTTGACACGAAGAAGGTTGGGCCGGCTTCTTGACCCGTCATTCATAATATGGCACTCAAAGTGCCAATAACATTATCTTAGGGAGTATCTCTTGAAAGTCCTTCGCACACCCGAAAGCGCCTTTGCGGCAATTGACGATTTCCCTTTTGCGCCAAACTATCTGGAGATTGCCGATCCCTCCGACGGCACGCCATTGCGCGTGCATTACGTCGATGAAGGGCCGCGCGATGCGCCGGTGGTGCTGATGATGCATGGTGAGCCAAGCTGGAGCTATCTCTACCGCCATATGATCGGCCCGGTAGTCGCGGCAGGCTTTCGCGTGGTCGCGCCTGACCTGATTGGATTTGGAAAATCGGACAAGCCAACCAAGAAAAAAGATTACAGCTATGCCCGCCACGTTGGCTGGATGCGCCAATGGATAGAGGCGCTTGACCTGAGTAACATGACGCTCGTCTGTCAGGATTGGGGGTCGTTGATCGGTCTGCGCCTTGTAGCGGAAATGCCCGATCGCTTTGCCAGCGTGGTATTGTCCAATGGCGGCTTGCCCGAAGGCGGCCCCGCACCGCGCGCGTTTGCCATTTGGCGTGCCTTTTCGCAATGGAGCCCGTTCTTTCCGATCGGTAAAATTGTCAACGCTGGATCAAAGCGCGCGCTTAGTGCTGCCGAGATTGCCGCTTATGACGCACCGTTTCCGGACAGCAGCTACAAGGCTGGGGCCCGCATATTCCCAACCTTCGTTCCTTTCGAGAATAATGTAGCGATCCCCGATCAGAAGCGCGCTTGGCAGGTGTTTGAGCAATGGGACAAGCCGTTCCTGTGCTGCTTTAGCGATGGCGACCCAGTGACACGCGGCGGCGAGAGCAGGTTCATTGGCCGCGTTCCTGGTACTGCGGGTCAGCCGCATTGCACTTTGAAGGGCGGCCATTTCATCCAAGAAAATGATCCGCAAGGCTTCGTCGACTGCATCCTAAAAGTGCTTTAGCGATGAAGGTCTTGCGCACCTCCGAGGCCGCTTTCGCCGACCTTCCGGACTATCCCTTCGCTGCACATTATGTTGAGGTTAATACGCAGGGCACACCACCCTTGCGGCTTCATTATGTCGATGAAGGCCCCCGCGACGCTGCGCCAATCCTGCTGCTGCATGGAGAGCCGACCTGGTCATATCTCTACCGCAAATTTATACCACCGCTCGCCGCCGCTTGCCATCGCGTGCTGGCACCTGATTTGATTGGCTTTGGCAAGTCTGACAAGCCTGCCAGTCGTGACGATTATAGCTATGAACGCCATGTCGCTTGGATAAGCGACTGGCTGACGCAGCTTGATCTGCATAACATCACGCTGTTCTGTCAGGATTGGGGCGGGTTGATCGGGCTGCGATTGGTCGCCGCTTTTCCGGATCGTTTTGCTCGGTTAGTGATTTCAAACACCTATCTGCCCGTTGGCGAGAATATTGGTTCGGGTTTCGATGGCTGGTCTGCATTCAGCCAGGCCACGCCCGAATTCAAAATCGGCCGGATCGTTGATGGCGGCTGTAATCGCAGACTGACCAGCGCCGAAATCGCAGCCTATGATGCGCCGTTCCCCGATGAGCGTTTCAAGGCCGGCGCGCGCCAGTTTCCCTTGCTCGTGCCTGTGACCCCTGACCATCTGTCTGTCGCCGAAAATTATGCGGCTTGGGCACAGCTCGAACGCTTCGAAAAGCCGGTGCTCACTTGCTTTGGCGAGCAGGACAAAGTGCTAGGTCATCTTGATACGGAAATTCAGCGGCGCATTCCGGGCGCTAAGGGGCAACCACATTGCCGGATTGACGCCAGCCATTTTTGTCAGGAAGATCAGCCGGAACAGCTTGTCGATCTCATCCTCAATTTTATCGCTGCACAGACATAAGTTCGGCTGCGCGGATCAGGTCAACGCGATCCGCGTCAGCTGATCCATCGAGCACCAATAGAAATCTTGATTCCAGCCTGGTGAGGGAAACACCACGCCTTGCATCAACCCACCTGTTTCAACCCGCGCAACGGTCGCTCCGCTGGAGATATCGAGCAGAACGATTGCTTAGCGGCGCTGATAATCATTAGTGCAAATCAGGCCACTTTCGGGGAAATGCAGCATGTGGCTGGCGCAGCCCAAACCATCTTGCCGCCACAGTGGCACGAGCGCGCGTTTCTCTTCCTCGAAGCGGAAGCCGCAGATGACGCGATTGGCGCTGTCATATGCGATGACGATCTGCCTTGCTTCGTCCCAGAGCGGCGGGTTGGTGA
>NZ_JARXAI010000042.1 GCF_029865925.1 Sphingorhabdus sp.
TCCATCGTCGAAGCGGACCGTCACTACCGAGCCACTGCGCGATTCAATCACCCCTGGGTAATATTCACGACTGCCCTGCCAAGGGGACAACACCCAGTCGCCAACCTCCTGCGCCAGCGCAGCCGACGATAGACTAAACGCTACCGCCGCAAGCGTTGTGCTCAGTATTGCTTTGCTAAGTTCCATAAACACTCCATTTCGCGTAACTATACTGTAATAATAATATAAAAAGATTTTATTAACGCATCCAGTGCCATGATTTGATGATAATGCAAACTTTATTTATGTCGATTTGAGCTAACATATTTGGGTCGGAACCAGCCGCCGAAATGCCTAGATATACAGTCAATTGCCGGGCTTGAACTCGAAGACTTTTTAGGGTCGCACGCCCGATGCTGCCAGGACCGGATGTGTTGTATGCTTATTTGAGCGACTGCTTTTGGGCAAGCGGATGGGCAGACTGAACGGCCGCAATTGTGCACAAGGCTGCCATTGCAAAAGATCCAATCAAAAACTGAACGAGCCAAACCGTTACAAATGAATTTGACATTCCATTGACCATCTTTCAATTTGAGTAGCTAGTTATCGGGGTGGGGGAAACCATGGATAATATTTCAATATGGAGTGGGCTTATTGTAGCACTGATCGTTCTGATCATGCTTTCGCCATTTCTGCTGCTGATTTTTTATCGGCAGAAGCGTGTTGTAGTTCGTCACTCCCAATCCGGTTTGACGAAAAACGGATATTATGGGTTCAGTCCGACATATTTCTGCTTTGGTTGGTTTGTACCGCTGTTCCGTGGTGAGATAAGCATTGCGGCACTGCATTTGATTTTCAGCATTTTCACGTTTGGAATTTGGCAGTTGATTGCCTCGTTCATTTATAATCGCCAGTACACAGCCCGATTGCTTACCTCGGGCTGGTCCTTGGCTGATACCAGTGAAAGCGAAGCTCAAGCTCGAATTGCCTTGGGAATAACCAGCTAATCTTCAGCCTGCTTGCCAGTCCTGGTGATTGGGGGAATAGTAGGACTATGGTTTTGCGATGTCTGGCTGCTTCACCATCCTAAAAATAAAACAGTATCCAATCGGCCCCAAGATGGCGGCACATTTGCGTTCCATACTTAGGCATTGGTCAAGGACGGTGACGACTTTAACGTGGTCATCAACTAATCCAGTGAGATCAAACGAAGACGAAAATCTGTCGCCATCGTCAACAGGAAAGCCGATAAACGGCTGAAGCAATTGCAAGCTATCAAAATCTAATTGATGCCAGAAATACCTTCAAGCTGCAGTGGCAGCTAAGATACTTTTACGTTTTGGGGGGACTTGGTTGCCACCGAATTGAGCTGTTACAACACTCCTCCAGCAAGCGAAGAACAGCTTGAACAATTCACTGAGTGGCTTTGGTCGCTGGCGCCGGAAGAATGGCACCATCCAGAAAACGGGGGTATTTCCGGAATATATCGCGCCCCTTAATCGATTAAGCAAAGTGGCGGGATCAGGCGCGGCATATGCCACGCCGATATGGGGCTCTTGCCGGAGCTAACCGTGGCCTTAAAGAGACCACGCACAAATTTCAGCTTTACGGCTCTTCCAACATGCGCCTGACCTGTTCATCACGCCTAAAGTTGCATGCGCGTGCGTTGAGCCCGCTGTTTCGTTCCAATATCCAATCGCTTCGCCGTCTAGCCTCAAAAGTTGAGCAATATAGCTCTCATTTAGGGACATAATTTGGAAGCTACCCCCCGTTTCCAGACGCACCCAGCACTGGCCGTCGATGAATTTTTTTCCCGATATTTTGAGCAGACAGCGACCTTTTTTGCCGCGCCAGTTCGTTTTTCCATCGACCGCCCCAACAGAATTTTTCAAGGTCTTTGGCCGTGCCAGATTGTCTGCAAATCCTTGACTTGCTTCAATCTGTGACGACTTTTTATAATCCGTAGCTGCATAAGCTGCCGAGCTTGGCACAACAAAAGCGGCGCAGAAACCGAACAAAAAAGTGGGAAGCGCTATTCGATTAAGGCGTGGGTGGGTTATTTCGGCTACTGCCGGTTTTTGTAATGATATCATATGCGTCCCCCAATGGACCCTCAAACGCCAGCTCGAAACTTTCATCAGATATTGCGCGATCCCCGCCATCTTGATCCGAATGGCGGTCACGCCACCGCAAATGTTGAGGCAGCCAGACGGACGCTAGTTATTACCCTGAACGAAATTACCGAGCATTCCGAGTGCGGAACCCTCTCCCCGATTTTCTCCGCCGCGCGGTCCGGCTGCAGCCAGCATCCGTCCAGCAAGACGTGAGAACGGAAGCGATTGGATCCAGACATGGCCTGGCCCGCGAAGACGGGCAAAGAAGAGACCCTCGCCGCCAAACAATACAGACTTAACGCCGCCAGCTGTGACAAGGTCGAAGTCTACCGTCGGTGTAAATGCAGCCAAACAGCCGGTATCGACGTGGATCTCCTCGCCAGCGGCCAGCTCGCGCTCTACCAAGGTGCCGCCCATTTGCGTGAACACCCATCCATCGCCTTCCAGCTTCTGCATGATAAAGCCTTCGCCGCCGAACAGACCGGTCATCACTTTGCGCTGAAACGCAATGCCAATGGACACGCCCTTTGCAGCGGCAAGAAAGCTGTCCTTTTGGCAGATCAACGTCCCGCCATAATCGCTTAGCTTGAGTGGCAAAATTGCGCCCGGTGTCGGGGAGGCAAAGGCGACCTTGGCTTTTCCCTGACCATTGTGCGTGAATACCGTTGTAAACAGGCTTTCCCCCGTCACCAACCGCTTGCCTGCGCCAACCAGCTTACTCATAAAACTGCCGCTCTGGTCATCGCTGCCATCACCAAATACGGTGGTCATACCGACCGAGGCATCCTTCCACACGAGCGCGCCGGCTTCTGCAACGGCGCTCTCACCCGGATCGAGTTCAATCTCGACAAACTGCAATTCCTGTCCTTTGATTTCAAAATCAATTTCGTCGGCCATCTTATTATCACCCTTCATATCGGCGCTCAGCCATGATTAAATATAGTGTTTTAAGGGAAGTTGGTCCCCGAGTTGGCATCACTCAGGAAAGCCCCTCATTCCGCCAAGACGATAATGCGATCCCCCGCATTGTAGCGAACGGCCGTCGATTTTATTGGGTTGATGATAATCCCGCTCTGCCCGATGCCGTCAGCTTCCGTCTGGTTCAAAATATGATGACCGATGGCAACTTCGCCTCGAGCTAATGCGGCCTGGACTGCCTCTTGGTAGGTTGTGTCTTGGCCAAGGGTCACATAATTCTCTGCGGGACGCATGCTGATTTCGGAACCGCCATCGTCCAGCAAATCTGTAAAGATTGCCTCAAGGTGCTCATTTTCGGATGCTTGTGCCAGCATCAGGCTCACCAGCTTGTTGCTAACGACGAAATCATTGACGTTCGTGACGCTTGCCAATGTGCGGTTCCGGACATCCACCATCTCGCTGACGATGCTTATATTTCGATCATCGGTTTCTTTCATCTTACGCAGATGCAACAAACTTACTAAAGTCCGGGTATCAGCGGCCTGAGCCGACATATGGTCGTTATGCGCCAAAACGAGAACCTGATCATAAGAGAGCGGATCGAGCGAAGAAATGTCCGCCCAGCGTCCCGTATTGACCTTTTTAAGTTCGATTTTCTGATTTTTACTGTCGACGACGATATCCGCAACCGCCTGCTCAATCTCCGGCACATCAGCGGCGATTGTAAGTAAAGAACCCGGGCCAACATAGCGCGAGAGCTCGCTTGCAATAATTGGGGCGCGTCGGTTCCAGCCAAGGATGAGGGTGCGTTCCGGTTTTGGAAGGACCGCCGCCGCTTTTCCTAAAGACGGAATGGCAACGTTCGTTGCTTTTCCATCGAGTAGAATTGTGGAGTCATCCTCCGCAATCAAAACCATCGACATGTCTTCTGTAATCGGCAGGTTGCTCGGCGGGTTGAGGGAAACGACGCCCTCGGCGCTGCAGACACCGATGACGCTCGACGTGTCATAGGCCATCACCGCTTCGCCGAATGATTTTCCGGAAAGTTTTGGCTGTTCAACCACATAAATTTCGCAGCCGTCGAAATCGAGTAATTCAACAAACACAGCCGACAGCCCTGGCTCGCGGGTGGATTGAACCATTACGCGCGCTATAAGGTCGTCGGCCAACACAATTTGCACCTCGTTCCCGCCAACTACACGCGCCAAATCTACACTTTCCGCCTCGCGCAGTTCTGCAGCGATTTGGAATTTATCAGGGCGGCGGTCTGGGTCATTCACCAGTGCCAAGATCGTTTTAATCACCTGTGGATCCGCATCATCAGTCTCAGGAGACATGATGATGACAGACCGGCATGTCTCGGGACTAGCAAGCCCGATGTCAAAAAGGACGGTTGGATCGCCGCTGCGACAGATAACGCGCGTATTCTTCAGGTCTTTGATTTTGTCGGCGATCTCTTCTTCCATGGCTACCTTGTCCATGTCAGCCATGATGACAATGCGCGGCTTACGGCTACTTTCGTTCGCGATGACAATTTCACGGATGACGTCAAAAATCGACTCGGACCAGTTGAATATGATCGTATGGTTTTTCTCGAGAACCTTCGACTTCCCCTTGCTCAGTTCTTCGAGTTTGCTGTCAAGCCCGGTGCTGAGAACACCAATAAGTGCGGAGACAACAAATATGCCCGCCAAGGTCACGAGCAGCATGACGATGCGGAAACCCCACCCCTCATCGCCGCCCATGGTTCCAGAATCTAGCGTTCGCATCAGCGAAGCCCAAAAGCCCTCAATAAAGCTAATGTCCTCATCGCCCTCAGGCACGATGCTGAAAAGGGAGACTACGGCACCAGCCACCGTAATAATTGCGAGCGAGATAAGACCAAGCCAACCAATCAGTGCGATTGGGCCTGCCGCCATAGTCTTATCAAATTCATAGCGAATGCGTGCAATAAATTCGGGACGAAACATTTTCTGAACCTCAATATTTCTTTAAGTCAAATGCATTGATAGACCGAGTAATCTGCTATGGATCGGGTCAGCATTGCAGCCTCGCGATGCCCTGGCCCGTCGCCAACCAAGGCAACGGGCCCTCTGCCTCGCAGAGGTTTGGCCAGTCCCTTAAGGGGCAAGCTTCAACAGCGCCTTTGGCGCTTCACTGGGCCCAGGGCCAATATCCCAACGCAACGTTTTGAGTGTGCCGGCTGTTACCGCGCCGCTCTTGCTGTTGCTCATAAGTATCGGAGCATCTGTCGTCAGTGTGAAGCTGCCTTTTACCGGAATTGCCTTTTTCTCTTGTTGACCAGCCTCGTTACGAGCCTCGCCAGCGGAGGACTTCTCATCATCAGGAACGACGCGGAATGCTGGCGCCACGACACTGAGGTTCCCATCATCTAAACGGGTTACATACAGCATGGGCGCGCCTACACTGACACTCGGGAAGATGGGGAATGCAAAACCATCAGCGAGGCGACCGCTAGTGCTGTAGTCGACCATGAATACGCCATCGCCAAGATGTTCGATTTTGCGAAAACCGGCAAGCTTTTCGACTTCGCGCGTGAAGCGCGCTACCATTTCGGGGTCATTGAAGTTCATGCCGCCATATAGCTTCAGAATATTTTCACTTACCGCCTTCTGGCGAACTTGTTCTGCTACCCGTTCCGCTTTTCCCGCATCCCATTCGGCTTTTTGTTTTTTAACTTCGGCAGGCTTACAGTCGCGGGCCACGTTCTCCGTGTCATCCACAATAGTTTTAGTGCCGTCGTCGTTCGGGTAGATGGAGCGAGACACGCTCTTGTTAGGGTCTTGAGGGGGAATTTCTGCGTCGTCCGCATAAGTCCTGGTGGTGGTTACCTCATCGGAGCATTTAGC